>JAZDIV010000069.1:0-3330 GCA_043804695.1 PVC group bacterium | reverse complement strand
CGGGTGCGTCTGGTGTGGTCTCTGGTGGGTCTCCGCCTCGGGGTCTGCGGGGTCTTCTTCCTCGGCCGGCGCGGCATCTTCCTCGGCTGCCGGGGCCGCTTCTTCGGGTGCCGGGGCCGCTTCTTCGGGTGCCGGGGCCGCTTCTTCGGGTGCCGGGGCCGCGTCTTCGGGCGCCGGGGCCGCTTCTTCGGGCGCCGGGGCCGCTTCTTCGGGCTGCTCGGCCTGAATCTGATCGGTGGTCTCTTCCAGCTCTTTTCTTTCTTCGGTCATTCCTTTTTCTCCTCTATAAAAATTACCTTAAGGGGTCAGGTCTTCATTAGTCAATTAACAAGATGTGCTCGAAGCCGCTCGGTGGAGTTGTTGGATATATTATTTCTTGCTGCCGGGCTAACTAACCCGGATGTTAATTGACTAATGAAGACCTGACCCCGTTTATTCACCCGGGTATTCTTTCGGCGTCGTACTGCCGGAGAAGACGGTGCGCCTCGGCGGGGGTCCGGCACTTCAGAACCGCCGGCAAAAAGTCGGTGGTTTGAATCAGGCGGGAAATTTTCGCCAGAGCCTGGATGTGGGGGCCGGGGTTATCGAGCACCGCCTCCAGGAAACAAACCAGGTAGGCCGGCTGGCCGTCGATGGAATCGAAGTCCGTCCCTTCCCGGCAGATGCCCAGGGCCCCGACCAGTTCCGTCACCCCGGCCGACTTGGCGTGGGGAACGGCGATCCCGCCCCCGATGCCGGTGCTCCCCTGCTTTTCCCGTTCCAGGGCGGACTGGAGCACCGCCTCCAGGTCGACTACCCGGTCGGAGCGGGCCGCCAGCTGCACCATTTCCCGGATGATTTCTTCCTTGGGGCCGGGACGCAGGGAAACGGTGATGCACTTTTCTTTGATCAGTTCGGAAAGTTTAATCGTCATCGCCTCGGTTCTCGCATTTCTTGACTTTTCAAGCTCATAGGATATAGTCGAGCGGGATAGATTTCAAGAAAAATGAAGGAAATAGTTCAACAAATCATTTCCACCGAAGAAGAAGCCACCCGCCAGGTGCAGCAGGCCCGCGCCGAAGCCGGCCGGATTCTTTCCGGAGCCGAGGAGGAAACCAACCGGATCATGGCCCGGGTCCGGGCGGAGGCACAGTCGGAAGGCGGGAAGATTCTCCAGCAGTCCCTTCAGCAGGCGGCGGCGGAGAGGCGGATCGTGGTGGAGGAGGCTCGCCGGAGGGGAGAGGAGTTCTCCCGTCTCGCACCGGCGGTTCGGGACCGCGCCGCCTCCATGATTTTTGAAGAGCTGACCCGAACCTGACCTGTCATTCCGGCGGGACGGAGAAGAAATCCATGCTGCGCGACCTTTCCCTTTACGCTTTCCTGAACGCCAAGGTCAAGGCGATGTTCAGCTTCCTCCTTTCCCCGGAACAGCGCGAGGCCCTGACCCGCGCCCCCCACCCGGAAGAATTTTTCCGTTTGCTGGGGCTGACCCCCTACCGGGAGATCGCGGCCCGGCCCGAAGTTGTCGCCGATCCCCGGCGACTGGAAAAAGAGCTTCTCCTCTACGACATCGGTCTGCATAAGAAAATCATGGCGGCGAAGAAGGGACAGACCGGGGAAATCGTGTTCGGACTTCTGGAGCGCTACGATCGGCAGAACTTCAAGGCCGTCCTCCGCCTCTGGTTTCAGCCCCAGGAACGGGAAGAAGAGCTTCCCTACCTGATCGAGGAAACCATCTGTTATCCCCTCCCGATCAAAAAAATCCTGTCCGCCCGAACCCTTGACGACGTCCTGGGATATCTCGGAGAAAGCCCCTACCGGGAACCGCTGGCGCAGGCGCGGGAGCTGTTCCGGCAGAAGCGCACCCTGTTCCCGCTGGAGGCGGCCCTGGACGTTGATTACTACTCCCGGCTCAATGACCGGATCGAGGCGCTGCGTTCATCCGACCGCGAGATCGCCCTCCGGCTGATCGGGACCGAGATCGACATCGAGAACATCAAGCTGCTCCTCCGCCTGCGGGAATACTACCGGCTCCCCTTCAGCGAGGTGTTCTCCTATCTCATCCCCTCCGGGAACCGGATCAACCCCGGGATGCTGAGAAACCTGGCCCTCTCGGAAGATATCCGGAGCGCGCTGGCCCGGGCGGCCGCCGGTCCCTACCGCCGGATTCAGAAGCTCCTGGCGGGGAGGTTTGACTCTTCCTCCTTCGCGCTCCTCGAGGCGGCGCTCTGGGAAATCCTGATCAAGGAAGCCAGGACGGCATTTCGCTCCGCGCCGTTTACCATTGCCACCGTCCTGGCCTACCTGATGTTCAAGGTCGCCGAAACCCGTTTTCTGGTCAGCACCCTCTATACCAAGCTGCTGGCCGAAGGGACGCGGTAATGCTCCATCCGGAAAAAATGAAAAAGCTCAACCTGCTGGTTTTTGATACCAGCATCGATCTGGTGACCGAAGGGATCATCGAGTCCGGGCTCCTCCACCCGGCCCAGGTCAGTCAGCTCGATCCCTGGGCGGAGGAGCTCCAGCCCGAGGCGGAGGGCGAAGCGCGGCAATGGCAGCCGCCGCTCCTGAACCGGGGCCGGGAAGTGCTGAAAAAGCTCGGTCCGGGCGGGCGCCCCCTTCCCGGCCCGGAACCGGCATTCCAGCCCGTCGGCCGGGAAGAAGCGGAAGGAACCCTGCGGGAGGCGGAGAGCCGGCTCAACCCGCTCTGGCTGGAGAAGGAAGCGCGAGAGGAGGAACTCAGCACCCAGGAGCGGATGCTCGCCGAGGTCAAGACCTTCGCCCTGGATAAACTCGGCTTCTCCTGGAAGGGAAAATATTCATTTCTGGAAGTGGCGCTCGGACAGGTAGCGGAGACCAATCTCCCGATCCTGGAGGCGGGCCTCAAGCCCATCCCGCACGTCCTTCTCCCCGTTCAGACGGCATCCGGCAAGGTCACTCTCCTGGTCATCGTGCTCAGGAAGGACCGGGTGGTGCTGGAAAAAAACATGGCCGAGTGCGGCTTCACCAGAGCGGAACTCCCGCCGGGCCGACCGGAACTGAACCGGGAACTCGTCCGGAAAATCCAGACCCGGATCGAAGATCTCCAGACCGAGATCGCCGCCGCCGACCGAAAGCTGGCGCTGGCCGCGGAAGAGCTGGCCCCGCGCCTCCGCGCCCTGCTTGACCGGCTGCAGCTCGGGCAGACCATTGAGCGCGCGACAACGTATGTCCGCAAGACCCGGCGGACTTACCTGATCTCCGGCTGGATCCCCGGCCGCCAGGTCCCCGTTTTGGTCGCCAAAATCCGGGAACTTACCGGCGGCCGCTGTTTCTTCGAGTTCCAGGATCCGGAGGAGATCGAAGGGGTCA
>JAZDIV010000068.1:0-2034 GCA_043804695.1 PVC group bacterium | reverse complement strand
GTCGTCTCCAACCCGCCCTATATCCCGGATGCTGCTTATTCCCTGCTGCCGGCGGGGATCCGGGAGTTCGAGCCCCGCCAGGCGCTCATTGCGGGTTCGGACGGCGCCGCCTTTCACCGGAAGATCATCCGGGAAGGGGCGAACCGGCTGAATGCGGGCGGGTGGATCTTCCTGGAGATCGGCGAGGGGCAAAAGGGGCTTGTCGAGGCCCTCTTCCGGGAGGAGGGATTGTATGATAGTATCCGGTTTCGGAGGGACTACGCCGGGACTGACCGTGTCGCCGTGGCGCGAAAGAAGACCTGAGGGGGAAATCCCTTCTGGTGAAAAATGTTCTCTCGCGGGAAGAATGTCCGACTGAGCGGCGCCGGGAGAGCAAGAGTTTGCGTACGCCGCCGGTGACGTCCGGGCCGCTCAGTCATGAATCGTGCTAAGAATAGAGCCTCGCCTGGAGATTGTTTCTACTGCTCCAATTTGATGTTGGCCCTCTTGACGACATCCGCCCATCGGGCCAGCTCGCCTGTGATAAAGGTACCTAATTCGGCCGGGCCCAAGAAACCGGGTTCCGCCCCGCTGTTCAGGAGCCGCTTTTTTGTTTCCTCAACGGAGAGGACCTCTTTAAAGACCTCGGTTAATTTTTGGACGATCGGCGCCGGGGTGCCTGCCGGTGCCATAATCGCCCACCAGTTGCCCGCTTCGTACCCGGGCAAGTCTCCTGCTTCCGCTATGGTCGGCACGTCCGGAAGCATGGGGCTCCGAGTAACCCCGCCGGTTCCCAGACACCTGAGCTTGCCGGATTTGATGTACCCAATCGCTTGGGCAAGTGAGCCGATCACGGCATGACTGTGCCCTCCCATCAGATCGATCAGCGCGGGACCGCCGCCCTTGAACTGGATGATCTTGAAATCGACGCCGGCCATTAACTTGAAGAGCTCTATGGTCATGTGGGGGGTACCGCCGAGTCCTGCACTGCCGAAAATAATCTCCCCCGGCTTCTGTTTGCACAGGGCAATCAACTCCTTTACCGTTTTGGCCGGGAGGTTCGGATTGACGACCAGTGCGTTCGGTCCGACTCCGATCCTCACGACCGGGGTAAAGGACTTTATCGGATCGAAAGGCAACTTTTGAAGAACGGGATTCGTCGTATGGACGCCCGAGGCGACGAGCAGCGTGTAACCGTCCGGCTTTGCGTTCGCCACCATTTCCGTACCGGTGATTGAACCGCCCCCGGGGCGATTTTCCACGATGACCTGCTCTCCCAGGCGTTTGGATAAATCAGGGGAGATCAGCCGCGCTACCACATCCACTCCCCCGCCCGGCGGGAACGGAACGATGAGCCTTATCGGCCTGCTTGGGTAAGCGTCGGCCGCCAGGACGGTCGTAGCCGTAAAGGCGGCGAGTATGAGAGAGAGCGTAACCATTATTCCCACGGTCTTGGACGGATGTACTTTTATCGTTGTCATAGGTATCTCCTTTCCTTTGGAATAAAACATCAAGTCACTGCTTTTGTGTGCTACTGTAAAGAAAACGGTCTTGTGTGTCAATTGAATTTTAGCCATCTGAATATGATTGAATAATGATGCATGAAATAAGAGGCTTGGTGAAGACTTCTTCCCGGAGAAGGAATTCTATGATACTATTCAAGTTCACCGGGAGTACGGGGGTGATGGATCGTGTCGCAGCGGCGCGAAAGAAGACCTGAGGGCGGGAGGATTTTGCACTTTTACGAAGCCATCAAAGGTCTCGACATGCGTTTGGCCGGATAACTAAGAGGACAGAACAACAGAACAATGGACAAGATCGTGATCGTCGGGGGGAAGAAGCTCGCGGGGGAGGTGCGGATCAGCGGCGCCAAGAACGCCGCGCTGCCGATCTTGGCCTCATCGCTTCTGGCCGGCGGGTGGAACACCTTTCACAATATCCCGGATCTCCTGGACATCAAGACGATCAAGAAACTCCTCAAAAGCCTCGGCGTGGAGATGGAGGGGAGAGAGACTCTCCGAATGAACGCCGCCGGGATCACCAGCTGCGAGGCCT
>JAZDIV010000067.1:0-8927 GCA_043804695.1 PVC group bacterium | reverse complement strand
GCCAGAAGCGAAACGTTATATGTCTCTGATGAGAGACATAACTTCTCCAGGAATATTTTCTGATCCCGGGGATTTAAAAATATTTTTCTTCGCTCATTTCCCCGGCAGGTTACGTGATAGTACGCTCCGGGATATTGTATTCTCAGAGACCTGGCCATTCCCCAAGATAACATCCATAAGCTATCTGTCAAGAGGAAAGATTTGACCCCTATCCCTAACATCCACCATATCCGGCAGTCCGGTCAACCGGAATCAGCCCATCTGGACATCTACAATAAACTTGACATAATAGACCCACTACCCCGACATCAGAGCCTTATCGGTCGCAGAGTGTAGTGACCGAAAAAACAGATGGTTTTGTTGCAATGCAACGGCTTACGTCAAATTAGGGGGAAAGTCGGGTTAATCCATACCCCTATTTTGCAGTATCAAATGTTTCACCGGTTATCCAAATTGCGGATATTTGTGCCTATATAACGGGGAGGAGAGCTATCGGAGATAAAAATTTCCATGCATGGTTTAGAAAACTTACTGTCTTGCAATGGAAAGGGAAAGTGAGGGGGAAATCGCGCTGGGGATTACAGCGGTATGACGAATATACCGGGAACAGATATTCAATCAGAAAAAAATGGCAAAAAAATAAGAGCTGGGGAATCCTCGAAGAGGATTGATTAGGATCGGGCAGATTCTACCCCAACTCTTACGCCCACTATCGCATTCTACTTCTAATAGGTCAAGAGAAAATTTTATTTCTCTTGCCACATTTGACGAATTAAGCACAACAGTTGTTCAACTTTTTTCTTTACGAGGCTTTTCCTCGTAAAGAAAAAAGGCGCGGACCGGAGTCGAACCGGTGAATAGCGGTTTTGCAGACCGCCGCCTTACCACTTGGCTACCGCGCCAAAATTTTTACTTCGTAAAAATTTTGGTGGGAAAATTCCTGTCGGTTTACTCCACCCTATATTTCGCTCCATAGTAATTTTATAATTATAAAAAAGTTCAGCTATACCTTAATCAAAAACTTTATCTCATTGATAAAAAGCCGATCAAACCACGCGGATCAGGACGGCTTTATTAAAGCTGAGACAAATATTACTTATTCAAATTACTCTTCGTGTTCTTCGTGTACTTCGTGGTGAATCCCTTCGCTGTTTTAAACACGGTATAGCTATTCCTCCTGATACCAGACCCGAAAGAACCCCTCGTGCGTCTCGACGTTGATCAGCTTCCGGTTATTCTTGGCCAGGTAATTGTCGATCGACATCAGGAACAGGTTCCGGGTCGGGGGGATCGCCTTGATCCGCGTCCGGCCGGCGACCGGGGAAGGCGCGAAATAGAAATCCTTGTAATCCAGTCTTCCCATCACTTCAGACCCCGCTCATTTCCAGTGAGCAATCTTCGCCCCGATCAAATCGATGATCCGGCCGGCGAGATCGTCCTTGCTCATCATCGGCCATTCCTCAACCCTCCCGTCGCGATGAATGACCGTCGCCCGGTTCGTCTCCGCGCCAAAACCGCTGCCGGGGGCGGAGATGTCATTGGCGACGATCAGATCGAGGCCCTTACATTTTAACTTTTCCCGCGCGTTGTCAACAATATTCTCCGTATCGGCCGAGAAGCCCGCCAGGAAGGCCCCCCCTTTCCTCCGGCCCAGCTCGCCGAGGATGTCCGGATTCCGGACCAGGGAGAGAGAGATTCTTTCCTCGACCTTCTTCAGCTTCGACGGAGAGAAGCGGGCCGGGCGGTAATCGGAGACCGCCGCCGCCATCACGACGGCATCGGCCGAGGGGGCATGCTCCATCACCGCCGCCCGCATCTCCCGGGCGGAGGTGACCGGGACCAGCCGGGCCCCCGGGACCGGGTCCAGCGAGACCGGACCGCTGATCAGCACTACCTCGCTGCCGCGTTCAGCCGCGGCCCGGGCCAGGGCGTACCCCATCTTCCCGCTGGACGGGTTGGAGATAAAACGGAAGGGGTCGATAAACTCCCGGGTCGGCCCGGCCGTGATGACGAATTTTTTCTGGGATTTCAATAATCTTTTTTTCCTCCGGAAAAATAAGAATGTGCAAGCATAGGTCCACGATTGCAGGCTTATTTGAAGTAAATTCGTGTCCCCGAAAAGTGCCTTCGGCACCTCGGGGTAACAATTCGCGCTCCGCCCCGTGGCGAAGCCGTACGGAGTAATTTTTAGTTCTATTTGATTATCCGAGGCCGGCGAACTAATTTACTGTTTCGGAATTTTCAGCCTGAGGCTGATGCGCCTCTGGCGCACAATAAATGTCGTAGCGGCAGCCTTCAGGCTGCCATAGTGTGGCGACCTGAAGGTCGCCGCTACGAGGTTGCGCCGGAGGCGCTAAGTTCTACTGATCCCTGAAATCATCGTCACGATTTTTTCGATAATCGCGGAGGTTTCCGACATGCGGCCCAGGCCCTCGTATCCGCAGGCAAGGTATCCCGACTCCGGGCCGATGAACTCGACCCCGTGTTCTTTCAGGCGGGCGATGTTCTCCCGGACGATGGGGTTTTCATACATCCCGGCATTCATCGCCGGGGCGAGAAGGATCGGGGAGCGGGTCGCCATCACCACGCAGCTGAGGAGATCGTCGGCCAGGCCGTGGGCCATCTTCCCGATAAAATTGGCCGTCGCCGGCGCCACGACCACGATGGCCGACAGGAGGGCCAGGGAGATGTGAACGGGGGAACGGTGACGGTTTTCCACGAACATGTCCGTGTACACCCGGTTCCCGGTCAGGATTTCGAAGGTGAGCGGGCGGACAAACTCCCGGGAGGCCGCCGTCATCACCGTGGAGACCTCCGCCTTTCTCTGCTTCAGGCGGCTCGCCAGATCGGCGGCCTTGTAAACCGCGATCGAACCGGTGACGCCGAGCAAAATGGCAAGTCCGTTAAGGGGGTCAGCCGGCACTCTTTTCATCAGCCCCGTCCTTGACCGCCGGGGCCAGCGTGATCTTGCCCGCGATGATCTCTTCCAGAGCGATCATGCCCGGCTTCTGATCTTTGACCTCGGGGAGCAGGCTCTTCTCCCCCCGGGTCAACCCGACCGTTCTCTTGGCGGCCAGGATGACCAGGGAATAGATGTTGTGGATCTTCTCCAGATATTTTTCCGTCGTTATGTATTGCATCGTTCAGACCCCTTCATAGGTTTCCATGATCTTCTTCACTATCTCCGGGCACTGGCGCACCCGGCACCGCTCCGCCCGCATCACCGCCTGGATGTCCGCGACGGCCGCCCCGAGATCATCGTTGATGACACAATAATCATATTCGGCATAGCTGCCGAGCTCTTCCCGGGCCCGGGAGAAGCGCTTCTCGATCACCTCCGGGCTGTCCGACTGCCTCCCGATCAGCCGGGCGCGCAACTCCTCCAGGGACGGGGGGAGGAGAAAGATATAGACGGCGGCAATGCCCGTTTTCCTGATCGATCGCGCGCCCTGCGCGTCCACCACCAGGATGACATCATACCCCGCCTCCAGCTGGGATTCAATGTAATCCCGGCCGGATCCGTAGTAATTATCATAGATGACCGCGTGTTCCAGGAACCGTCTTTCGGCTATTCGCTTCCGGAACTGATCTTTGGAGAGGAAGAAGTAATCGACACCGTCCTCCTCCCCGGGGCGGGGGGGGCGGGTGGTGCTGGTGATCGCCTTTTTCAGGTTATCCGTCTTTTCCAGGAGGGCGTCGCAGACCGTGGTCTTACCCGCCCCCGAGGGCGCCGAGAGTATGAAAAGCAGTCCGCTCATTGAGAATGTAATCAGTTATCAGTGATCGGTAATCGGTTATGGCCCGGCGAAGCGTCAACTTTAGGCACTTTAGGCACTTTAGCTCACTTTTCCGCCAGAGGCGGATCAGCCTCCGGCTGAAGGCACTTATTTTCACTCCGCGTTCCTCGTCTGCTCCCGCAGGCTCTCCATCGCCGATTTCATGATCACGATCTGGCGGGAGACCGCGCTGTCCGCCGCTTTGTCGCCCAGGGTGGTCACTTCCCGGAGCATCTCCTGGCAGAGGAACTCCAGCGTCTTCCCCACGGGTTGGTCGGAGGCCAGGTACTCGCTGAACAGCTCGATGTGGCTGTCGAGGCGGGCGAGCTCTTCCTGGACGTTGGCTCCCGGCGGCGGCGCGGGGACTTCCTGGGAGGGCCGGCCGCCCTTGCGGCCGGGGGGGGGAACAGGTTTCTCCTCCTGCCGGTTCCGGATCTTCTTCAAGCAGTCCGCGAAGGTCCGGAGATGCCGGCCGAGGTCGGCCGCCAGGCGGCGCCCTTCCTTCTTCCGCATCGAGATCAGATTCTCCACGGCCTGTTCCAGGCTGAGGACGACCTGCTTCTTGAACTGGTTGAAGGAGGGGAGGCCGGAAGAAGCCTCCATCACGCCCGGGAGCCTGATCAGGGCTTCCGCCCCGATCTCGTTTTTCACCTTGAGCTTCCGCTGGAGGCGGTTGAGGGCATTCCAGTATTTTCTGGCCAGGGCTTCGTTGATGATCACCTGGGACAGGTCGCCGCTCAGCTGAAAACCGATGAAGACGTTGACCCTCCCCCGGGAGAGACGGCTCTCGATCACCTTCCGGACCTGGCTTTCCAGGCTCTGGTACTCGTTCGGAAGCTTGACCTTGACATCCAGAAAACGGTGGTTGTAGGACTGCAGCTCCGTCTTGACGGTAAAATTCGCCGCCGCGGAACTGCCGGTGCCGTAGCCGGTCATGCTCTGCATTATAAATTAGCTCCCTTCAGTCGCTAATTTAGAAAATTTCATTTTGTCTTTTTCTTCCTGCCGGTCACCGGAGTTCCGGTGACCGGCAGGAAGAAAAAGTAACGTATCAAAAGTACTCTCCCCTGTCTATTTGTTTATCTCTATTCTTCTCCCCCCTGAGAACGTTCAGTACATTTTCCATATCACCGGGGATGGGGGCGACGAATTCCATGGGCTCCCCGGTCAGAGGGTGGGCAATCCTGAGGCGGTGAGCGTGCAGCATCTGCCGGGGCGCCTCCGGCGCCCTCGGCCCCTCCCCGTTTTTCCGGCCGTACTCCCGGTCGCCGAGAACCGGGCAGCCCAGCCGGGAGAGGTGGACCCGGATCTGATGGGTGCGGCCGGTCATGATCTCCAGCCGGAGCAGGGAGCAGGCTCCGAAGCGTTCGATCACCTCGTAGGCCGTCCGGGCGGGGCGCCCGCCGGAGTACCGCACCGTCACCCGGGTCCGCCGCCGGAGCGAGCGGCCGAGAGGATAGTCGCACTCGCCGCGGGCGGCGGGGGGTTCTCCCCGCACGATGGCCAGGTATTCTTTTCCGACCGTGCGGTCGCGGAACTGGCGGGTCAGCCCGGCGAGGGCCCGGTCGCTTTTCGCCGCGATCATCACCCCCGACGTGTCCCGGTCCAGCCGGTGAACGATACCGGGGCGCAACACTCCTCCCGTTTCCGGGAGGCTTCCGACCCGATGCAGAAGGGCGTTCACCAGCGTCCCCCCCTGCCCCGCCCGCAACGGGTGCACCAGCAGCCCGGGGGGCTTGTTGATGACGATGATCCCCTCATCTTCGTACAGAATGTCCAGACTGATCGGTTCCGGCCCGGGGAGTCCCTCCCCGAGGGACTCCGACGGCGGCGGGAGAACGACCTCGACCCGGTCCCCGGGGGAGAGCGGGTGGTGCGGCTTTACCAGTTTCCCGTTCACCAGGGCCCGCCCCTTCTCGATCAGGACCCTGATCCGGCTCCGGGAGATTCCCTCCAGCCGGGCGGTTAAAAAGACGTCCTGGCGGGCGCCCGCCTCCTCTTCCCCGACCCGGAATTCCCGAATTTCGCCTTCTGAAACCGTTTTTTGTTTTTCTTCTATCATAAATTAGCTCCCTTCGGTCGCTAATTTACTGTTTTGGAATTTCAATGTCGTAGCGGCAGCCTTCAGGCTGCCAGATTATGGCGACCTAACGGTCGCCGCTACGCAGTTGCGCCAAAGGTGCTAATTTATGTTTTGAACACATACTACTATAATTCCAATAACTTAAAACTAAGCCTGTAATGCTGGTTCAATGCGTAAACACTCTTATTTTTTCGCCCCGCCCCGAAGTATTAATCGGGGGAGAAAAAATAAGATTTTTAGAATTCAGGCCCGCGCTCTGTTGTCTTTGCTGAACAGGGTGCGGGCGATCAGGAGGGCGACACCGACGCAGATGGCGCTGTCGGCGATGTTGAATGCCGGCCAGTGGTAGCTGCCGAACTGGAAGTCGAGGAAATCGACCACGTGATCAAAGCGGACCCGGTCGATCAAATTTCCCGCGGCGCCGCCCAGGATCAGGCCGCCGGCCAGCCGGGCGATGGCGCCGGAGGCGAAGAAACGGCGGTAGAAGATCAGCAGGACCGCGATCGTTATCACGGAAAGAATGATGAAGAGGAAGCCCTGTCGGGGAAAAATACCGAAGGCGGCCCCCCGGTTGTGAACCAGGGTCAGGTAGAAGAAGCGCTCGATCACCGCGATCTTCCGGCCCGGGGCGGACCGGAGGGCGCCGGCGGCCGCCCATTTCGCCGCCTGATCGGCAATGATAATAATCAGTGCGGTGACCGCGGTCAGCATATCGCCATCTGCTCCCGGCACTCGGCGCAGAGCTGCGGATGATCCGACGAATCCCCCACCGTCGGCGAATACTTCCAGCAGCGGGCGCATTTCGTGCCCCCGGCCCGGTTGAGGATCATCCGGACGCCCTCCAGATCGGTGGGCCGGGAGTCCGGGCTGTGGTTTTGCCCCCTGACCGGGCGCGCCTCCGCCCGGGAGACGATCAGCAGCTTCGGCAGATCTTTTTCGTACTTTTTCAGGAGGGCCTCCCATTCCGGGCTGTCCGTCTCGATGATGATCCCGGCTTCCAGGGAGGTGCCAATCACGCCCTCGCCCCGGAAATTTTCCAGGAGCTTGAGCGCTTCCGTCCGGATCGAGAGCAGTTTATCCCAGGTCTCTTTCAGCCCCTGATCGCGCCATTCCGGGCGGGGGGAGGGCCAGAGGGCGAGGTGAACGCTCGGCGGGAGGGCGGCAACCCGGGCCGACAGATGCCCCCATACCTCCTCGGCGGTGAAGACCAGGATCGGGGCGAGCAACCGGGCCAGAATGCCGGTTATCTCCCAGAGCGCCGTCTGGGTGCTCCTCCGCTCCCGGCCTTTGGCGGCCCAGGTGTAGAGGCGGTCCTTGAGCACGTCCATATAGAAGGACGACATCTGGATGACGCAAAAATTGTGAATGTCGCGGTAGACCCGGTGGAACTCGAACTGCCGATAGGCCTCGGTGACCCGCTCCCGCAGCTCTTCCGCCTCCTGCAGCGCCCAGCGGTCGATTTCCTCCATCTCCGGGCCGAGGACTCGGTCGGCCTCCGGGTTAAAATCATAGAGATTGCCCAGGCAGTACTTGAAGGTGTTCCGGATCTTCCGGTATGACTCGGATATCTTCCGGATCAGGTCGAGGGAGACGCCGATGTCCTTGCGGTAGTCGATGGAGGAGAACCAGAGACGGAGGATGTCCGCCGGGAATTTTTCCAGCGCCTTCGCCACCGAGATGAAGTTCCCGCGGGACTTGGACATCTTCTCCCCCTTCTGGTCGACCACGAAGCCGTGGGTGAGAACTGCCTTGAAGGGGGCCCGGTCCGCGGTCGCGGCCGACAGGAGGAGCGAGAGCTGGAACCACCCCCGGTGCTGGTCGGTCCCCTCCAGATAGAGGTCGGCCGGGAAATCGAGTTCCGGGTTCTCCATCACCACCGCCCGGTGGGACGAGCCGGACTCGAACCAGACATCGAAAATGTCATTCTCCTTGGCGAATTGTCCTCCTCCGCAGGCGGGGCAGACGACGGAGTCCGGGAGGAGTTCTTCCTCGGAGAGCTCGAACCAGCAGTCGGATCCCCGCTCCTCGAAAAGCCCGATGACATGTCCGATCACCTCCGGGTCCAGAAGCACTTCCCCGCACCGGCGGCAGTAAAAACCGGGGATCGGCACCCCCCATTTCCTCTGCCGGGAGATGCACCAGTCGGGCCGCTGCTCGAGCATGCTCCGGATCCGGGTCTTCCCCCAGTCCGGGATCCACTCCACCCGGTCCACTTCCCGCAGGGCCTTTCCGCGCAGGTCCCGGTTCTGCAGGGAGACGAACCACTGCCGGGTGGCCCGGAAAATGACCGGCCGGTGGCAACGCCAGCAGTGGGGATAGGAGTGGGTGACCGCCTGCCGGGAGAGGAGCAGCCCCTCCTCCCGCAGCCTGTCGATGATCCGGTCGTTGGCCTCCAGGACGTTCAATCCCCGGAGGTCCCCGGCTTCCTCCGTGAAAGCTCCCCGGGCGTCGACCGGGCTCAGGATGTCCAGCCCGTACTTCTGCCCGGAGAGATAGTCTTCCTGGCCGTGGCCGGGCGCGGTGTGGACGCAGCCGGTCCCCTCTTCCAGATTGACGTAGTCAGCCAGGATCACGGGACAGTCCCGGTCGAGCCGGGGATGGCGGTACCGGAGGTTTTCCAGTTCCCGGCCCGGGACCGTGCCGAGGATCGAAAAGGAGGCGATGCCCGTCTCCCGGGCGACCCGCTCCACAGCGCCAGCGGCCAGGATCACCCGCCTTTCCCTGCCGTCCGCCGGGTCGCGGTAGGCGGCCAGGGCGTACTTGAAATCGGGGTGAACCGCCGCGGCCAGGTTCCCGGGCAGAGTCCAGGGGGTGGTGGTCCAGACCAGGAGGGAGACGGGGCCGTCCTTCTCCCCCCCCCAGAGGGAGCTAACCGGGGAGACCAGCAGGAGCAGAAGGTAGATGGAGGTGTCCTGCCGGTCGCGGTATTCGAGTTCCGCCTCGGCCAGGGCGGTCTCGCAGGAGAAGCACCAGTGGATCGGCTTCAGCTGCCGGTAGATGTAGCCCTTCTCGACCAGGGCCCGGAACACCGTGAGGACAGCCGCTTCGTACCGGGGGCTGATGGTGAG
>JAZDIV010000066.1:0-2907 GCA_043804695.1 PVC group bacterium | reverse complement strand
CCGGATCGGCGGCCGTAGCGGGCGAGAAGAGAACCGGGGCCGGATACCCGTAATCGATGACCACCAGATGGCCCCGCTCGATAGCGGAAGCCGCCGCCCGAACCCACCTCCCCGCCTCGAGGTTCACCGCCGCCTGTTGGCCGTCGCCCAATTCGAGATCCAGGTCTTTGAAATAGGCGGCCAGCTCCGGACTGCCGGGTTCTGACCAGTGGAAGGCCAGCCTCCCCGAGCGCACCGTCACCATCGCCTCCTCCAGCCGCCCCCCGGCCATGCGGACGAGATGGGCCGGGAGGGCGTCCAGCAATTCGTTGGCCAAGACACAGCAGGGCCCCAGTGGAGGCTGGCCGGCTTCTGGCGGAAAGGGAATCCGATCAAACGGCGAGGCCGCGGCGCCGGCCCGGCCGGCGGCGCAGCGGTCGGCCAGGGCCGTGCGCAGCGCTGACGAGAAGGGATCCGGGTCCGCCGCGGCCAATTCCGAGGCGAGGGAAGCGGCGAAGCGGCCATCCCCTCCCCCGGCATCCAGCAGCAGGTAGTCGCCGGGGGATCCCAGGGCCCGCCAGAAAGCCCGGAACAGCGGCAGCAGGAGGCCGGGGAATACCGGACCGGCGTCGACGCTGGTCACATAGTCCCGGCGGGCGCCCCACGGGCCTCCGCCCCGAGTGTAAAAGCCGTGACGGGGGTGATAGAGCGCCTGCTCCATGTAGCGGGCAAAGGTGATCGACCCCTTGCCACGGACCAATTCCACCAGTTCCGCCTGGAGTGCGTTCGTGCTCTGATCGTTCATCGGCTCCCCCCCGCGTGCATTATATTTCAGCAGCACCTGAATGCCCGAGATGATTTTCGCCGGGTTGTGAGATATACTATTACCTCAAATCTATCGCGGAGTTCGGTTTCCGCGGGAGGCGAGGTGATTCGGCGCGCCGGAGTTACCGGAGCGTTCCCTGTTGGCGATCCGGTCGGCTCAATCCTCTGGGAGAAAGTGATGTCCAGGCTAGATGAAGTATATCAACGGGTGGATTTGGCACATCTTCAGAAGCTGTGGCAGGCAGTGGATCATGACATTCATGTCTACATCCACAGCCCCTTTTGCCAGAGCATCTGTAAATATTGCTTCTACAAGGGAGTCGTACCGAAGAACGATGATCTGCGGAGATATTATCTCCAGTATCTGCCCCGGAGGATCGATGACTATTCGGAGATTATCGCCTCCAAGAATATTCGCAGCTACTTTTTCGGCGGCGGCACGCCGACCTTGATGAACCCGGAGATGATGAGAACGGTCTTCTCCAGGATTCCCAATTTCAAGGATGTCGGGTCGAAGTTGATGGAGGTCCATCCCGCGTCCTGGTCGGAAGAAAAGATCGACCTGCTGCAGGAGTACAACTTCAACGCGATCATCGTCGGCGTTCAGACTTTCAACGAAGGGCTGCTCAAGCAGCAGAACAGAAGCGCCACTTCGCCGGCGGAAGTCGAGAGGCTGATCAGATACGCGAAGAGCAGGGGGCTGTATGTGCTCTGTGACCTAATGGTCTATATGGAAGCGCCAAGTATTCAGAGTGTAGAAAATTTTAAAAACGATCTGAAGATCGTATCCACTTTTGACGTTGACGAGATATCAGCAAACGCGAATTACAGCTTCGTTTTCAGTGCCGACACGATTTTCGGCTTCGGGGCCACCACGATCGAGGAGGCATTCATCATTGTGCTCAAGCAGTTTCTGGAGGAGAACCCGCAGTACCGATGGCAACCGGAGGATTTCCGGTCCCGCACTGAAGCGGGGGAAAATTCTCCGGACAGGATGAGTGAGTACAAAAGTGGCGCCAAAGTGATGAGGCTGGTCAAAAAATCGATATCGGCGGATAATTTTTTCACCCGAATATTTCCCCAGCTGGAAGCAATGGACGAGCTGAGGCTGGATACCGGGGCCTTCAACAGCTCGGTGTTGGGGTTGGGGAGTTTCAAGAATCCCTGCAAGAACACGTTCTCCATCATCGGCCGGGAATTCGAGTACATCGAGGTCAATGACGGTGATTTTGTCCCCAAGTTCTACGTTGTCTACGATGGTTCGAAGCAGCGCTCGTTCAGCGAGATGATGAAGGAATTTCTGGACGAGATCGAAGAACTGGGCCCGGTGCCAAATCGCTTTCAGTTCAAGTTTTTCATCGTGGTCAACTCCATCGACGACTACACCATGTATCCGAAAAAAGAGAAGCGCCTGGTCATCGACGTCAGTTACGGCCACAAGAGCGAGCAGGTCCAGTCGTATCTGAACAAATTGAAGAAGAAATATCCCGATTGGAAACTGGACTGCTGAGCGGTCGCTCAAAAACCGGTGATGTTCTCGACCCTTCTTCGCCCACTTTGATGGCCACCAGGGCAGCGGTTCCGCCCATCCCGCCACGCCAGCCGTGCTTGAGGAACAGACCATCCGCGTGTACAAAAAAAGACCTCTTCACTGGGGGAGGAAGAGGTCATCTTAGCTAGCCAGATTTTTAGCGATTGAAAAGAGGTGCTACCTATCGAACTTGAGTTTGAACTGCTTTCAACAGTAACAGGAACTGGTCGTTTTACACCTCTCGAGGGTATGGAATTTCAAACCGCTCTTCGGGGATTGCGAAGCCAAGGTGAAATTTCAAATACCCGAATGTACTCGAGCCAACCTTAGGAGGCCAGAGTAACCCAAGTGCCGCAGAGGCCGGCATACCCGTACGAATAGGACGTTCCACCGGGGCCGAAACCGACACCAGCCTGTCCCGGGCTCACGCTGTTATTGGTCCCCATGCCGGCGCCAAGGTGACCGGTGAAGGTGTCATAGGCACTGGTGAAGTGATGCGAGCCAGCCGGAGGAGTGGCGGTTTTGCCACAAGCCAAAGCCGAAGTCTCAAAACTCTTCTCGGTGAAAATAGT
>JAZDIV010000065.1:0-12127 GCA_043804695.1 PVC group bacterium | reverse complement strand
CAGTCCCCGCCCGGCCACAAATTGAAGCACTCAATCAAAATGGAGATAAAAAGATAATCCTCTACCCCCAGGAGAGGTTGAAAGAGTTTTGCTCGGAGAACGGCTTCACTTTTATAGACTTGCTACCGGCCTTCAAATCAGAAAAGGGAATTTATGAAACCGACTATTTCCTGGAGGGGATCTGGGGTGATACGCACCTTTCCCCTGAAGGGCATAGGCGGGTAGCCGAATATCTGTGGTCTATAATTTTCCAAGGGGGAAGATGACGACAATCAAGATACTTTTTTAAGTAAAGACGCCACCGAAGTCCCCCTTTGCCCCCATTGCTTAACTCCATGCTGCATTAATATTTTACGTTTTTATAGTTCTTCTCTGGTCTCTCCTTAGCATTCCTGCTATTGTTTTTCGATTTTCAAAGAGAGCTTTAGCAATTTATATACTTTTCCTTTGCGGTATGGGCATCATCTATTTTATACCCTGGGATTTACGAAAAGAGTTTCTAAAAATTTCCGCCGAATTTGAAAAGGAATGAACTTGAACAAGTAGAAGGAATTATGGGGAGGTGTATGAAGGGAACGAATTGTCCTGCTGGCATTAAAGATGAATAAATATTTATACAATTACCGCAAATCGCCGGAGAAAAGACTATGATTTATTCATTTTTCAGGTGAATTTCTCAAACTTCGCTGGCTACAGGACATGCCCGCTCCAAACTCCTATCGAGGCTCAATTATCCGATTCGCTGAACTTCCCCACACCGGACTGATGTCTGTAGCGAAAATTCCCCGCCCGGTTTAGGATACAGAGATACATTGACCTTGCATGCAGATCCACCCCGCAGTAAAATTTATGTCGCTGGGTGTAGAATCACATGGCCTCCGTCATACGTCATAAAAAACGTGCCGGACAAGTCCTCCTTTCCCCGGCCCCCCCGATTTATCGGGGCTTGTCGTGGGTTGCGGGTTAATGTTTCTCTTCATCATACCAATCGGCATGATAAAGGAGGAGGCCTTAAACAGTATCCATACGCTTAAGCCGACCCTTTACCGCCTTGCGGCTGCTGGCTCGACTGGATTGGTCAGGAGTAATATTACTTCCAATATTTTCTGGTTATAACCGGGGCGGCTGAGCTCGGCGTTGTGTGCAGGGAGACGAAGATGAAAACATGCCCACTCCTCTCCATTCTGTCGTTGATTGCCCTCACGGCCTTTGCAGGCAGTTCTGATGACTCTAAATACTCTGATGAGGCGGAGAATACGGCCAAAGTACTCCGTGAGAAGATACCGGCAGAGATTAAGACGCTGGGTGATCATGCGTGGGCCGGGGAGTACTACCACGGAGACGGCCGGGGAGTGAACGTGTCTTTGTTGCTGGCACCGAAGTCCGGATACCTGTTTGAATGGCATGGCTGTCTTGGCCTGTATGATCGGAACTACGGCGCTGTCTCGGAGGCAAATGGCAGGATACGTCTTGACTTCACGTTCGAGAACAAGAGGGAAGGGTTCCAAGGAATTGCAGAGGAGTTCATCCCCATCCCGTGGGGACCGAGAAGATATTTAGTCCCGGCAGACGACGTCGTCGGCTTCTGCAATGACGTAAACGGAGGTTCGGAGCCCCGTGAATATGCCCATGGCAGCTACCTTTTGAGGGCTGGCGATGAGAAGAAGAACGTCTTCGGATTTCCGAGCGTCCCACAGAAGTTCCAAGCCTATTTGTTGAAGCGGCCGATCGCGGCCGGGATTGTTGCTGTCGGCTTACCTACGACACGGCCGAGTGTTTGCGACTGGAATTTCAAGGATATCCCCGTCACTCTGAACGTGGGAAAGGATCACGGACTCCTGCCTGGAATGGAATTACATGTGGTCAAACCCGACAACATCGTCGAGTCCGTCAGGATCACGAAGGTCGAGGACGAGAAGTCCGAAGGTGTCATGACGCAGATCGGAATGGAAGAAGAGTGCCCGGCTGTTGGGTGGAGGCTATCAACACGCTTTCGATGGAAAGTAGAGAAGAACAAATAGCACACACCAACCGGGTTCAGCCGACGCGCGGAGCGCGTGGCGGACATGAAATGTTGTAAGATACTCCGGCAGCCGGTGTTTTTTCGGTCACGACAGGCAAGACATGGTGAAAATACTGGTCAGAATGACGGCACGATTCCCGACAAAAGATAGAGTCTTATGGACAGGTAAAAGGAGGGTGGCATGCTGATTGTACTCGTCTTTATTCACGTCAAGGCGGACAGGGTGGAAGAATTCAAGGAAATCACGCTGGACAACGCCCGCCACAGCCTCCAGGAGCCGGGCTTCCTCCGGTTCGATGTTATTCAGCAGCAGGATGATCCCACCCGGTTCATCCTCTTTGAGGCCTACCGCGATCCGGGCGTCCCGGCCCGCCACAAAGAGACGGCGCACTACAACCGGTGGCGAGAGACCGTGACCCACATGATGGCCGAACCGCGCTACAGCATCAAATACGAGAACGTGTTTCCTCCGGATGACGCCTGGTAAGGAAAGAACGTTCTATATTCCTAATACCATTCAACTATCCAAAGGGGGTACTGGAGTAATGGAGTAGTGGGAACGACCGGGCCGGACCGACGGGGCCCATTACTCCACCACTCCATTACTCCATTTTATCTGTTCATAAATATTCACAATCTCCCAAACGACATCTATCACGAACAGACATGATGTCGAATCCCACATTCGAGTTCGCCACCGCCGAACGGATTATCTTCGGGCCCGGGGTCGTCGGACGGGCGGGCGAGCTGGCCGCCGGTCTGGGGGAGCGCTGCTGCGTGGTCACGGGCGGCACCCCGGAACGCGCCGCACCGCTCATTAAAGAACTGGACCGGGCCGGACTCAGCCATATCACTCTCCCGGTGCGGGGAGAGCCGACCACCGACACGGTCGTTGCCCTGGCTGCGACGGCCCGCAAAGAGAAATGCGACCTGGTGATCGGGATCGGCGGGGGAAGCGTTATTGATGCCGGTAAGGTGATCTCGGCGCTGCTGACCAACACCGGCGACCTGGCGGACTACCTGGAGGTGATCGGCGCCGGGAAGATGATCGAGCGGGCCCCCGCGCCGTACATCGCCATCCCCACCACCGCCGGGACCGGGGCCGAGGTGACGAAAAACGGCGTCCTTCTTTCCCCCGGCCACCGGGTCAAGGTCAGCATGCGCAGCCCCCTGATGATCCCCCGGGTGGCGCTGGTCGATCCGCTCCTGACCATCCCGGTGCCCCCGGCGGTCACCGCGGCTACCGGTCTCGATGCCCTCACCCAGCTGATCGAACCATATGTCTCCCGGAAGGCGAACCCCCTGACCGACGCTCTCTGCCGGGAGGGCCTCCGCCGGGGGGCCCGGGCCCTGCCGCGGGTGTACCGGGACGGGGAAGACCGGGAAGGAAGGATCGAGATGGCACTGGCCTCCCTTTTCGGCGGATTGGCCCTGGCCAACGCCGGCCTGGGAGCGGCCCACGCGTTCGCCGGTCCGCTGGGGGGCATGTTCCAGGCCCCCCACGGCGTTATCTGCGCCCGTCTCCTCCCCTTCGTCATAGAGGCCAATATCCGGGCGCTGCAGGAACGCGACCCCTCTTCTCCCGCGATCGCCCGCTACCGGGAGATCGCGGTCATCATCACCGGGAACCGGTCGGCGACGGAGGCGGACGGGGCGGCCTGGGTCCGGAAGCTTTGCCGCGAACTGGAGATCCCGCCGCTCTCCCGGCTGGGGATCGAACGGGACGACATCCCGTCAGTGGTGGAGAAAGCTAAAAAATCCAGCAGCATGAAGGGGAACCCGGTCGAGCTCAGTGATGAGGAACTGACAGAGATTCTGCAAAGGGCATTGTAGCCGGCAAGAGAGAGTTTTCCGTCATCGGACGGATCCGTCGGATCCGACTGATCGGTCCGGTCCGCCACCCAATACCGGCGCCCTACTGCCTATCCGGTATCTTCAGCTCCTGACCCACCTTGAGCGCGTCCGGCCCGGGGAGGATATCCCGGTTGGCCCGGTAGATCACCTGCCAGGCGCCGCGGTCCCCGTACACCTCGCCGGCGATCTTCGAGAGGGTGTCTCCTTTCCTGACGGTGAACGTCTTCCCTGAGGGAGCTTTTTCCTTTTCCGCCGGTTGGGGGAGGGCGCTTTCCCGGGACGGCGGCTCAGTAGCGGCGGGAAGAGGCGGCGGCGAGGCGGGGATGCCGGCCGGATCCGCGGCGGCGGTTTCCGGAAACGACTCGCCGGCCAGCGACTGGTAGGCCCGGTAGCGGTCACGGATGGCGCTCACGTAACTGACCGGTTCCCGGCCACGGACATAGCCATACCTCGCCTTCCGGGCGTATTCCGGCCGGGAGAGGAGCAGCATGGCTTTCTCCACATTGTCGAACCAGGCGTCGGGGTTCCAGTTCATCTGCCGGGCGAGACGGCGGGCATCCTGGAGATGGCCGACACCGGCGTTATACCCCGCCAGCGTGAACCAGGCGCGATTGAGGAGATCCGCGGTCTTAGCGAGCTGGCCACGAACCCAGTCCATGTACCTTATTCCGGCGTGGAGGCCGATCTCCGGGTTTTCCAGGTCCGTGAAACCGAACTCTTTCGCGGTCTTCGGCATCACCTGCATCAGCCCCCGGGCGCCGGACCACGCGCGGGCCCGGGGATTGAACCGGCTCTCCTGGTATATCTGGGCGACGATCAGCCTCCAGAAAAAACCGTACCGGTCGGCATACCGCCGGGTGAGATCGTCATAGGGAGATATCTTCCCATCTTTCATCACCGCTCCGTATTCTTCGGCCGCCTGCTTCACCTTCCGGGGATTCTTGAAATATTTTTTATAGGTGATGTTGTAAAAAACACCGCGGTATTCTTTCTCGATGAAAGTGTTGACGGCGGCCAGAAGCTCATGGTCTTCTTCCCTCACCGCCCAGCCGTGAGGGACCTCTCCGCTGATTGAAAAAACGCCCTTGATATCGTCCCGGTAGCTTGTTTCCAGATCAAGAATCTGGGTGTCCGCCGCGGTCAGGTCAAACTCTCCCCTGGCCACGTTATCGATGATCTCTTCCGTTTCCATCTCAGGCGGCGCGTTACCGATCGACAGATTCACTCCCGATCTTTTAAGCTCCTCAAGGCTCTTCCGGTACGAACTGCCCGGGCGGACCACGACGGTCCGGCCGTCCAGATCCCGGGGGGTTTTCAGAGCCCGCTCTTCGGCGCGAGCCACGACGATCTCTTCCGCGTAATGATAGGGCCGGGAAAACCGGATTCCCCTTTCTTCCCGATCCTTGCCGGCCGTCATGAACGCCGCGATCAGGTCTCCCCTCCCCTCCCGGAGCCAGGGGATGAGATCGTCATAAGCCGGGGCGACGACCACCTCCAGCTTCATATTCAGGGATTCGGCGAAGTACCGGACCAGCTCGTATTCAAAACCCATCAGCTCTCCCCAGAGCAAAAAATAGGTGGTGGCGTTGTTGACGGTGAGCATCCTCAGGACGCCCCTCCCCCTGATCCCCGGGAGATCAGCCCGATAGACCTCGCCCCCCGAACCGGTCCGGGCGGCGCCTTCCAGGAAGCGATTGACCGCCTGGAGCAATTCCGGATTATCGGGGCGGAGACCCCAGGCGATCTCCCGTTGGCCGGTCAGATCCAGGACCGGCCTGACATCGGAACGATAGGAAAGAGCAACAGCGAGAACATTGCTGTCCTCGACCGCCAGATCAACATCACCGGACGCCACCCGGTCCAGGATGTCGTCGCTCGACAGATCCCCCGGGATAATCCTGATCTTCAGCCCTGGGATCTCTTTCTGCAATCCCCGGAGAGTCTCCAGAAAGGAGGTTCCTTCCTGGACGGCCACCGTCCGGCCGCTGAGGCCGGACCGTTCCCTGATCTTCTCCTCTCCGGCGCGGGCGACGATCTGCTCACGGGCATGGGCCAGGGGACGGGAAAACGCGAGGTGCTGCTGGCGGGCCTCCGTTACCGTCAGGTTGGCGGCGATGATGTCTCCCTTCCCGGCCAGCAGGGCCGGGATCAGTTGATCGAAATCATCGACGACGACCAGCACCGGTTCCAGGTCCAGGGAACGGCCGCACTCGATCGCCAGATCGGTCTGGCCGCGCAGGGGGTCTCCCCGGCGGGGAAGGTAATTTTCTCCCGAACGCTGGGCCAGGATGCCAAACTCCCCCCTCTTCCTGATCGCGTCCAGATCGCCCTTCTTGCTCTCCGCGTTATCCAGGGTGACCACCGCGGCCGTTTGCAGGGGACTCACCGCTTTTTCGTCCTCTCCCCCGCATCCGCCGATCATCAGCAGTGCAATGACGGCAACTGGAAGACAGATGAAAGGAATTCGTATTCTTGGCATGACATATGCTCTCCGTCAACCCGGTTTATTCATATACCAGGTTAGTATATACTATACCGGGCAGCAAACCGTACCGGCAAATCCAAATATCATGATCGCCTGTGTCGACGCGCATTACCGGGAAGATCGGACCGTGGTCGCCTGTGTCCTGATCGGGGACTGGACCGATCGCCAGCCGGCCGGAAGCCTGGTCTGCGATTCTTCCCCCGGCGACCCTTACCGGCCGGGGAGGTTTTACCGGCGGGAACTCTCTCCCCTGCTCACGGTCATCGAGAAGGCGGCTTCTCCTCTCGACGCCGTAATCATCGACGGCTACGTCTGGCTGGACGAACGGGGAACCCCGGGGCTGGGAGGTCATCTTTACCGGGCAATGCGGGGGAAAATCCCCGTCATCGGTGTCGCCAAGACCAGGTTCCAAAATGACAATTTCTCATGCCGGGTTTTCCGGGGAAAGAGCAGGCGGCCGCTCTACATTACCGCCGCCGGGATCCCCAGAGAGGAAGCAGCCGCGCACATCCGGGCCATGCACGGGCCATACCGCATCCCGGCCATGCTCCGGGAAGCGGACCGCCTGAGCCGGGAATAAGGAGCGGGCACCCCCTTTATTTCATCCGCCCGACGTGATACCAGAGCGTGGTCTCGGTAGCCGACTGATGCACCTCAACCGCCCGGCCGTCGCTGTTGATCGCCACCGCGGGCACACTGCCTTTGTCATACTGGCGAGAGGGACTCCAGGCGATCTGATCGCCGTCGATCCAGCCGATCCGGTACCATAGGGTGTCCTCGCTGTCCGAGAGGTGGACCTCCACCACCCGGCCGCCGTTGTTCAGGCTCACCGAGGGGGAACGCCCCTTGTCGTACTGGCGGGAGGGGCCCCAGGCGATCTGGTCGCCCGAAATGCTGCCCACCCGGCACCAGAGCGTGTTGTCGCTGTCCGACTGGTGGACCTCCACCACCCGGCCACCGTCGTTCACGGCCACCGACGGTGTCCTCCCCCTGTCGTACTGGCGGGGGGCGCTCCACTCGACGGCATCGTCGGCGGCGGACGGTCCGGTCCATGCCGACAGCAGGGCTCCGGAAATAACGGCGGCCGTTATCATCCCGCGTATGCTCCGCATTCTCTTCTCCATCGTCATCCTCCTCCCATTGACATATGTTTCCATCAGAATACTGTTTTCCCCGCCCGGCCGCAACAATAGAGTTGTCAGGAAGGTCGGGCCGGATTACTCTGGAGAGTATTTCGTCTTCGGGATTTCAAAAATGAAAATCCAATCAATTTAAAGTATGATCAGCCATTTGGGGGATAAAAGCCGCATCAGCGGATCAGATAATCAGGGAATCAGTGGGAAGGGAATCAGAGCATCAGAGGCTCGGTCGGCAAGGTCGGCCTCGCCTGATAACCTGATATCCCGGTCTTCTGCCCACTGGTATGCTGATAACCTGATATCCAATCCGGGGGTACATATACCGTCTGTTAATCCCCGGGCCCGGATCCAAAAAGGTTAGCGCCGAAGGCGCTAAGTTCTCGTGACCGCGAAGCCGTCCTATCTCAGGCTCCACCGGACCGGCAAACTCCGGGAACGGTTTGAACGGGCCCGCGAGCTTTTGAACCCCTGCCGCCTCTGCCCTCGGGAGTGCGGGGTCAACCGGCGGGCAGACGAAACGGGGGTCTGTCGGACCGGACGGCAAGCCCGCGTCGCCAGCTCCCACCCCCACTTCGGGGAGGAACCGGAGCTGGTCGGGCGGGACGGCTCCGGGACCATCTTCTTCCAATCCTGCAGCCTTCTCTGCTCGTTTTGCCAGAACTACGACATCAGCCACTGCCCCGGGGGAACGGCCGTCGATCCCGAACAGCTGGCGGCACTGATGCTCGATCTCGCCAGCCGGGGGTGCCATAACATCAACTTTGTCACCCCCACCCACGTCGTCCCCCAGATTCTGGAGGCCCTGCTCCCGGCCATTGACGGGGGGCTGGACATCCCCCTGGTCTATAACTCTTCAGGGTATGAAAAGCTGGAGACGCTGCGTTTGCTGGACGGGATCGTCGACATCTACCTGCCGGACTTCAAGTTCTGGGATAACCGGTGGGCCAGGAAGTACTGCCGGGCGCCGGACTACCGGGAGCGGGCCTGCGCGGCGATCCGGGAGATGCAGCGGCAGGCAGGCGGCCTCCGGACCGATCACCGGGGCATCGCCCGCCGGGGACTGATGGTCCGGCACCTGGTGATGCCGAAAGGGGTTGCGGGGACGGCGGAGCTCGCCCGTTTCCTGGCTGACGAGATCTCTCCCCGCACGTATCTGAACATCATGGCCCAGTACCGCCCCTGCGGAGGCGCGGCCAGAGATCCGGTGATCGGGAGAACGCTGCGGCCCGGCGAATACCGGCATGCGCTGGCCGAAGCCAGGGCTGCCGGATGGCACGGGCCGGCCGGCTGAACAGACGCTGCCCGGAAAAGCGATCGCCGTGATTATGGGCTTGCCATTTTTCCCCTGATAATGTACATTTAAGGCAGCTATGGATGGTAGCAGTGAGGTCTATGATGAAAAAAGTGCTGGTCGCCGAGGATGATGAGCTGTCACGGGAAATCATCGCCAACATCGTGGAGTCAATGGGGCTGATCGCCATCCAGAGTTCCAACGGGAAGACGGCCCTCCGGGTTCTTCTCGATAACCCGGATATCTCTCTTCTGATTTCGGATATCATGATGCCCGAGCTGGACGGCATGATGCTGATCAAGATCCTGCGGGGGAAAGAGAATTTCGCCGATCTTCCCATCATCATCATCTCCGGGGTGGCCGCCCTTAACGAAATCAACCATCTTCTGGAACTGGGCCCGTCGATCTTTCTGGACAAACCTCTGAATCTATCCGAACTGGAGCAAAATATAAAAAAACTGACAGCCGACTCGTAGATCGGTCCGCGAATAAAGGGCTTGATTTCCCGCAGCCATCAAATCCCCGGGCCACCGGAGTTTCCGACGCCGGCGGATGGGATTTTCTGCTTTCCCCCCGGGCCGGAGATGCCGACGCCGCCAACCTCTTCCGGGAGACCGTCCGATGCCTTCTCCTCCTGATCCTGAATTGACAACCGACAGCGCTGCCGCCCTGCTGAATCAGGGAGACGAGCTCTTCAAACTCGGCCGGCATGACGAGGCCCTGACCCATTACGAGGCGGCCCTCACCATCGACGGGGACGCGGATTTTTCGTTCCTGGTCAAGGGCGCCCTTCTCGCCCGGCTCGGACAACACGACCCGGCGATCACCTACTGCGACAAGCATCTCGATTTCTATCCGCAGGACGCCGAGGGCTGGAAGCTGAAAGGCCGGGTTTGCGCCGCAGCCAGGCGTTCAGATCAAGCCCTCCACTGCTACGAACGGGCCCTCCAGCTGAATCCCCGTGATGTCGCCGTCCTTCTCTACAAGGGGTACCTGCTCGCGGACAGGTTTCAGCAGTACGAGAAAGCGATTGAATGTTACGACGCGGCCCTCCAGGCCAACCCGCGGGACCCGAAGGTATGGAGGCTGAAGGGCACGGCCCTTCACAATCTCGACCGTTTCAGGAAGGCCATCGCCTGCTACAACAGGGCGCTGCGGATCGACCGGAAGAACGCAGAGACCTGGAAGGACAAAGGGGACTCATTAAACTGCCTGGCCCTGACCAAGAAAGCGCTCGTCTGCTACCGGAAGGCGCTCCAGATAGAACCCCGGAACGCTTCTCTGTGGTATATCGCCGCGCTGACCTTCGACGACCTCGGGAAAAGCCGCCAGGCAATCAGGGCGTACCGTCAGGTGATAACCTGCGCCGCGCCGGAGGACCGGGACCTGGCAAACCAGGCCCGGATCGCACTTGGTGTCGCGTCTTGACATAAGACATAATTCTTGAATAAAACCTGCGTTAATACAATTACCGGCAGCTATAGAATTATGTATTATGTCAAGACGAACACCACCCCGGGAGATGACACCAGCCAGACCAGATCATATAAAAGACCGGGCCTATATCCAGATCGGCGGGGAAGGACGTTGGCTCCTCTTCCGGGAACCGGTTGATGTCGTCGAAGCGGATTCGATCAGCGGTATCCTGCCCGCTCTCCGGCGGATAGAAAAACTGGTCGAGGGGAGCAGGCTGCACGCGGCCGGGTTCATCAGTTACGAAGCAGCGCCGGCTTTTGACAGTTCATATCAAACGAAGGCGGCGGATTATTTTCCCCTGCTCCGGTTCGGCATCTACGACCGGCGCCGGGAGATTTTCCTGCCCCCCTCCGTCGCCAAAGCACACCCGCTTTCCTGGTCGCCTTCAATCACGGCCGGTGATTACCGGAAGGCGATTGACCGGATCAAAGAGCATATCGCCCGGGGCGACACCTACCAGGTTAACTTCACTTTCCGCCTGACCGCCCCCTTTACCGGCAACGGCTGGGAATTGTTCCTGCAGATGACCGGGGCTCAGGGAGGGGGATACGGCGCTTTCATCGACGCCGGCAGGTACACGATCTGCTCCGCTTCCCCGGAGCTGTTCTTTCGTCTCAACGGCCGCCACGTCCTCTCCCGGCCGATGAAGGGGACGGCCGCGCGGGGGCGCACTCTCGCCGAGGACTCCGCGCGGGCGGAATGGCTCCGCCGTTCGGAGAAAAACCGGGCCGAAAATCTCATGATCGTGGACATGATCCGGAACGACCTCGGCCGGGTCGCGCTGACAGGAAGTGTCCGGGCAGATGACCTCTTCCGGATCGAACAATACCGGACGGTTTTCCAGATGACCTCCACGGTAGAAGCCCATTCCGACGCCCCCTTCTCCGCCATTATGGCCGCCCTCTTCCCCTGCGCGTCCGTTACCGGAGCGCCGAAGACCCGGACAATGAGCATCATCGCCGAACTGGAGAAGAATCCCCGGCGGGTATACACGGGATGCATCGGCTTCCTCTCTCCCGGGCGCCGGGCGCAGTTCAATGTGGCGATCCGGACCGTACTCATCGACAGGGAGCGGGGATCGGCGGAGTACGGCGTCGGGGGGGGGATCGTCTGGGACTCCACCGCTGACGACGAATACCGGGAGTGCAGGATCAAAGCCCGGTTTCTCACCGAAGATCGGCCGGACTTCTCCCTTCTGGAAACGATCCTGTGGACCCCGGAGGACGGGTATTTTCTCCTCCGGGAACACCTGGAACGGCTCCGGGAGTCGGCGCTCTACTTCGGGTTCCCGGTTACGATCGCCTCTGTCCGCCGGCTGCTGATCGCCCGGGCACGGAATCGCCCACGGCAGCGGTATCGGGTCCGCCTGCTGGTGAACCGGGACGGCGCCATCGCCTGCGAGGAAACAATCCAGCCGGAAGCCCCGGCAAAACAAGCCGTGACCTTAAAGCTTGCCCCTTCTCCGGTTGATTCCCGTAATCCTTTTCTGTACCATAAGACCACTCATCGCGGTCTCTATGAGGCGGCGCAGGCCGGATGCCCGGGATGCGATGATGTTCTGCTCTGGAATGAACGGGGGGAAATAACCGAGTCTACCGTCGCCAACGTCGTCCTTGAGCGAAACGGCGAGCTGGTCACCCCCCCGGTCAGTTCCGGGCTTCTGGCGGGAACATTCCGGGGCCGGCTGATTAGACGCGGAGAGATCAGGGAAGAGGTGATTTCGGCTGCCAAAATAACGGCAAGCTCCCGCATATATTTAGTCAATTCCGTCCGGAAATGGATGCGGTGTCGCGTCTTGACATAAGACATAATTCTAAAGTTACCGGCAATTACATTAGCGCAGTTTAATAGAGAGAATT
>JAZDIV010000064.1:0-4843 GCA_043804695.1 PVC group bacterium | reverse complement strand
CGCCAGCAGAATGTGCTCCCGCGTCTGCGGCATCGGCCCGTCCGCCGCCGACACCACCAGGACCGCCCCGTCCATCTGCGCCGCCCCCGTGATCATGTTCTTGATGTAGTCCGCGTGTCCCGGGCAGTCCACGTGCGCGTAGTGGCGGTGGTCCGTCTCATACTCCACGTGCGCCACCGCGATCGTTATCCCCCGCGCTTTCTCTTCCGGCGCGTTGTCGATCGAATCGAACGATCGGTACTCGATCGCCGAGTTTTTCTTCGACAGGTGCTTGGTGATCGCCGAGGTCAGCGTCGTCTTCCCGTGGTCCACGTGCCCGATCGTCCCCACGTTCACGTGCGGCTTGGTCCGTTCAAATTTTGCCTTCGCCATTTTATTTTCCTCCCGTCATCTTCCGCCTATTTTAAAATTAAACTGATTTTACCCATTTATTAAAACTATCTATCATACTCACATCACAACCAAGAGCCGGCGGAACCTGACGGGAGGAAAATAAAAACGATAGTGATTCTCATATCTCCCTTCATCTCACCGTCCTTCCCTATGCCGTCGCCTCGTGGTTAGTTGTTTGATCAACTGTCATTACTATTTTTCCGCAGGAAAAATATTAAAGCCCACGCCCGGGATCGAACCGGGGAACCTCATCCTTACCAAGGATGCGCTCTACCAACTGAGCTACGTGGGCAAAACCCCCCACAAGCTCTATCGTGGTAAGGTATTGTCCCCATGTTCTGTTCGCCGCGGCAAAATATGATTAACATATAAATGTGCGAACACAGCAAGCAGATTTATATACAAAAAACCCCGTATCTTTCAATTCAACTGAAAGTTTGCAGGCCTCAGTCAGCCATTGAAAATCAGTACCACCAGCCGACCGGTCTGCGCGAAGATACTTGATAGCGAAGAATGTGGAGGCGTACCAACCCTATCCGCACATTAAAATGCGGCGAGTCATACTATCAGAACCCTCTTTTCTGTCAACAGATAAAAAAAATTTTCCGGAGTACAAGCGGGCGATGGGAATCTCCGCCAAAGGCGGATGCGCCTCCGGCGCAGAACCCACCTTGTGAAGACGCTGCATCAATCACATGGTCTTCTCCCTTTACAAGCGGGCGATGGGAATCTCCGCCAAAGGCGGATGCGCCTCCGGCGCAGAACCCACCTTGTGAAGACGCTGCATCAATCACATGGTCTTCTCCCTTTACAAGCGGGCGATGGGAATCGAACCCACATAACGAGCTTGGAAGGCTCGTGTTCTACCACTGAACTACGCCCGCAATAAAATTTTTCCGCTAAAAAAGACACCGTCTATTAAATATTAGATTCGGTGTCAGTGACTGAGTATAGAACCGCATCCCATATAAATTTTTCAGGACGCTAAGCTGCCTGAAAAATTTATGGGGAGAGGAGGATTCGAACCTCCGAAGGCATAGCCAGCAGATTTACAGTCTGCCCCGTTTGGCCACTTCGGTATCTCCCCTTTAGAATTTTTCCTGCGGAAAAATTCTAATTTTACACAGTAACAAACACCCTCCAGGATGGGCAACAGAAAAATGATTACCCGAAACCCATCCTTGAATCAAGATGAACCTTTAAAATCTCCCCGATCCGCAGAAACGGATCGGGGAGATTTTTAAGCCGGCGAGAGGACTCTCCGCCAGAGGCGGATGCGCCTCCGGCGCAGAACCGCCAACCTGCTGATTATCCCGACAGGCCGGCGTAGCTCAATGAAAGAGACTCTGTCAATCATCTTAGAGCTGGCGAGAGGACTCGAACCTCCAACCTGCTGATTACAAATCAGCTGCTCTTCCATTGAGCTACGCCAGCGGAAAGAGCTTCGTTCATCGAGCAAACCGGGTACTGTAATACAAATCCCCCGGGCAGGCAACACAATATACCGCAGAATCACGGCACTTGACTTCCCTCCCCCGGGGACGGTAAGGGGACGCTCTGATACCGATCACAACACTTACCTGATGCTGAACTTCGAACGTCCAACTTCCAACGTTCAACTTTCAATTTGAGGGGCCGGGTTGGGGGAACAATCAGAGTAATCTGTCGAAGATCCTGTCGAAGATCCTGAGCGAAGCCGAAGGGAGCGGAGTCGAAGGGTGCAATCTGTGGACTATTCAGAGAGAGAACTGGGGGGGACGTTCCAGGGGAAGAGAGCCTTCAAGACGGCGGGGACTTCGTCCAGCAGATCGGAGGCGAGCAGGCTGATCTGTCCCCTTTTCTCCGCCGCCCGGTCGCCGGCGTCGCCGTGAACGAAGACCCCGAGGCGGGCGGCGTCTCCATCCGGCAGCCCCTGCGCCCGGAATCCGGCGATCAGGCCGGTGAGAACATCCCCGGTCCCCCCGGTCGCCATCCCGGGATTGCCGGTGACGTTGACCCACAGCGGGCCGGCCGGGGAGGCGATCAGCGTCCCCGCTCCCTTCAGGACCAGGGTCAGCTGATGCTCCCGGGCGAACAAACGGGCCGACTCCTCCCGGTTGTTCCGCAGTGTCTCTTTCGTCACCCCGGTCAGGCGGCCCATCTCGCCCGGGTGCGGGGTGAGGATCAGAGGCGGGCGTGACTCTTTCAGGATCGAAGGGTCCTCCGCGATCAGGTTGAGCCCGTCGGCGTCGATCACCATCGGGACCGGGCAGTTCCGGAGCAGTTCCTTTACCAGCAAACCGGTCTCCGCGTTCCGAGAGAGACCGGGTCCCAGGGCAACTGCCGAGGCCTTCCGGCAGAATTCCAGTATCAGTCCGGCGGCATCCGGGGAGAGCGTGCCCGCTGCCGTCTCCGGCAGCGGCAGGGTCATCACCTCGGTACACTTCTCCTCCAGGATCGCGTTCAGCCCGGCCGGGATAGCCAGTGTCACCAGACCGGCCCCGGCTCGGAGGGCGGCCGACGACGTGAGAGCCGCCGCGCCAGTCATCCCGGGCGAACCGGCGATGACGAGAACGTGGCCGTAATCACCCTTATGAGAGGTGCGAACCCGGAGAGGGAGTAGCGCCGCCAGGTCGTCACCGGTGATCATCTCCAGGTCGGACTGGACCTCAGCGATCACTTCTGAGGGGAACCCGATGTCGGCCACCGCGATCCGCCCGCAGCAGTTCAGGCCGTCACCCCGCACCATCCCCGTCTTGGGGAGACCCATCGTCACCGTCCGGTCGGCCCGGATGGCTTCTCCTGCCACCTCTCCCGACTCGCCGTCCAGGCCGGAGGGAATATCAATGGCCACCACCCGGAGAGGGTGGATGCCGCGGGACGCGAGATTCACCAGCTTGATCGCCCCGGCGGCGAGGCCACGGGCACCGCCGGTGAAGCCTGTCCCGAAGATGCCGTCAATGGCCAAGTCGGCCTCCCGGAGGGCGTCGCGGAGGACGCTCAGGCCATCCTCGCTCACCAGCTCGGTTAAAGGGACGTGGACCTGAAGAAGACGGTCGCAATTGAGGGCCACATCGCCTTTCAGCTCCGGAGCTTTTGCCAGCAGAAAGGTCATCGTCCTGATCCCCTGTCCGGCGAGGAGCCGGGCCGCCACCAGCGCGTCGCCCCCCGTTATTCCCTTTCCCGGCCAGAAGGACAACGAGGGGATCCGGTCGACCGGGGGGAAGCAGTGCCAGCGCGGACGCCGCCACGTTCTCGCCGGCCCGTTCCATCAGGTCGCGGCCGGGGATCTTCAGGTCCTCAATGGCCCTCCGGTCGATCTCCCGCATCTGGGCTGGTGTAACCACTTTCAAGACATTATTCCTACTAATAAGAAAACAAGATTGGCTCAATCTAACACAAATCTAAATCCCAAATCCCAAGCACCTCAGCCAAAGGCTGATCTCCGCCAGAGGCGGATCAGCCTCGGGCTGAAGCTTCCGGCTGAAAATAACAAACAAATCACAAATTCAAATATCAAAATTCCAAACAAAGCCGCCAAAATAGCACATAACCCCTCGCGCTAACTTCTGTGGGAGGGGTTTCCAACCCCGATTTGCAGTTTCCCTGATCGAGGTTAAAAACCTCTTCCCTAAATACCTTACTGGAATTCCGAAGCAGCCAATTAATTCCTACTATTCGACGGTTCTTTCGTGGCGAGTGAGCGAAGCAGTCGAACCAGACAGGTTTGTGATTTGTGATTTGTTTTGTTGGAATTTATTTGTTATTTGGGATTTGTAATTTGTAATTTTTATTGTCCTGTAATAATCGCCTGGGCAACCGAGTAGTTATCAGCATGCGATAGACTGATGAGAATCTTATCCACACCCCTCTCTTCTTTCAGTGTTTTTCCCTTACCGATCAGTTCGACCTGCGGCTGCCCCTTCCGGGACCGACTGACGACGATATCCTTCCAGCCGATCTTCTCCGACCAGCCTTCGCCGAATGCCTTTAAGACCGCCTCCTTGACCGCGATCCGGGCGGCGTAATGCTGGGCCGGGTGCTTCTTCGCCCGGCAGTACTCGATTTCTTCCGGGAGAAAGACCCGGCGGACGAAACTCTCCCCCCACTTCTCGAGCAGCCGCTCCACCCGCCTGATTTCGATGATGTCTATCCCGATCCCCAGAATCATCTTATAAATTAGCTCGCTGCGCTCGCAAATTTATAGTGGACCCCCGACGCAAGCGTCGGGGGTCTATAGCCTGATAAAAATTGTTTAATCCAGGCAACACAATCAAAAAGACTTCTTTAAACATCCCGGCCTATATATATTAGTCAGTCCATAATTGTATGGACATGTCATTGCGAGGAGCGAGATCCTTCGCTATCGCTCGGGACAGGCTACGCAATCTCAACTATATGCACAGCAAGAGATTGCTTCCCGCCACGCTTTGCTCGCGGCTTCGGCTAACGCTCGCAATGACCGCAATCC
>JAZDIV010000063.1:0-39823 GCA_043804695.1 PVC group bacterium | reverse complement strand
TTGACGTTCAGCATTTTTTTGATATGCTCGATGACATCGGGCCGGCCGAGACTCCTTTTGATCTGATTTTGTGTTTTCATGCCACCTATATAGATGGCAAATGTAGTTTTGTCCAGCTTTTTTTCCGGGATAAGGGCAGGGCTTGCCCGTGGGTGAATGAGTTCCTCAGCTAAGACTTTCGCCCCCAACCAAAGACCCCCACGACCTTGTGTCGTGGGTGAATCAGTTCAACGGCTATCATAAGCTCGTCATAATCCCCCCAACCAATATTTTTACCCACCCGTCCCGCCGCCGTATTACGGCTCCTTCAATTGCTTTCAACCATGAGTATTAGACAAATCGTTTCGATCGAAACGATTTGTCTAATGCATAGCACATTTTTCTTCCAGGAAATCGGATGAAGCGGTATAATTCGGAGAAGAAAGGAGGCGTATAACCATAATCACAGAACATCGCCTCCTCCTGGCGCCGGGAGGTAAAAACCCGGTTACTAAAGGAAGGGAATCACATCAATCGCAAAACCGAAAGTGTTACTCCTCTTTTTTTATATTTGGCATAATAAAAACATAGTCGGTACAGTGTCCTGACAACCAGTTAATAAGACCGCGAATGTGAAAGAAAGGCGTGATAAGACTTATTCTATAGATTTTGTCTGATAACTATGTGATCACTACGATGATGCGGCTATTGATTAATCTTGTTTTGATTCTATCACTTCCCCTCTTGATTTACGGATGTGGCATTCCTTACAGTGGGGGAATAGAAGAAATTCGATGGGATGCAGATGGTGATCATATTTATTATCTTGAACAACGGTTTCTGAGTGGCCCCGAACCTTACAGATATTCCCGCATATATCATGCACGGCATGATCTATCTAAAAAGAAGAAAATTGATTCCGGACATATATCTGGTGGTCTTGATAGAAAAAGTTTATTCCCGTCTCCAAACGGTTGTTACCTTCTTTATGAGAAGGATAATGAGCTAATTATTTATGATAAGTTGAATAGTAAACATATTTTCAAAAAACAGTTTGAAAGCCCCGCTCCAATGTCTCAAGGCTGGCTTCCAAATAGTGAAGAATTCTATTATACCGACGATACGGGTATTCATATTCGATCGCTTGATAAAATAGTTGATACGATCTTGGTATCCAGACGGCCCTTCCTATCCGGAGGGTCGAATTTTTACGGTTTATGTTGGTCTACAGATGGGAGATATTTTTTATATGAAACGGGCAGGAGCAGGTTCGACGGTAATGAATTGCATGTTCTTGACATAACTAATATGAGTGATCGAATTGTTTCATCGACTCCGGACGGATTTTATATGGGTGCCGTGATTTCTCCCGATGCAAAGTACATTGTTTATTCAATATTCTATCGCGATGGAAGCATAAATTCTGATGCTAAACATCCTGGTGGTCGTCATCCACAAGATGTTGCTGGAATCTGGACTGTTGACTTAAATGGTTCCTCAGAAAAAGAGATCTGGCGTGGTGTGGGATGGATATATAATCTTCAATGGACAGCTTTCCCTGAGAACATACTCTTTGAGAATAGCACTTCTAGTTTGGACACTTCTCTTATTCAACTAAAATTAGACGGCCAAGCAGAACAAATAGCCTCAGGTAGTTGGTCAAGTCTTATATGGGACTACCACCGTCCCACAAACAAACTTATTATTTTAAAAAAGGATTATCAGAAGCCTAAAATAATCAATCTGAATTCTGTAACTAAGAAGGTAGAATAGTTGAATTTACAACTCTATATAGTATTAGTCAGTATAACCCGGTTATTTCGGTAGAGAAATCACATTAATCGCAAAACCGAAAGGTGTTATCATTTTTTCTTTGAATTTGGTCTAATAAATATGTAATCGGTATACGTTATGAATATTCAAACCTATGATACAAATTCTTCCGCGGAAAAAGTTCAGCTCGATCTTCTCCGGCAGGCGAGCGTAGCCGAGAGATTTTCGCTCGCGCGCTCTCTTTCCCGGACGGTTATCCGGTTATCGCGGCGGGCGATCGCGCGAGCAAACCCGCAAATGAACGAAGATGAGGTCAACCTGCAGTTCATCTCGCTTCATTACGGAAGCGATCTGGCAGATCGGCTTCGGGATTATCTGAAACGGGGGAAGGCATGAAATCTCCCGACATGTTGGCCGCTTTAAGACCGGTCATATCGGCTTTCGAGGATCTGGGCATTCACTATTATATCGGCGGCTCCGTCGCCGGCTCCGCGTACGGCAAAGCCAGGTCGACACTCGATGTTGACCTGGCCTCCGATATAAAGCTGCCCCAGGTTCGCTCACTGGTAGAAAAACTTCAATCAACCTACTATATTGATGAAGAATCTATTTTGGACGCGATAAAGAGACATTCTTCTTTCAACCTGATCCATCTTGACACCATGATCAAGGTGGATGTTTTTGTCTCCGGGGACAATCCATACAGCCGTGAACTGTTCCGGAGGAGAAGAAAGGATGGCCTGGCTGAAGATCGGGAAGATGAAGAATTCTATCTTATATCCCCCGAGGATCTAATACTGGTGAAACTTGACTGGTATCGAAGGGGCGGCGAAGTGTCCGAACGGCAATGGGATGACGTTCTGGGGATTATCACGGTCCAGGGGGATTCTCTCGATAGGGAATATCTCCATCACTGGGCCCGGGAATTAAATCTCGGCAATTTACTGGAAAGAGCGTTCAATGATGCGACGGTCGGCTGAGCATGCCCGGACCGACGAAAAAATAGTTTGTTTGACGCTCCCCCTCACCGCACCAATATACCACGGACCCCCACGGCCTTGGTCCCCCAGAGACTGCAGAGCAGTTTTCCAAGGTGCTATGGGTGAATCAATTTATTTGCGATACCACCAGCGCGTATTTATTTGTCCCGTCTCGATTGCCGTCGAGACATGATCCTCATTATATATCGGACAAGTTATGCTCGATCGAGCATAACTTGTCCGATATTTTTTGCCGGTGCATTTTACTTCCGAGAAAAAGGTTGTAGCGGTATAATCGCGGAGAGAAAGAAGGCGTATTTAGCCAGACGCAATGGATAGAAATGATTAAAAGTTATGACCGATTGGAGAACTGCTGATGAATATTAATTGTCTGTCATTGGGGATTTGTATTCTTATGGTGAGTTGCGCTTCTCCGTCTTCTCCGACGAAACTGCCGGAGGATCCCCTGGGGCTGACAATTAAGCAACGTGACTTCGCGTTGGTTGCCGGGAATTTAAAAATTGAGATCGGGGATATCACCGGCGGCCAGGTTCTCCTGACCATTTGGGATGGTAATGACGCGGTCATCGTGAATACAAGATCGGTCATTGCGGGGGATGTAATCGAATTCGATTATAAAGAGCATAAATATTATTTAACGGTAGTAAGACTTAAAAATTTTTTAATCGGGGATGACTTCGGGGAGTTTGAACTGTCTTCTACGCCTCCTGCCGAACGAAGAACGTCAGAAGATTGCAAAGTCATCCATTTTGATTATGACAGTGATACAAACAGGGGTGTGATTTCGGTTGAAACATACGGGGAAGGAATAGAGTGCAGGAAATGGCTGGTCAAAAATATCGGGGCTATCTGTTCAAGTAAAAACGTCACTCTGAAGGCGGGGGAAGAATCCGCAAAAGGGGGATACTACCGTATCCTTGGCGAAAAGATCGAGAACGATGTTCTAACAGTCCACTTTGAAGCAGTCTGGTGATTTAATACCGTCCCTCCTCTTTTTCCTCTTCATGTTCTTCATGTCCTTCATGGTTCAATTTACAGCGCGGCGGCGGCGGCGCCGATCAGGTTGACGTTCTCCAGCTGGAGGATGTCGAAGCGGGACGAGTCTTCCGGACTGTCTCCCAGGAGTGTTGCCAGCTGCCTTGTGAGCCGTTCCCGGTACTCGGGATTGTTGTTGATGACGCCCCCCTCGCCGAGAATCCCGACCCGTCCTTCCGTCTCCAGGGTGTCGATCAAGCCCGCCAGGCAGGCGGCGACCAGGTCGGCGGAGCGGTTGACGATGGCCCGGGCCAGGGCTGAATCCGGCGTCTCCGGTCGCTGCCGGGCCAGCTCAAAGAGCTCCCGGGTGGTAGGGAAGGGGGGCGTACTGCGGCCGTCCCTGATGAAGGTGTAGAGCTGGGGGAGAAACTTCCCCGAGACGGCCTTCTCCAGCCGGTGCTCGCCTACGTGGGGGTAAGTCGCGTCCAGCTCATCATCGAAACGGGTGAGGTGGGGGGGGTGGTAGTTGCCGGATTCGAGGTTGACCGCCATTTTAGCGTGGCCGAACTCCGCCTCTGACACTTTGGCGGCCAGAAGGGAGGTCGGAAAATAGGCGGCCATGTTGGTGCCGGTCCCGACGATCAAACCGATAAAGGTAGCGAACCGGCCCCCTTTTCGAAATGCCAGATCGCCCCCCATCAGGGCGGCGACGGTGTCATTGAGGACCCGCACCCACCGTGGTCGGTATCCCCTCTTCCGGAACGCGTTCAAAAGCATCTCGCCGACCTTGTGTCCAGCGACGCCGGGGACATTCAGCTGCTTGGTCCAGTAGAGGAGCACCGCGTCCCCGCCCGGCATGGCCCGGAAAGGGTAGGAGAAGCAGTACCCGATCGGCAGATTCGACGCCGGTCCCAGAAAAAGGGCAAGTTCGGCCTGCCGGTCGAAGAAGGAAGCGGCCGAATCCCATTCGCTGACCAGGGGCGTGGTGGCCGGCTCCGGGCTGATAACGACGGTGCCGCTGCCCGTCATCCTGATACCGGCGGCCCTGATGTTGGTGCCGCCGATGTCGATGACCAGGGCTTCGCCGCCGCCGCCGGCGCCGGGGGGCGCGAGGTAGGTCGGGAGCGCCCCGATCTCCCCCTCTTCTTTTTTCAGCCCCTCCCGGATCCGTTCCGCCAGGGTCGCCCGGATGTCCTCGAGTTCCCCCCGGGACAGGACCAGCCCCTTCAGGCGGCTTTTTGTTGTTTTCATCGTATCCCCCTCAATAAGGGTTCGATTTTTCTTTATTTCCCATCACTATACGCCTGTCTGAGAGCGATGAGAATATCTATTTGTGCCGGGTGCGGAACAATTCCCGCTCTCTCATAGTCGGTTACGGGGGGCATAATTTTTTATTTTTCCTCTTGACAGGGATCAGGAAGGCTGTTATAGCACTCTTGTAAGAGTATTATAAGAGTGTTTTGTGAGGGAAAGTTCCGCGTTATAATACAGTGAATCACACAGAACAGTGAGCCGGATCCGCGGCCGGGGAAGAAAATCCGGCCCGATTCGGGGCGTGCAAAAACCCGGTTTCGGGAAAAGGAGGGTGTCGTGAAATGGATGAAGGTTTTTATCAAGGTTGTTTCCCCGGTGATCATTATCTTCCTTGCCGTGGCGGGGCCCGCCGCGGGGGAGACTCAGCCGGAATCATTCAAGGGGACCATCACCCTGTCGGGGGCCTGGGCGCTGTATCCCATGGTCGTCCGCTGGGCGGAAGAGTTCCGGAAACTCCATCCGGATGTAACCATCGATGTGGCGGCCGGCGGGGCAGGAAAAGGGATGGTTGACTGCCTCTCCCGGACGGTGGATATCGGAATGGTCTCCCGGGAGATATATCCGGCTGAAATAGAAAAGGGTGCCTGGTGGGTCTCGGTGACGAAAGATGCGGTGGTACCGACTGTCAATGCCGCCAATCCGGTCATCAAGAAAATCCTTTCCCGGGGTGTCGGGAAAGACACGTTCGACGGGATCTGGATAACGGGAAAGATTAAAAGCTGGGGCGAGGTGGTGAACGATCCACTCCCGGCCGCTATCCATGTCTATACCCGCTCGGATGCCTGCGGCGCGGCCGAGACCTGGGCCCGGTATCTGGGCAAGAACCAGGAGGACCTGCGGGATGTCGGAGTGTTCGGAGATCCGGGCCTGGCGGAAGCCGTTCGCAAGGACGTTCTGGGGATCGGATTCAACAACATCGGCTATGCCTATGACGCCGCCACCGGGCAGCAGATTGAGGGACTGCGGGTGGTGCCGATAGACCTGAGCGGGAACGGTTCCCTCGATCCCGAGGAGGATTTCTACGGTACCCGCGATGAGCTGACGGGGGCGATCGCTGACGGGAAATATCCCTCGCCGCCCGCGCGGAATCTCCATTTTGTTTCCCAGGGCAGACCCGATCGGCCGGTGGTCCGGGAATTTATCCGATGGGTCCTGACCGCCGGGCAGAAGTATGTCCCCGAGTCGGGATATATCAATCTGGGCAAGGAGAAACTGCAGGAAGAACTGGGTAAGCTTGAACGGTGAATGTGCTCCGTAAACGGCTTTTCAAGGATGCCTGGATCGGCCGGCTCCTGCTGATCCTGACGGTCGGGTGCTGTCTGATTGTCTTCCTGATGGCCGGAGGTCTTTACCAGCGTTCCCGGCCGATCCTGGCGATGAAGTCCCTGCCGGAACTCCTCTTCTCCCGGTCCTGGCATCCCCTGCGGGGTGAGTTCGGCTTCTATCCTTTTATCATGGGGACATTCCTGGTTACCGCCGTGGCGGTGACAATCGCCGTCCCTCTCTGCCTGCTGACGGCGGCCTATCTCGCCGATTACGCGCCCCGCCTTATCCGGGAAGGATCCAAGCCCCTGATCGACCTGCTGGCGGGGATCCCTTCGGTTGTTTTCGGGATCTGGGGGATTTTGGTGATCGTCCCGTTGATCAAGGATTATGTCGCTCCCGCCTTTGGGGCTTTTTCCACCGGCTATTGCGCTTTGGCCGGGGGGATTGTCCTGGCGATCATGATTTTCCCTGTCATTATTCACGTGTCCCTCGAGGTCTTCCGCGCCGTGCCGGAAGACCTGCGGGAGGCCTCTCTGGCCCTGGGAGCGACCCGGTGGCAGACGGTAAAATGTGTTGTCGTCCGCAAGGCGTTGCCGGGGGTCATCGCGGCCGTCGTCCTCGGCATCTCCCGGGCGTTCGGGGAGACGATGGCCGTGTTGATGGTGGCGGGCAACGTGGCCCGGATCCCCGCGTCGCTCTTCGACCCGGTCTATCCGCTGCCGGCGTTAATCGCCAATAACTACGGGGAAATGGCCTCGATCCCGTTATACGACTCGGCGCTTATGCTCGCCTCGCTGATACTATTTCTGGTGGTGGTCGGCTTCAACGTGCTCTCACGTTTCGTTCTGGTCAGGATCGAAAAGAAGGTGCGCTAGGATGGATAGAAGAAAGCTGGAAGAAAAGATCGGGAAAGTGCTGATGACCGCCGCGGCCCTGGTTATCATGGCCACCCTTTTACTGATTCTGGGTACGGTGGTCGTGAAAGGTCTCCCGGCCCTGGACCTCGACATGATAACCAGAATCCCGGAGGGTGGATTTTACCTGGGAAAAGAGGGAGGGGTGCTGAACGCTATCGTCGGGTCTCTCTACCTGGCCGGAGGCGCGACCGTGCTCGCCTTCATCATCAGCCTGCCGGTGGTTCTGTATTTCAACGTTTACGGCCGCCGGGGCTCCCGGCTGGCTGTTTTTGCCCGGGTCTGTTTCGATGTCCTCTGGGGGATCCCTTCGATCGTGTACGGGGCCTTCGGGTTCACGATCATGATCTTCTTCGGGCTGCGGGCATCGCTGCTGGGCGGAATCATCGCCGTGGCCCTGCTGGTTTTCCCGATCATGAGCCGGGCCATGGATGAAGTGCTGAGAATCATGCCGGAAGAACTGCTGGAAGCTTCCTATGCCCTGGGAGCAACCCGCTGGGAGACCGCCTGCAAGGTGGTGGCCAGGCAGGCATTGCCGGGTCTGGCCACGGCCGTCCTGATCGCGTTCGGGCGCGGCATCGGCGATGCCGCTTCGGTCATCTTCACCGCCGGATTCACCGATCATCTCCCCTCTTCATTGCTGCGTCCCGCCGCCACTCTTCCCCTGGCCATTTTTTACCAACTGGGGACACCGTTCCCGGAAGTACGGGAACGGGCGTATGCATCGGCGTTGATACTCACGGCCATCATTCTCATCATCAGCGTCCTGGTTCGCCTGCTCACCCGGAAAATGTCCCGCAACATAATCAAATAACCCGGTAAAAAGATCGGAGAGAAAGGAGAGGGAGATGGAATCGAGAGCGCACATCAGCGTGCGAAACCTCAATGTTTTTTACGGGAAGGAACAGGCCCTGAAGAACATAACGGTCGATATCCCCGATCGCCGGATAACGGCCATTATCGGCCCTTCCGGGTGCGGCAAGTCGACTTTCCTGAAATCGTTCAACCGGATGCTGGATCTGGTGGAGGACGCGAAGGTGAGCGGGGAAGTCCTGGTGGACGGCGAGAACATTTACGGGCCCGGGACGGAAGTCACTCACATCCGGAAAAAAATGGGATTGCTCTCCCAGAAGCCGTCACCCCTGCCGATGTCGATCTACGACAATGTAGCCTACGGGCCGCGTATTCACGGGATGCGGAAGAGAGAACGGCTCGATGGAATAGTGGAGCATTATTTAAGAGAAACCGGCCTGTGGGAAGAGGTTTGTGACCGTCTTCACGAGCCGGCGTACCGGCTCTCGATCGGCCAGCAGCAGCGCCTTTGCCTGGCCCGCGGACTGGCGGTTGAGCCGGAGATCATCCTGGGCGATGAGCCGACTTCGGCCCTGGATCCGGTGGCCAGCCAGCGGATTGAACGCAAGTTCATGGATCTGAAGAAGGATTACACCATCGTGATTGTCACCCACATCCTGCGGCAGGCGAAGCGGCTGGCCGACTTTATCCTCTTCTTTTACCTAGGAGAGTTGGTGGAATGGGGGGCCGCCGAAGAGATTTTCCGGAACCCCCGGCAGGAGCTGACCCGGGACTACATCAACGGGACCATCAGTTAAAAGAGACCCCGTTCCGGGCCGGATCAGTAGTCGAAGATGCTTTCCCCGATGAACTCCCGCAGAATCGAGGTGGACGGCACGTCCCGTTCCGAGATCGGGGCGAACCAGGAGAGAAAGGAGAGCAGGCGCTCGACCTCTACGTATTCGGGATATTCAGGGGTGGTGTCCAGCAGCGCCAGCTCGGCATAATTCTTCAGGACCGCGTATTCATAGACCAGGGCGGAATTGAAGAGGATGTCAGCGTTTTCCTGAAAAGGGAAGATGTTGATCCGCTCGCCCCGCCGGACCAGGGGCCACCGCCGGATGGTGTCAAGCGCCGACCATCCCCGGAAAATCCGGTCCCGGACGATCCTCCGTAAAAGCCTGGTATCAGACGTGAAGATCCGGGTGTGGTTATCGAGCCGGAGCTGGGTGAGGGCGCTGATATAGATGAGAAATTTGTTCCGGGACGGGACCGACGAGGTCACCCGATCGTTGAGGCAGTGGTTCCCCTCTATGAGCAGGATCTTTCCCGGCGTCAATTGGATCGGGATGAAGTCATCCCGCCGGGTTCCTCTTTTAAAATCAAAACGGGGGGCCTGGATCCGTTCTCCCGCGATCAGCTCCCCAAGGTGCCGGGTGAAAAGAGCCAGGTCCACGGCCTTCAGTGATTCAAAATCCCGCTCGCCGTTCGTATCCCGGGGTGTTGCCTCCCGGTCTTTAAAGTAGTTATCCATGCTGATGATCACCGGGTCAAGACCGTTGACCCGCAGCTGGATGCTCAACCGTTTGGCGAATGTTGTCTTGCCGGATCCCGAAGGCCCGGCAATCAGGGCCAGCTTGACCGGCTCGCCCCGCCGGGAAATCTCATCGGCGATGGCCGCGATCTTTTTCGCGTGCAAAGCCTCCGCGACCATGATCAGTTCCCGGATCTTTCCGGTCACGCAGAGATTGTTCAACTGCCCGACGTTTTCAACCGACAGTATCCTGTTCCATGCCCGTGACTCCTGGTACACGGCGAAGAGTTTCTTCTCCAGGCGCATCGGGGGGATGACCGATTGCTCTTCCCAGGTGGGGAAGCGGAGTATGAAGCCGTCGGCATACGGTTCCAGGGCGAGTATGGTGATGCGGCCGGTTGAAGGGGCCGAAGGGCCGGTATAGAACTCCAGCGCTTTGCCGCACCTGACCAGGCAGATTTCCGGGGAGCGGTAGAACTCCAGGAGACTGATCTTGTCCGATAGGCCCCGGCTCTCAAAGTATTTCCTGGCCTCGCCGTAGGAGAGATAGTGTCTGGTGAAAGGGAGATCTTCCCGGATGATCGCGCGGACGGTTTCGCCGATGCGGTCGATATCCGGTTTCTCAAGCGGAACGCCGGAGTCGAAATAATAGCCGTCGGCCAGCGACTGGCCGATAAAGAGACGCCGGTCGGGGAAAAGGCGATGAACGGCCTCGATCAGAATCAGGGTGGCGCTTCGCCGGTAAATGGCGAAACCTTCCCGGTCGCGTGACGTCAGGAGGCGCAGGCTGCAGTCGTCGTTCAGCGTGTAATCGGGGTCGAGAAGGTGATTATGAAGGGCCGCCCCCAGCGAGAAGAAAGGAGGGGCGCCCCGGTTTCTCTGCAGGACAATCTCCACCGTGACGCCCCGCGGGTAGACCTGCTCCTCTCCGTCGACAGTGATCGTGACATTGTTCATATTAATTAGCGCCTTCGGCGCTACTTATTAGTCAGTCCATAATTGTATAGACATGTCATTGCGAGGAGCGAAGCGACGAAGCAATCTTAACTTTATGCACAACAAGAGATTGCTTTGCTTCGCTCGCAATGACCGCAATTGTTGATGTTAATACTATAACGGTCGGATTAATAATAGTGGACCCCGATTGATTCAATCGGGGTCTATTGGTTAACTGTAATATTTTCATCGAGGCGACACTCTAAAAAGGCCTTATAACTTCAGCCAACTTTTTACTCCTGAAGCATGTGTTATCTGTAGGCCAAAAGCTTCACAACTATTATTTTTTCGCAGAAAAAATAATATTATTGTGCGCCAGAGGCGCATCAGCCTCAGGTTGAAAATTCCGAAGCAGGAACGTAGCCCTCGCTTTGCTCGGGCAACTAAATAAAACTACGAATTACCCCGGATGGCTTCGCCACAGGGCGGTGCGCGAATTTTTACCCCGAGGTGCCGAAGGCACTTTTCGGGGATACGAATTTACTTTAAAATATCCCTGCAATGTCAGATCAATGCTTGCCCATTCTTATTTTTCCGGAGGAAAAATAAGATAGTATAATACATATTGCTCGGGAAACAAGGAGAATGCGCCCTGGTCTGTAAAATCGGAAAAAAATAATGCCTTTTAACGGCAACTCGGTATATTCTAAGACCGTGGAATTCCAACCCGATAACAATGTGAAGATAAAAGCGCACAAACAAAATGAACCGGCCGGAGAAAGGGTTCTGATCGCCCCCTCTCTGCTCTCCGCGGATTTCGCGTGCTTGAAAGACGATATCCGGCAGGTCGAGGCCGCCGGGTGTCGGGTGCTCCATCTTGATGTCATGGACGGCCACTTTGTCCCCAATCTGACCATCGGCCCGGTGGTGGCCCGCGCGGTCCGGCGGGTGACCGGTCTCTACCTGGGCGCTCACCTGATGATCGAGGATCCGGCCCGCTATCTCACCGCTTTCGCCGAGGCGGGCGTGAACGAGATCACCATTCACCAGGAAATCGAGGCCGATTTTCTGCAGGTTATCCGGGAGATAAAGACCCTGGGGCTCCGGGCCGGGGTTTCGATCCGGCCCGCCACGCCGGTGGCGGTTGTGGAGCCGGCGCTCCCTTATATCGATCTGATATTGATCATGAGCGTCGAGCCCGGTTTCGGGGGCCAGGCTTTCATCGCCGGCAGCGAGCAGAGGATCGCGGAGGCCCGGAACCTGGCCGGCCGGGAGAACCGCGATATCAGAGTGGCGGTGGACGGCGGGATCACGGTTGAAACCGCGCCGCTGGTCGTCCGGTCCGGGGCTACGGAACTGATCGCCGGCAGCGCCGTCTTTAACGGTGACATCCGAGGAAACATTGAAGCCCTTCGCCGGAGTATCGCGGTTTGCTAGACGACACGAAAAACACACCGCGAAATGAATTTCGTTTATAGTAGGGCAAGCTCCGAGTTGAAGTGGAGTGATGGAGTGTTGGAAAGGCGGCTCCCCTTCATTCCAGCACTCCATTACTCCACCACTCCAGTACTCCATGTTATTGTTAGTAATACTTTTAACAGGGATATATTATTTCAACAGAAAGGATAGTATCGATGAGCAGTAAGCCGGTGATTGTGATCGGGGCCGACCACGCGGCCTTCGGCATGAAGGAATATGTCAAGGGGATTCTCCGGGAGATGGGATACACGGTCGAGGATGTCGGGACGTACGGCAGGGAGAGCGTGGATTACCCTGATTCCGCCGAGAAGGTGGCGGTCGCGGTTGCCGGGGGACGGAACAGGCGGGGCATCGTCGGCTGCGGCACCGGGATCGGCGCCGCCATCGCCGCCAATAAGATCCCCGGCGCCCTGGCCGCCCTGGTCCATGATCCCCGGACCGCCCGTCTGAGCGTGGAACACGATAACGCCAACATCCTGGTTCTGGCCGGGCGGCCGTATTCAAAGAAGAACATTGCCCGGATAGTCAGGACCTGGCTGAAAAGCGAATTTAAAGGAGGGCGGCACCTGAGGAGGGTGAAGAAGATAAGAGCACTTGAAAAGAAATTCCAAATAATAAAAAAACATGGGCCAATATAGATTATTCTTTAAGAGCGGCCCGCCCGCCGCCGGTGACAAGCAGGGACAGCGCGGCGGCCACCAGCACGGCCTGATACTCAATCTCGCCCCCCCGCATCAGCCCCCCCGCGATCATCACCGCCATCACGACGCAGATCAGGAGAGCCGACGCCCGGGTCAGGATCCCGAAGATTAAAAAGATTCCCCCCAGGAACTGGATGATGGCGATCACGATCGCCCAAATATCGGATGGCTTGAGGCCCATCCCGGCCACCATTTTACTGAATCCCTGCAGGCCCGGTCCGTCAAAGGCCCCGAAGAGTTTTTGAGCGCCGTGTTTGATCGAAAAGGCCCCTAACCCGAGGCGGAGAATAAAGGGCCCCCACTCGCCGCTGCTTCCGAATATCTTTTCCAGCATAGTACGTTCCTCAATTTTGCCCTGTAAAACTGTGAGGAAAGTATACGTGTTATAGATTGATGAAGCTATGAAAAAATTTATTGCGTTGACTTTAATCAATATGTTGATGACGACTTTCTGGAGGCCGCCGTCGGCCGGGGCGGAACAGATCTCGGTGGATTCCATTTCGGTCCGGGGGAATCTTTTCGGCGCCGCAGCCGGTGTTGACTATCAGAACCGCAACTTCATCTCCGGTGACATGGAGTACGACCTGAATTACTGGGGTCTTATCCTCAGACCCTCGGTGCGCCTGACCGACCGCTGGACGGTATTTCTCCGGTTGGGGTACTCACGACTTGTCTTCGACCGGCCCGAGTTCGGGGCGACCGATTATGACGAGTGGGGGTTCGAGTACGGGGGAGGGGTGAACTTTCTTCTCTTCCGCTGGAAGATATTGAAGGCCTTCCTGGAGGGGGAATGCTCGTATCTGGCCACCGAAAGGCGCGTCAGCGAAGGCACGGAAAGGGGGAACCTTCTGCAGTGGCGCGCCGGCGGGGAGGCGGGGGCGGATATTTCGGTCGTCTATCCCTACGTGGGTTTTGAGTATAATGATGCCCGTCTCACCCACGAGTACTCGACCCCGGAGCGCGATTTCTCCCATCATTATGAGCCACGGGACCGCTGGAAAACATTCGCCGGAGTCCGGGTCGCCATCCCGCCATTCACCGCCATCCAGGGCAGGTACTACTTCGGGAAGGACATGCTGATGGACGTGAGCCTGGGCTTATCCTTCTGAGCCGCGAATTTTTACCCCGCGCATATTTTTTTAGGTCAGATCAGACCGATCAGTCAGATCGGACGGATCAGTCGGATATTGCATGTTCAATGCTGGAGGTTACGCAGCATAGCAAAAAAGCCCCGCGCCTATCTGGCGCGGGGCTTTTTTGCTATTGATAATCACCGCCTTAAAAGGTCAGCACCCCCTCCAGAGCGAAGATGTTGATCGTGGAGTCGTACTTCCCGATCAGATAACCCCTGCTGGGCTCGGTCAGCAGGTTGCTCTTGCTGTCGCTGATGAAGAGGTAGGCGTAACTGAGATCCAGCCGCAGATCCTCGGTGACCTGGTAGCCCGCTCCCAAAGTGAGCCAGACACGGTCGTTATCGGGAATCCGGGGAGTGCGGTAAGCTGTCTTGATCGGGCTTTCATCATAGGCGGTACCGGCCCGGATCACCCACTGCTCGTCGGGGAAGTAGTTGACCCCCAGGCGATAGCACATGGTGTCCTCCCAGTTCTCCTCGGTAGTTGAAGGGGCCTGGCCGGAATCAAAGTTGACGGTCAGCTCCTTGAATCTGCTCCACCGTGTCCAGCTGACATCCGCCATGACGGCAATACATTTGCTGATCCGCTGATACACTCCGCCGGCCAGCGATTCCGGGAGCGTCAGGCGGGCGGTGGCATGGGTATCGGTGAAATAATTCGAGAGGCCGGCGGCGTTGAGGATGGCCCGTGCGACAGGCGGAACATCGAAATCGACGTTCCCCGAAAGATTGTGGTCCACTTTCGAGCGGTAGCCGATCCCGATCCGGGTGTCGGGGGTGACGGTGCAGAGGAGCCCGAGGGAATATCCGAGCGCCCAGTCATCTCCGCTCAGGTCGGCAAACCCATCCAGCGTCTGCGGTGTCGTTCCCGCACCCATCAAAATGGTTCCGAAGTCGATCGCGTTGGTCAGCTTCGCGTCGGCGTACTGGATGTTCAGGCTCCCTCCGAGGGAGAGAAGGTCGGGGAGAACCTGGACCGCTACCGTGGGGCTGATCCCGATCACGCTCAGGTCCGATTCGACGCCGTGATAGCGTCCCTTCCAATCGTTGCCGTATTTGCTGGCCAGGCCGAAGGGGGCGTTGACGCCGAGGCCCAGTCCGACGATCTCCGTCACTTTCTGGACGTAATAGACGTTCGGCACCATGCCGAGCGTGCCCCCGTCTCCGCCGTCGTCCCCGGTGAGAGGCTGCCCGGTTGCCGTGCGTGAGCCGTCATCCTTGAACTTTGTTGAGATATCGATGGCGGAGAGAGAAACACCAACACTGTTACTGGTCATGAACGCCATCGCGGACGGGTTGTAGAAAAGGCTGGATGGGTCATCGGTATCGGTTCGGCCGCCGGCGAACGCCTCGCCCAGCCCTTTCCCGCTCTGCTCGACCAGGGCGAAACCGGAGGCAAACGCTCCCGGGAGGCCGAGTGTTGCCAGCGCGGCCAGAACGCCCAACCAGAAGATAACCGCCGACATCTTTCTCATTGTTATTTCTCCTTGACTGTTGTTGAATACGGTGTATATAGGGACTAATGGTCAGAATCTTTCCGAGCCGGGAGATTCACTCTATAGATTTCTCTCCATTTGTCAAGACTGAAAGGGGCCCGCCGGGATTGGTGGCGGTTTCATTAAAAAGCAATTAAAATAAAGGATGTGACGGATGAAAGACCTCGAGAAATCGAAAGAGACGCTGATCTGGGAGCTGGCGGAATCCCGCCGGCGGGTCAATGAACTGGAGGCCTCGATCACCGACCTCCTGGCCGAGAACAGCCGGAACCGCCGCCGGCCGGGGGGCTCCGCCGGGACAATAATGGTTGTTGATGATGAAGACGCCTTCCGGGAGACGATGGGACGTCTGATGGGGTCCCTCGGATACACGGTTCTGCAGGCGGCCAGTGGTGAGGAGGCTCTCGAGGTTCTGCGGTCGGAGAAGGGCCGGGTCGATCTCGTGCTCCTCGATATGGTGATGAAGGGGATGGGAGGAACCGAGACGTTCCAGAAGATGAGGCAGTTGATAGCCGATCTTCCGATCATCATCTGTACCGGCAACGCCGTCGCCGCCCAGGACGCGCTCAGCGGAGCAACTCAGCAGCTGCTCGCCCGGGCCGGCATTACCTTCATGCAAAAACCGATCAAGCCCGAACACCTGGCCCGGAAACTGGAAAAATTGATCCACTAACCAGATTTATGAATAAATCTGGTTAATATGTAACTGGATGCAAGCAAGATACGATCAATAAATGATCATGTTGCTTTCGATCCGATCCATGAGATAGCCCGAGGTATGAACCAAGTCGGGTTACTATGATGTTTCGCACCTTCGGCCTCGCTTTCATGATCGCGCTGACCGGGGCGGTCACCCCGGGGCCGGTGCTGGTGCTGGTCATGGGACAGGTTTTGGCCCAGGGCATCGGGGCGGCCTTTTTGATCATGCTCGGCCACGCGCTTCTCGAATCCATCTTGGTTCTGGGCCTGGCCCGGGGGATGAAGAGTGTGCTGGTTCATCCGGCGCTGCGGGCGTTCTTCGGAATGGTCGGCGGCCTGGTTTTGCTCTGGATGGGATGGGACCTCCTGCTGGCGGGAGGATCGGCGGCTGTAAGCGGCAAAACCGGAACGGCGGTCTCCCCGGCGAAACTGGTCCTGGCGGGGATGGGGGTTTCCCTCTCCAACCCCTATTTCACGGGATGGTGGGTGACCGTCGGTTCCGGCCAGGCGGCGGCCTTGAAACTCAAGAGCCTCCGGGATTACGGTATTTTTTATGCGGGGCATGAACTGGGAGACCTTGCCTGGTACCTCTTTGTGGCGGTGGTGATCGCGACCGGCCGCGGCTGGCTGCTCGGCGGAGCCTACGCGACGGTGCTGCGAATCTCTGCCCTGATCATCCTGGGCCTGGGAACCGCTTTTTTCATTGTCTCGCTCCTCTCTCTGCAGGCAAGAAAGTCGAGGCAAGGATCGCCGCCGGTCGGGGAGCAGGGAACGTGAGCCGGCTCTCGGAAAGAAAAGGTTCCTCGAAAATTTCCAATCCCTTCCGCTGGTCGAAGAGCCGTGCCGGCATCTTTGCCGAGTGCAAGCGCAAGTATTACCTGCGTTATTACCGGCACTGGGGAGGATGGCAGGACGATGCCCCGGAGATTGCCCGCCTAGCCTATCGCCTGGGGAAAATGACGTCAATGGCGGCCTTGGCCGGTTCGGCGGTGCATGAAGTGCTGGCCGGACATTTCCGGGGGCTCAGGAACGGCCAGTTCCGGGAACTGGTCCCGGAAAGGGCGGTGGAGATAATGCGGGCCGCCTGGATCAACGCGAAAAAGGAGCGCTGGAGGCTCGATCCGAAAAAATATCCCCCCCTCTTCGAGGTCTATTACGACCGGGTGCCCTCGGATGAGCGTCTGCGTGAATACGCTGACGGTGCCCGCCGGGCGGTGGTTGCCGCCAGGGAGTCTCCCCTCGGCGGCCTGGCCGGCAGTCTGGGCAGGTCCGATTTTCTCTGGATCGACCCGGCCGGAGAGGCCTTTTCCGAAGAAATTTGCTTCGACGTCCCTCCCTATCAGGCGATGGCTGCTCCGGATCTCGTGCTGCGGGATAAAAACCGGGTGCTGATAGTGGACTGGAAGACGGGCCGGGAGAGCGATGGAGACCGGCTGCAGATGGAAGCCGGCGCCCTCTGGGCCGCTCAGCGCCTGAAAGAGGACGGGAAGGAGCTGTGGGCGGCGCTGGCCTACCTCAAGTCCGGTTTGATCAAGGAGTTCCCGGTGAGCGGGGACGACCTTTGTCGGGCCGAGCAATCTATCCGGGGCAATATGGAGGCAATGTCCCGCTACCTGGAAGACCCGGCGCAAAATATTCCCTTGGCGCAAGAGTCGTTTCCCGTGCATAATAGCGACAAGTTGTGCCGGTACTGTGATTTTCAGGAGATCTGCTTTAACCCGGTATATTCATAAATCGGGTTAGTTTTGAAAAATGCCAACAAGTAAAAAACGGGCAAAATATAAATGTATAGATTGTCTTATTTCAAACCCACGCAATTACCTAAATTAGCCCCGAAGGCGCAAATTTATGGACGAGATGTAAAAGGAGGGCGTTATGACAAGAAATGTATTCTTTCTGCTGGTGGCGGGCGCGGTAATGTTCCTATCCTGTATGTTCGCCCACAGCCATGCGGAAACTTTAACGGGAAACACGCTCCGGTTCATCGGCGATTTTAATTTTCCTCCCTTCGCGTTCAAAACTGATTCCGGGTTCCGCGGCTTCGAGATCGATCTCGCGGAAGCAATCGGCCGGGTGATGGGCGTCCGGGTTGAATGGGTGCCGTCGGCTTTCGATCTGAAAGCGTACACCGCTGCCCTGGAGGAGGGAAAAGCCGATGCCATTCTATCGTCCCTGACCATCACCCCGGAGCGGGAAAAAGAATTTGCTTTCACCTATCCGTACTTCCGCACCACCCTCGCCATCGCCGCTCTCAATAAGCTCAAGGAATCAGTTATCGTTCAGCTCAGGAAAAGGAAATTGGAAGGGTCGAAGGTGGGCGTGATGGAGGGGACCACCGGGGAGGCCTGGGCGCGGAATAATCTCGGCGCCGCCCTGGTGCCCTATCATTCCGCGGTCGACATGGCCCGGAATTTATGGGAAAAAAATCTGAACGCCATCCTGCTTGATGAGGAGATTTTAAATTACATCGTCGCCCGCTATCCGTATGATTTTGCGGTCATATCGAGAGACCTGGACCACGAGCAATACGGAATCGCGGTTAAAAAGGGGAACGAGAAACTCCTCAAGGATCTGAACGCCGCCCTGGAGAAGATCGATCAGGACGGGATCTATGACGAGATCTATAACAGGTGGTTCGGGCCGAAGCGGAGTCTCCCCGCGCATTGAGGGGAACAGGGGTCTGGATTCAGGAGTCCGGGAAGAACTGAATGACCGATTCCCGATAACCAATGGCCAATAACCAACCGCCAACCCTGGGGAACCGGGACATCGGCCCTGGGGAACCGTACGTTCATGAAGTCATCCGGGGTATTCAGGGAGGTTACAATGGATAAAAGATGGGTATCATGGGTCTGTCTTGCCTTATGTGTCCTGCCGGCGATGGCGGCGGGCGTTGATCCGGAAGGCATCCCTGCCGACAAGAGCGCGTCGGCGGAGGAAAAAGGGGGGGGGAAGCCGGAGGTGAAGGCGTTGCGTTTCATCAGCGACCTCGACACTCCGCCTTTCGCTTTTGTGGACAATTACCGGAATGTCGGGTTTGAGATTGACCTGGGGGAAGCCCTGGGTAAAGAAATGGGGCGTCCGGTGGAATGGATCAAGGGGACTTTCAATATCCCCGCCTTTTCCAGTACTCTGGCGGCGGGCAGAGCCGACGCCGTTCTCTCCAGCATGACGATGACCGAGGGCCGTGAACAGTATTTTATTTTCACCATCCCCTATTTTCGCACCAGTCTGGCGGTGGCCACCTTCCGGGACGTCGACTGGAATAGCCAGGCATTCAGGAACGGACTGACCGCCGCGGTGAAGGTGGGCGTGCTGAGGAGATCGACCGGTGAAGAATGGGCCCGTAAAAATCTCAAGGCCACCCGGAAAACGTATACCACTCCTGACCGTCTGGCCCGGGCCTTGAAGAACCAGGAGGTGGAGATCATTCTGATCGACGAACCCATTCTCCGGTGGACGTTGGCCAATCGGGGATACAAGTTCAAGATTGTGGAAAGCGGTCTCGATCACCAGGATTACGCGATCGGGGTGAGCAGGTCGAATCAGGCGTTGGCCGGGGGATTGAACGCCGCGCTCGAAAAGCTCGATGCCAGCGACGTCTATGACCGCATTTACGAGAAGTGGTACTCCATCTCTCAAGACCTCCCGAAGATCGGGAAGTGATCCCCGGAAAGGGGTAAAATACGTACCCTGTCTGTTATTCTTCGTGTCTTGAAGATAAAAGTTGCGAACCTCGATGAATCGGGGTAAACTGCACAAGCTGATTTAATCACATGAATAAGAAGAGTGGAACAAAAAGGGGCGGGCCCGCTTCTTCCGGGTTCTCCGGCTGGTCGGCGGAAGATCAGGTTCGTCTTCTTTCCTGCGCCCTGGCCAGTCTCAAGGACGCGGTGTATATCACCGACACCAACCATAACATTATCTACGTCAACGAGGCGACAATCTTCACCCAGGGCTACCGGCCCCAGGATGTCCTGGGGAAGAAAGCGTTTGAGTTTTTTGAAGGAGTCCCGGGCAACCCCCCCGATCTGGCCGGCATGATTACCCGGGAGGCTCGAAACGGATTCTGGATCGGCGAGATCTTTAACCGGAGAAAAGACGGCAGCGTCTTCCCGGTCCAGATGATCGAGAATACCATTTACGGAGAAAAGGGAGAGGTTATCGGGTACATCGGCATCTCCCGGGACATCAGCGAGCGCTACGAAGCTCAGGCGCGTCTGACCGAGTCGGAGGAAAAGTACCGGTTTCTGATCGAACACGCCCTCTCCGGGATTTATATCGTCTCAACCGAAGGCCGCATCATCTATGTCAACCCCCGGTTCGAGGAAATGTCGGGTTTTCCCCTCCGGGAGCTGATCGGCTCGGACATCTTCCGGCTGATCCATCCCGAGGACCTGCAATGGGTGAAAGAGATGTCCTCCCGCCGGGTCGCCGGTCTGCCCGTTCCCGAGTACTGGACCTGCCGGGCGATCCGGAAAAACGGCGACGTCGGCTGGTTTGAGGTCAGGTCCAACCTCACTCAGTATGAAGGCCGGCCGGCCCTCCTCGGCAATTTTGTCGAGATAACCGAACAGCGGCGGGCTTACGAGGCCCTGCGGGAGAGCGAGGATCGGATGCGCACTCTGATCGACACCACCCCGGATTGCATCCTGTTTAAAGACGGGGAGGGGTGCTGGCTGCTGGTCAACACCGCGGTGATCAGGCTCTTTGAGCTGGCCGGAGTGGATTACCGGGGGAAGACGGACCGGGAGCTGTCCGAGTTACGCGGGTTTTACCGCGATGTTTTCCTCACCTGTGAAGAGACCGATGAAAAAGTCTGGCGCAGCGGCACCCTCTTCCGGGGAGAAGAAGTGATCCCCCGCCCGGACGGTCCTGCCAGGATCATGGATGTGATCAAGGTCCCGCTCTATTTCCCGGACGGGCAGCGCAAGGGGCTGGTGGTGCTGGCGCGTGATATCACCGATCTCAAACATTCGGAAGAGCGGTTGCGGGAAGCGTCGAAGCTGGAGACGGTGGGGATCATGGCGCTGGCGATCGCCCACGAATTCAACAACATTCTCATGGGCATCAGCGGCAATGCCGAACTGGCCGGTTATGACAGCAGTGATCGGGTCCTGGTGAAGAAAGCGACTTCAACGATTATCCGCCTGACCCGGCGGGCGAAAACGATGATCCGGCGTCTGGGCACGTTCGGCCGGATCGAGAAGCTGTGTCTGAAGCCGGTCGCCGTGACGGCGATCATCGAGGAGGCGCTCGCCCTGCACGAGCGGGAGCTGAAACTTTCCAACATCCGGATCAGAAAACTCTACCGGGATCCGGCGTTGATCCTGGCCGATTTCTCCCAGCTCGAGCAGGTCTTCGTGAACCTGATCATGAACTCGTGTCACGCCATGGCCCAGGCGGAGAAGGGGACGCTGTCCGTGCAGGTGGAGAACATCGACGGGGAGGTGAAAATCCGGTTCGCCGACACCGGGGTGGGCATCCCCGGGGATAAGATCCCCCGGATCTTCGAGCCGTTCTTCACGACCAAGGTCGCGGGCGAGAAAGATTGGATCCCGAGCCTGGGGCTCGGGCTCTGGGTGTCCCGCCAGATCATCAAGGAGCACGGAGGAAACATCGCGGTTGAGAGCACTCCCGGCCGGGGGACGACCTTCATCATCACCCTTCCCAAGGCAGCGCCGGTCTCCGGGGGCCCGGCGGGGAAGCCGGAAGCCGATAAGATGCAGCTGCAGGTGCTGAAGGGAAAAAGCATCCTGATCGTCGATGACGAAGAGGACCTGCTGGCCATCTTTAAGAAGTACCTGACAGGCTATGGGATGGAGGTGACGACCGTGTCGAACGGTGAAGATGGTCTTCTCCTCTGCCGGAAGCGGTCCTATGACATCATTCTTCTGGACTATGTGATGCCCGGACTTTCCGGGACCGGCCTGGTCCGGAAGGTGAAGGAGTCCTCGCCGGCCAGCTGCATCATGGTCATTACCGGCAAGCGCCTTCCCGAAGAGGCACTCCAGGAACTGAGCGATTGCGTGAACGGGGTACTGCGCAAGCCTCTGGGACTGCTGCAGATGGGTGAGATGCTCGGCCGGCTGGTAGCGGGAAAAGCCGCCGGAATCAATCCGGCCGGAGAAGAGTGAAGATCTTGTCTATATCGACGTACTTTTCGATCAGGGTTTGGATCTCCCGAGCTTTCTCCAGGTCGTCCGGCTTGATCTTGAAGTTCAGATTGATGATCTTGGAGGTGGTGGCGTAGGTGTCGTCCTTAACCGCGATCAGCGGGAAGCCGGTCTTCTTGACCAGGTCGAGGATGTTCTGGTGGGGAAGGATCCCGCCGGTAGTGATGATCCCGGTCAGCAGTGTCTCCGTCGTGTCGCCGGCCAGGGAATGGCTGATCGCGGCCAGGATGATGTCCTCGCGGTTGCCCGGCGTGATCAGCAGGTAGCGCTGATTGAAATAATCGAAAGCGGCTGAAGGAGGCATCGCGCCGATGACATATCTGCCGGCCTGCACTCCCAAGCGCTCCTTCCCGGCGAGCAGTTTCCCGCCGATCGCCCGCAGGATCTCTCCCACAGTGGGGGTGGAGAGCAAGGGTTTAAAGGGGATGACGCCCAGGACCTCGATTCCTCTTGACCGGAGGCTTTTCCTGACCAGGGTGTTGACTTTATCGTATTTTTCCTGGTACACCTTGTTAATGATCACCCCTAACAGCATCACCCCTTTTTGATCAAACATCGCCTTATTGAGAAGGATCTCGTCAATCGGCCGGCCGACCCCGCCCAAGCTGACCAGGATGACCTTGGCCCGGCAGAGCTTGGCCACCCGGGCGTTGGAGAGATCGAAGACGGATCCGACTCCGGAATGCCCCGTTCCTTCGATCAGAACGATGTCCTTGCCCCGGTGGATGGTGTTGAAGCTTTTGATGATCTTGTTCCTGAGCTTTTTCTGGTCCGGGTGATTGATGTATTTTTCCGTGAAGCCCCGCGGTATGGCCACGGGGCTCATGTCGGTCAACCGGTCTTTCAGGTTATAGATCCCGCTCATCAGGATGACATCCTTGTCGATCAGCTTTCCCTTGATGTTCAGGAACTGCTGTCCCACGGGCTTGATGTACCCGACTGATGTGACTCTTCTGGCCAGGGCATGCATCAGTCCCAGAGAGACGACGGTCTTGCCGTCATTCTGCCGGGTGGCTCCGATATAGACTCTCATTAAAATTTTTCCTCTTAAAATTTTTGCGAAGCAAAAATTTTAGTCAATCCGATTTATATAAATCGGATTGGAATTGAATCAAAGACATAGCTTAAAATATTGAACTCCCGAAACAGAAGAAGAAGCAACAACATAATATTGTTACTTTTATTTTATGATACTAAAGACTTACCGTTACGGATTGAAAGGGTGGACTTGAACTAATTATTTAATCAGTATCAATCTGGTTTAAATTAAAAAAGTGAAGAGTCACTAAATTAGCGACCGAAGGGCGCTAATTTATTTTGCAATTTATAAGCGCGAAGGGTGTTTTTGAGCAGCATCGCGATGGTCATCGGTCCCACCCCCCCCGGAACCGGGGTGATGGCTCCGGCCTTCTCTTTCACCCGGTCAAAATCGACGTCGCCGATCAGCCTCCTCTTCCCCTCCCGGGTTCGGCCGACCGCGTTCACCCCGACGTCGATCACCACCGTGCCCCGGGATACCATGTCGGCGGTTATCGTCCCGGGTCGTCCGGCCGAAACGATCAGGATTTCAGCCTGCCGGGTGATGGCGCCCAGATCCCGGGTGCCGGTGTGGCAGACAGTCACGGTGGCGTTGGCCCCCTGCTTTTTCTGAGCCAGCAGCGCGGCCAGCGGCTTGCCCACGATGTTGGAGCGCCCGACCACTACCACGTGCTTGCCATCGGGCGGGTTTCCGCTTCTTTTCAGGAGTTCCACGATGCCGAGGGGGGTGCAGGGGACAAAGGTTTCTTCTCCCCGGAGCAGCCTGCCCACGTTGAGGGGATGAAAACCGTCCACGTCTTTCTCCGGGAGGACAGCCTCCAGAACGCGCGCCTCGTCGATCCGGCCGGGCAGGGGGAGCTGGACCAGGATCCCGTTCACCCGCCGGTCCCGGTTCAGCCGATCGATCAACGCCAGCAGGTCCTCCCCGTCGCTGTCCGCGGGGAGCCGGTGCGGAAAGGAGGCGATCCCGGCCTTTTTACAGGCTTTCTCCTTCATCCGGACATAGATCGCGGAGGCCGGGTCTTCCCCCAGCAGGATGACGGCCAGGCCGGGGACGGAGCCGGTCTTCTCCTTCAGTTCCGCGACCTCTCGCCGGATCTCTTCCCGGATCTTTTGCGCGATCTCTTCTCCGTTGATTATCTCGGCCATACTCTGCCCTCGCTCCCTTTATTGACAGGACGATTTTACGACAGGACTATCCCCCCCTCGCCCCCATAATAAAACAGACGATCGAATGTGATTGAAGAGAAAAAAACCTGCTTGATAAATGAAATTTTAAAATGAAGAAGCAGTTAAAATTTTCCAGAGGAAAATTTTATGCCCGCCAGGCTTTGAGATAGTCGTCATTATAGATAACGTTGTTGAGCAGAATTTCCCCGGTGATCATGATATCCATCAACAGACGGTCCTCCGGGTCGAGGATGACCGCGTCCAGTCCGGCGCCCATCGCCATGGCCAGGAAGGCGCTGTTCAAAAGCGATTTTTCCGTTGTCCCCTGGGAGAGGTTGCTGAGCCCGATCAGGACGTGGGGAGGCGGATCGGAGAGGAGCCTGAACTGGGAGATGGCCGCCAGCATCTTCTTCGGCTGGTCCTGGGCCACGTTGATGGGAAGGGTGAGGGGGTCGAGGTAGATACGCCCGGGGGGGATTCCCGCCTCCTGGGCGGCCAGTAAGATCCGGGCCGCGATCTCCACCCGGCCGTCGACCGAGTTGGGAACGCCGTTCTCGTCAAGGGTGAGGGCGATTATCCCGGCTCCGCACTTCGCAGCCAGAGGGAGAAATTTTTCCAGGTCGACGGCTCTGGCGGTGGTACTGTTAATGATAAAATTATCCCGGCCGGCCTCGGCCCCGGCCTTGATGACGTCGAACTTCGGACTGTCCAGGCAGAGTGTGGCGTCGGTGACCCCGCGCACGGTCTCCACCAGCCAGACCATGGCTTCTGCCTGGTTGTCGTCGGCGGTCCCCACGTTCACATCAAGCGCCCGGGCGCCGGCGGCCAGCTGCCGGAGCGCGATCTCCCGGATCGCCGCCTGATCCCGGGCGGCGATGGCCTTCTTCACCGCCGTGAACATGCCGTTGATTCTTTCGCTGATGATGTACATATAAATTAACTCCCGGAGTCTACCCCGATAAAATCGGGTGTCGCGAATTTAGATTTGAAACACATTTAGCTGTGTTGAACGTTCGATATTCATTCTTTAAACATCCGGGCGAACACAGGGGTTCGCCCCTACAAATCGTTGGATGTTGGACGTTCGATGTTCAATCGTGCTTATGCTTTTCCCACTTCCAATTCTCTATTCCCCATTCCCCATCAACGCGTTTATCTGTTCTTTGACTTTCGCCAGCGCCTGAGGGTGCCTGAGAATGATGATGTCCCCGCCGGCCTGGAGGAGGACGGCCGCGGTCATCGCCTCCCAGAGCGGCCCCCGCAGCTTCTCGTCCCCCCAGTCGGGGAAGTTCTCCTTCAGCGCCTTCGCCTCCTTGGTCCGCCAGGAATCGGAGCCGATGTCGCAGATGACGGGCATTGCCATCATCCTGTCGCCGGCCAGGGCGGCCAGCCGGATCCGCTCCATGATCGAGTAGGTGTACTCGATCCCGTACCCGAGCGCCCCCGTGGTGGGATCGATGACGATGTCGGCCGGGTTGACCCCCATCTCGGAGATCAGGATGTTGACCTGCTTGGCGATGTTGATGTCGATCGGGCTCTGGGCGATGATCTTGTGCCTGTCGGCCAGGCCGGCGGCGGCCAGCGTCTTGTAGTTGTTCTCGGTGGCGAAGCCGATCAGGCAGTTCTCCCCGGCGGCAGCGTGGGCGCAGAGGGGAAGCGCCTGGTTGTCCTTCTCCGGGTAGTCGCATCCCCAGATGATTAGGGGGAGGGTGGTCGCCTCCAGCACCGCCTTCACCGTCTCCGCGGCCTGTTCGGGGGAGGTGTCTCCCCAGTCCGGGTGGAGGCTTTGCAGGCGGAGACAGATCAGGTCGGGCCGGTACTTCTTTTCGCAGAGGGCGGCCCAGGCGGCCGGTTCCCCCAGCACGTCCCGGTAGGGTTCCCGCAGGGCTTCCGGCCAGTCGTCGGGGGAGTAATCGAGCACGTCGACCGCCGCCGCCGGCCGGTGGGGGATGGAGCCTTCAAAGTGCAGGAAGGGGAGGGCGGTCTCGCCGCCGACCGTGACGGTCGACCCCCGGGTTCCCCCGTCTTTCTCCGTGGCGCCGATAGTCACCGTGTTGATTGCCGCCGCCCAGTGTTCAGCAACCGTTTCCATGAGATATCCGTTCCGTAATAAGTTTGATTAAAAAGACCATCATACAGGGAAAAATCTCCGGATAGTTAAAAAGGAGTATTGGAGTGATGGAGTAATGGAGTGATGGAGTACTGGGCGCCTGCTCGGCGTGCCCCTCATTACTCCATCACTCCACCATTCCATCACTCCATTTGTACGTTCTTTGCGCGCATGAAATACACAGTATCTTCTATTTTTTTTTACATCGTGGAAAATTCTCCACGTCCGTATGGGGCAGGAACATGGCCCGGGTATACTCATCCATGAAAGCATGGTCGGCGCTCAGTTCGAAGTAGGTGGTCGAGGAGGCGATTCGGCAGGCCTGCTTCCGCGCTTCCCGGGAGAGGAGGATCATCTTGGCCCCCCGCACCGACCCGTTCCCGATGAAGGTTATCTTCTCCCGGGAGATGTCCGGGAGAAGGCCGATACAGATCGCCCGCCCGATGTTGAGGTGGTTCCCGAACCCGCCGCTGACGTAGATTTTCTCAATGTGGTTCAGGCCGAGATCGACCGCTTTCAGAAGCACCAGGATGCCGGCGTACACGGCCGCCTTGGCCCGGATCAGGTTGTCGATATCCGCCTGGCTGATTGAGATCTCTCTCCCGGTTGCCGTCTTGTCCGCGGGGACGACGACAAACGAAATCTCGCCGTCCGTCCGGCGGATCCGGTCCGACCGCCCGCCGGGGTTGAAACGACCGTCCCGCCCCAGGAGGCCGGTCCGGAAGAGCTCGGAGACCAAATCGAGCAGCCCCGATCCGCAGATCCCGGCCGGCGTCCGGCGGCCGATCGTCCGGAACTCGACCGTCCCGGTGTCTTGCACATTGACCGTATCGATCGCTCCGGCCACCGCCCGGCTGCCGGAGGAGATCCCGCTCCCCTCAAACGCCGGTCCCGCCGAGCAAGAGCAGGCGAGCCTCCACTCCCGGTTGCCGACCACGATCTCGCCGTTGGTGCCGATGTCGATGAAGAGGGAGAGCGCGTCTGAGCGGTCCAGCCCCGATGCCAGCACCCCGGCGGTGATGTCTCCGCCCACCCAGCCGGCGATCCCCGGGACACAGTAGAGAGGCGCGTTCTTCCGGATCCGGATGCCGCATTCGCCGGCCCGCAGGAACGGCGGGTCGGTCAGGGGCGGTATGTAGGGCTCCCGCCGGATATTGCGAGGCGTGATCCCGAGAAAGAGGGAGATCATGGTGGAGTTCCCGGCGCAGATGAGGGCGTAAATGCTGTCCGGTTCCCGCCCGGTCTGGAGACAGAGTTTTTCGATCAGGCTGTTGATATCCTGCCGAACGGCGTCGGCGAGGGGTCCCGTTCCGTCTTCTTCAGAGCGGATGATCCGTTTGATGACATCTTCGCCGAAGATGATCTGGGAGTTGTAAGAGGCGGCGGCATCCAGGGTCCGGCCGGTGTTGAGATCGACCAGGTGGGCCACCACGGTCGTGGTCCCGATATCGACGGCGACACCGCAGGTATCTTCTCCGGCGGCGCCCCGGTACAGACGGAGGATCTCCGCCGTGTTGCCCCGGTCGGCCAGGGTGGCCGTCAGCTCCCAGCCGGAATCCCGGAGAAGCCCGGGGAGTTCTTTCAAAACCGGGAGGGGAGCGGCCGGGGTCTCGATCCCGGTCTTGTTCCGGATCCCCCGGATCAGCCGGGAGAGGTCGTCCACGTGGTCTTCCAGGGAAGGGGGCGGAAGGCGGAGGGAGATATTCCTGACCAGGGGCTGGAAGGCGAAACCGGCCCCGGCCGGGTCGGCTTCCCCCGCGTCCTTGAATCGGTCGCAAGTCTCCCGGCGTCCTTCCGCGGTCTGGAGGACCGCGCTTTCAGGCGGTACCCTGACGGTACAGTTGGAATGGATGTCAGCCTGGCAGGCAAGAACATAGCCCTGTCCGGCTTCCTCCTCGCTGAGTCCGGCAGAGGGGGATGATGTAACCTCGCCGACGGTGACGATCACCCGGCATTTACCGCAGGTCCCTTCCCCCCCGCAGACGGAGTTTATGTGAACCCCGGCCCGCGCGGCGGCCGCGAGAACAGTCGTGCCGTCGGCAACCTCGACCTTCTTACCCGAGGGTAGAAATGTTACGTTATGCGGATTCATGGGATAGGACAACATGGGGCACTGGAGTGGTGGAGTAATGGAGTATTGGGCGCCGCGGCTGGCGTTCTTCCATCACTCCACCACTCCATCACTCCATTACTCCATCATGCTCTATGGATTTTCCCTATCTGTCTTAAGTGTTTAATAGCTCTTTATACGTAGTTTTTAAGAACTTCGGTATCCCCGAGGCTTCCTTGGGGCCGACCAGGACCTTCCAGCCCGATTCATCTTCCAGTTTCCCGGAGAGGACCGCCACGTAGCCGGGAGGATGAGGTTCTTGTGGTCGAGCCGCTCCGCGATCCCGGAGTCGTTCAGCGCCCGGGCGATGGTCTCGGCGTTGAATTTGTCCGCCGCCCAGGCGGTCAGGACCGATGTCCCCTCGGTGTCGACGATCAGGAGGTAGGCGGGGACGCGGCTGGCTTCCACCTCGCCCTCGACGGTGAAGTAGGTGAGGGAGAAGTTGGTGGTCACGATCAGCGGGGATGAGCGATCGGGGCTTCCCACCGGGTAGATCTTCGGCTCCACCTGGATCGGTTTCTGGGGATTGGTGTAGATATTCTGCCGGGCGGTGAGGAGCGGGAGGATGTACTCGGGCCGGGTGAGGTCGGTGACTATGATCGCGGCGTACTTGGCGATCAGGACGGCCGCCTCCATCGTCTGGGTGAAGGGGTCGGCCGCGGGATCGGTGAAAGCGATGGTCGGATAGCCGAGCGGCCGGAACTGTTTTTTAAGCGCCTGTCTCCTGATGCTCACCTGGTCGGCCAGCGCTTCCCGGAGACCGGGGGGGGAGCTGTCCAGGACCAGGTCTTCCACGCCCTTCTCCCGGGCCCGGGCGGCCAGATCCGCTGTCTCCCCCAGCCCATTTCCCCTGACGACGAGGGGGCAGGAATAGGTGCGGGCCAGGACGGCGTACTCCTCCAGGTTATCCGCCGTCGCCGCCCAGAGGAGCGGTTTTTGCTCTTTTTCCTTCTCCAGCGCCGCCTTCAGGCAGGCGGGAGAACCGCTGATCAGGATCATTCCCAGGCGGGTGCGGGCGCGGCAGTGCTCCACGAAACCGGCGTACTCCTCCGGTTTCCCCGACTCTTCCGCCAGGGCCAGCAGGTTGACGCGGATGTCCTCCCCCACCCGGACGAAACGCAGCTTGCCGATCTCCTCCAGCCGGGATTCGATATCCGGATCTTTTTCCCGGACCCGGATCGCCACGGCCGTCTGGTGGTAAAATGTCTCCTCGTGGCGGAAGAGGACCGTCTCGTTCCCCAGTTCGATTTCAGAGTCTCCCGTCCCGATCTTCACCAGCCGGATGGGAGGCTGGGAAGCGCTTCCCAGGGCGGCTTTCGCCTCTTCGCTGACGTGAGGGCAGCTGTCGAGCAAGGCCTGTTTGGAGGCCAGCTTCATTGCGAAGGCGAGGCAGGTGGGAGAACCGCAGTCCCCGCAGTTGGTCTTCGGCAGCAGCTTGTAGATGTCAAGTCCGGTCAATGCCATTAGACAATTTCCTTGCAGTACATTTCAAAAGTTTCGTGATCTGAAATTAAACATCATTCGAAATTATATTAAAAGTTAAAAGTTTTAGGTTACAGAATATGGTTCTCTTCCATTTTGGGTGGGTTTTACAACTAATAAGTTCCATCTTCATTCCCGTTATATGTACGGGTAAATATCGGGATTTGTCAAGGCAGATTTTTCTAACCCGATTTATTCATAAATCGGGCTAAATCAATCGGCAAAAGATCGGACCGGCTCCTGGCGGGACATCGAGGGCTTATTTCAAAGGCTGTAATAATATTTTTCCGCAGGAAAAATATTAAAACATCGGTTCCATGGTGAGGGCGGGGTGGTTTACTTTCTGGAGGAATTCCAGCAGGGCGGCGGAATCGACGGCGACGGTCTCGTCGGCCAGCCGGTTGTAAAAATCGGGGATGCCGATCTCCTGCCCCCGCCGGATCAGTCGTTCTTTCAAGTATTCTTTCAACTCCCGGGGGAGCCAGACCAGTCTTTTTAGTCCGCCGTCGCCGGAGATGAATTTTTCGCTCAGGAGGTAGAGCCTCCCCACCCCCAGAAACCCCGGCGTCTGGACGCCGCCCCCGACCATCCCGGCCAGGGTGATGAAGTCCATCCCGGAGGGCGTCAGGTCGGCGTACTCTCGGTTGACCACCATCACCCCGTTCGCCTCCGGGATGACGGCCAGGATACACTCGAAGCAGCCGCAGGAAGTCATCGGATCGACCATCATCGAGTAGGCGCTGAAGCGCCGGAGCGAGAGGTTGGAGGCCCGGTAGACGAACTCGTTGATCCCTTCCCACTGCCCCTTCTCCAGGTCGAGACAGCGCTGTTTTTTAACCGGCTGGTTGGGGCCGTTGGGATTGATCTCGTGGGAGGCCTTCCCGTCCAGCCAGTTGTAGGCTCCGCAGAGTCCGAGCCGTTCGGGGCTGATGATGCAGACGTGGTTGGGGGCGAAGCTCTGGCAGAGGGTGCAGCTGTAGAAGGTGTCCACCGCCTCGTCGGTCATCCCCGCGATCCGCTCGTCGCGCTCGGTGTAGGACGCCGTCGCCTCCGTGAGATTTTTCTCAATGTCATCCTGCCCGGTGTAGATGCGGACCTGGACCTTGTCGACGATGGCGCCGAAGTCGTTATGGAGACGGGCGACCAGGATCTCCCCCAGGTGGGAGAGCCGGAAACCGGATTTATAGGCATCCTTGCTGATCCTGAGCCAGACGATGTTTCTCTGGCCGGTGTGCATCACCCCCATCGCCTCGTTGATGAAGGTATGGATGTGCCTTTCCAGGATCGACTCGAAGTCTTTCTGCATTTTCCGCCCGGCCACCGTCACCACGATCCCCAGGGGAAGGTGTCCGCCCTCCTCGACAGAGTCCAGGTCGTTCCCGATCACCTCGATCTTCCCGTCCTCGACCCGGCTCAGGTCGTCCATCTTCAGGTACTCGAAGGCGGTTGAGTATTTCCCGCCGAACTGGACTTGCATGTTTTCCTTTCTCACCCGCTCGCCCTCGAAGGCGGGGGAGTAGGAGACCGGGATCGGGATGTCCTGGACCGTGACCTTCACCCCCCGGGTCTCGATGCAGAGGGGGACGATCTTCTCGTAGTCGGATTCGGTGACCACGTGCTCGTAGGTGCAGATCCCGGACGGCCGGATTTCCGGGATCGCCGTGTCGGCGATGACCGGGAACCCCATGTTGATCGCCCCGGCGGCGGTGGCGTATTTCAGATCGTCCACTTCTCCCAGGGCCAGGCCGAAGGCGAAGACCCGGTTTTTGCAGTAAATGAGCGCCTCCCGACCCTGGCCTTTCTTCAGACCTCCGAAGGTGAGGGCGGCCCGGATGGCCCAGTTGAGAGGGTAGATCGCGCTCACGGTGTCGCGGCCGTAAGGGACGATGTAGGTGTCCCATCCCATCTCGACCCCCGCCTCTTTCAGCTGGTCGATGATGCTGACGCCGGAACTTTCGGAGCCGGCAAAGATCAGGATGCTCCGCTTCTGGAGCTCGCGGATGATTTTCACCGCGGCCTCGGCGTCGGGCGCCGCGCCCAGAATGGCGGCGAAACCCGGCATCCTCCCGTCAACCAGCTGAATGCCGAGAGTTCTCAGGATGGTATCGGTGAAAAAGCCGTTGCAGTCCGGCTGGGGCTCTTCGCCGTAAAGATAACGGACGGCCATGATGATCTCTTCGGAGAGCAGCGTGGCGATCCCGGCGTCCAGGGTGTCCCCCAGGTAGGGGAGCCAGAGCTGGTCGGAGGGAACCGGAGGCAGAAGTTTTTGCGCCTCCTCCAGGACCGGCTTCATGTCGTCCAGCGTTTTTACTTCCGCCCCCAGGAGAGTGTAGGCCATCGGCAGGTCGAAGGCGGTCTCCGGGAAGGCGACTTTCCGGCTGCCCCCTTTCTCCTCCCGGGCCCGGTTGAGCCTCTCTTCCGCCATCCGGTAGATTTCACGGCTCCCCCGGATGGCGCCGCTGGCGATTATCTTGGACATTAAAATTTTCCTCCGGAAAATTTTAAGTTATAGAGTATTTAGTAACTTCAGGGACGGGAAGTCGTCCCGGGCACCGGGTCCCATTACGCCGCCCGCCCGCCCGAAGCCGAAATGACGGCCGAGAAGGGCGTCTTTTAAACGCCCCACGTGAGCTCCTTCCTTGATCAGGGAGATGATCACGCCTGCCGAATCGATCTCGCCGACCAGAATCAACCCCACCGGCACAGTGTCTTTCAGAACCAGTTTCTTATAGACGCCGCGGCGGGAGTGATCGCAGGTAACAACCTCGTGATCATCCGTCAGGCCGGTTACTTTCCCGGCGGCGATGACCTCGGTCCCGTAAAAGTCGATCGAGTTCATCCCCAGGGAACCCGGATAGACTTCTTCCCGCCCGGCCATGTTGCGGCCGGCGATCCGCCCCTGCTCCATGGCCACCGGCCAGAGAGAGTTGACCAACTTTTCGGTGCCGAACAGGCCGGGAGCCTGCGCCGCGTCTCCGGCGGCATAGACATCCTCCGCGGTGGTGGCCAGGTGGTTGTCAACCAGGATCCCCCGGTCGGTTGTGATGGAAGTGCCCCGGGCTAATTCTATCCGCGGATCCACCCCCTTGCCGACCACCACCATCCGGCACGGGATTATCTCGCCGTTCTCGAAGGCGACCCCGACAACCGCGTTCTTCTCGGTTATAATTTCCCGGGCTTTCATCCCGGTTGATATTGTTATCCCGTGATCTTCGAACAGGGTCCGGAAAATCCCGGCTGCCTTCAGATCCAGCATCTGGCTGAGCACCCGGTTGGAGCCGATGGCGATGGTTATTTTCAGCCCCCGTTCCCGCAGACCGTAGGCGGCCTTGCAGCCGATCAGTCCCCCTCCCAGGATGACCGCGTCGCCGGCCTCCCCGGCCAGTTCGATCATCTTTTCCACATCATCAAGGGTTCTCATCCCCAGGACGCCGGCGGCGTCGACACCCGGGATGGAAGGGAATTGAGGCTTTCCTCCCGTGGCCAGCAGCAGGGTGCGATAGGGTATTTCTTCCCCGTTTTCCAGCAGCACTGTTTTCCGGCCGGTGTCGAGACGGACCGCCTTCCTCCCCGGAAGCGCAAGGATCCGGTTCTCCCGGTAGTAGCCGTCGCCCCGAATCCAGAGGTCTTTTTTCGGGCGCCTGCCGGCTAAATAGTAGGAAAGCAGGCAGCGCGAGTATGGGCCGTGAACCTCGTCCGAGATCACCGTGATCGGCGTTTTGGCATCGTCCGCCCGGATCGCCTCACCGGCGGCGATCCCGGCGGCGCTGGCCCCGATAATGACGTGTCCGGTCTGTTTGCTCATACTAATTAGCTCGCTTCGCTCTCAATGTTTGCCACTAAATCACCAAGACACTAATGAGAACTGAATTAATAAAAAGAGCACTAAATAAATTGCATGTCATTCGGATTGTGTTGCAATTGATATTTTCGACGATTTTCTGTCATTGCGAGACCCCCGAACGAAGTGAAGGGGACGAAGCAATCTCAATTAGTTAAAGAACAAGGGATTGAATTTCGGCACTGGTAAGTACCCCTTATCTTTATTCTATTTGTGCGAGCTCCCGGCGGATTACGTCCTCGAACTCCTCCCGTTCGCAGAAGTAAAGAGCGCCCGTCGGGCAGGCGGCAACGCAGGCCGGCTCGTCCAGCTCCCGGCACTGATCGCACTTGAGGGCGACCCCGTCTTCCTTCCGTCGGGAGATGACTCCGTAGGGGCAGGCCATCACGCACATCCAGCATCCGACGCACCGGGTCGGATCCGAGGTGACGAGACCGGTTTCGGGATCTTTCCTGATCGCCCCCGCGATGCAGGCTTCAATGCAGGCCGGGTCTTCACAGTGGCGGCACTGGATGGGGAAGGGGCGACCCGCTGCCGTCTCCACCCGCATCCTCTGCCGTGGCCGGGGTTCTTCCCGGACCGCTTCTTCCATCCTCCGGGAAGCGGAGTGGGAGACCGCGCAGGCGATCTCGCAGCTCCGGCAGCCCAGGCAGCGGCTGATCAGACAATAGACTCGTCTCATAATATAAATTTGTTTCGCGAAGTCCGGGGATAAAAAGGATGAGTCGATTATCCCCAGAGTGGGTATCAGATTATCAGAGTATCAGTGGGAAGAATATCAGTGTATCAGGTTATCAGGCGAGGCCGGTCCCCCGGCCTGATCTCCTGATATTCTGATAACCTTCCTACTGGTCTCCTGATTCCCTGATACGCTTATTTTTTATTACTTTAGTCTAATCGAATGAGTATACTTTAAGTCGATATTAAATCGGTTCCGGTGGGTACATCACCTCCGCCAGCTTCAGGGCTTTCCGTTTCCGGTCAATGTGCTCGATCATCAGCCGGGCGCTCCTGATCGGATCGTCTTCAAAAGCGAAAGCGGCGCCGACCAGTTTCTCCATTCCCCGGGTCACCAGTTCGAGTGTTCCCGGGGCGCCCTCAACCGGGAAGCCCGGATTAATCACCGTGTAGACGCCGGAAGAGACGAAGTAAAAGCCGATCGAGACCGCTTTTTCGCTCATCCACTCCGGGGCGGCGCCGGCTACCGGCAGGTCGGAGATGTCTTCCCCCAATCCTCCTTCCTTGAGGATGTTGCAGAGGGTGATCAGGATCCGGCTGCAGTCCACGCAGGAGCCGAGATGGAGGACGGGGGGGATCCCCACCGCCTCGCAGACCTCCCGCAGGCCCCGCCCGGCATACGTGAACGCCGCTTCGGGCTGGAGCAGCCCGGCCTTGGCCATGCCGATCGCCGAGCACCCGGTGGCGACCACCAGGACATCGTGCCGGAGCAGTTCCTTCGCTATCCGGACATGGTTCGCGTCATGGGGCATCTGCGGATTGTTGCACCCGACCACGCCGGCGGCTCCCCGGAGCCGGCCCGAGATGATCGCGTCGTTGAGGGGACGGTAGGTCGAGCGGTACTTCCCGCCGAGAAAGAGGAAAGCGTTCTCCGGCGTGAACCCGGCGACCAGCCCGGAAATCCTTTCGCTGGGGATAAAGACCCTCTTCTTCTGCCGGTTGGGAAAGTTCTCCACCGCCATGGTTACGATTTTTTTCGCGATCGCGAGCGCCTCCGTCTCCCGGAACTCGACGTGCTCGGCAAAGGGGAATTTGGCCTTGGGGGAGGTGGACACCAGGCGGGTGTGATAACACTGGCAGAGGCTCCCCAGGGCGGGCATGATGCACTGGACATCGACCAGCATCAGCTCGACCGCGCCGGTGGAGATCGCCAGCTCCTGCTGGAGGAAGTTGCCGGCGATCGGGATCCCGCGGCGCATCAGGATCTCGTTGGCGGTGCAGCAGATCCCGGCCAGGTTGATCCCCTTCGCCCCCTTTTCCCGGGCCAGTTTTAAAAGTTCGGGATCCCGGGCCGCGTCCACGATGATGTCGGAGAGGGTCGGTTCGTGCCCGTGGACGACGATGTTGACCTCGTCTTCCCGGAGAACCCCCAGGTTGACCCGGGAGCGGATGGGCCGGGGAAGCCGGAAGAGGACATCGCTGAGTTCGGTGGCGATCATGGAACCGCCCCATCCGTCTCCGAGGGAAGCCCGGATGCCCTGCCGGATCAAATTCTCGGCGTCATTATCCACCCCGATGTGGGTCCGATGCATGATCTCCACGATCTCGCGGTCGATCCCCCGAGGGGTCAGACCTTCTTCCCGCCAGATTTTCTGCCGTTTCTCCGGTGCCCGGCCGGTAAAGAGGAGTTCTCCTCCCTGGCGGCCGAACTCCGCCAGCAGCTTCTCGGCCACTTCCTCCGCGATCCGGCCGGTTTCTTTGCCCGCGGTTTCGATCCCGATGTCCCCGGCGACCGCCCTCAGCTTCTTCTCGTCTTTCACGGAGTAACCGGCGGCATCGCCGCGCGCGGCCAAAAGGAGGGTGTGGGCGATATCGCGCCCGTGATCGGAGTGGGCGGCGGCGCCGGCGGCGATCATCCGGATCAGGTTGCGGGCTGCGATCACGTCGGCGGTGGCGCCGCAGACCCCTTTCTGGGGGCCGTCCCCGAAGGGATCGATCCGGCACGGCCCCATCCGGCAGAGACGGCAGCAGACGCCCAGAGTGCCGAATCCGCACTGGGGCTGCTGGTCCTCCAGTCGCTGCCAGGATGTTTCGACGTCGTCCCGGCAGGCTTTTTCAAAGGCTTCCTCTGGCCCCGCCTCCGGATGGGTGTCGGGATAATTGTTCATAATAAATTAGCTCCCTTCGGTCGCTAATTTAAGTAATCACTTTTGTTGGAAATGAAATAAGATTGATTATGCTGGTTGGCTTAGTTCTAATCCAGCGATTCACGCCGAAACGGCGATCTTGATCGCATCCCGGATTCCCTTGATCGGCTGCGCCAGCTCTTCAGCCGCTTCCTCGATGGACCGTTCTCCCAGGGAAGCGTCCCGGATGGCGATGCTGTAGGGGATGATCCCCGCGACGGGGATATCCGGAAGGTTGCTTGTAAGATAGCCGATTTCCCGGGCGGAGGCAACCTTGTTGAACACCGCCAGGACGTTCGGTATCCCCAATCTCCGGGCCAGGTCGACAATTCGTTTTCCCGACTCCAGGCTTTGCCCGGAGGGCTCCACCACCGCTAAAAAGGCGTCCACGTTTTGCGCCGTTCCCCGTCCCAGGTGCTCGATCCCGGCTTCCATGTCCATGATCAGGACCTCGTCCCGGTAGAGAATGAGATGGGCGATCAGTTCCTTCAGGAAGACATTTTCCGGGCACAGGCAGCCGCCGGCCGGCTCCCGGACCGTCCCCATGACCAGGAGTTTTATCCCCCGGTAATCGACCACGAAACGGTCCGGGACATCGTCCACCCGGGGATTGAGTTTGAAATACGCTCCGGATCCGCCCGGTTTGGCCCCGGTCCGTTCCTCGATCAGTCCGCGCATCTCGGCGATGGGGACGATCTGATCGGCCCCGGGGTATCCCAGGGTGGAGGCGAGGTTGGCATCGGGATCGGCGTCGACGGCGATCACCCGGCTCCCGTCCCGGCGGAAGGAGAGCGCGAGTAATGCCGCCAGTGTTGTCTTCCCCGTGCCCCCCTTGCCCCCGATCGCGAGCTTCATCGTAATTTTTTCCTCCGGAAAAAATTATTGTTTGATTTTTGACGCTGAAGAGTGGAAAGATTACAGGACTATCTGGTATGGTGGAAGGAGTATTTTACCCCGATTTATTACTAAATTGCCAGACGGCGTTAATTTCAATGCTTTACCACTACGTTAGCGCTGAAGGCGTTAACGCATAATGAAAAAAAATAGACTGAAACTTTGGACACTGTTGATCCCACTGGTCATCGGGGCGCTCTTTGTGGCCCTGGATATCTGGCCCGGCAAGGCGATCCGGTTGTACCAGTTACGGGTTACCAGGAGTAATCGGGAACTGATCGGGGAATTCGGGGAGGATGACCTCGAATGGACCGTGGAAGGGGAGGGCTATCAGAACCGGAAGGGGAAGATGTTTCCCCACGGCCGCTGGGTTGAGACCTGCCGGGATTCGTTAGCGGGCACCTGGCGGGCCGAGGGCGGCTACCGGAACGGGAACCGGGATGGGAAATGGGTGGTCACCCGGGACGGGGAGTTTTTCCGGGAGTTCCTCTTCGAGGACGGCAAAGCGGTGAAAATCCTCCGGGAACGGTCCGCGGACTAATCCCCGCCCCTGGCTGTAATCAGTAATCAGTGATCAGTAATTCCTGATCTGCCGCGACCGGCTGTCGAGATAACTGATTACTGATTACCGATTACTTCCTCTCCCCTTACCTTGTCACCGGCAGATCGTCGGTTGTTCCGAAGTAGGCCCGGGTGAGGCCGCGGACCGCCCAGAGTCCGATATCCTGCCGGAAGACGCCGGGTCGGTCGGTCCCGGTGCCGTCAAAGCCGGCCCGGAGGGGATAGTCGGTGCAGCGTCCGTAGTAGAAGCGGGTGAGGCCGCGGACCGCCCAGAGTGCGGACGCCCAGGGGCGGAAGATCGCCACCTCGAAGTTCCCGTTGCCGTTATAGTCGCCGGGGACCGGCCAGTCGTCGAAACCACCGAAGTAAACCCGGGTGACGCCCCGGACCGCCCAGGTCCCGAAGGAAGGGCGGAAGATGCCGATGGCGTCGGTCCCGCCGCCCGCGTAGTCGCCGGGGACCGGCCGGTCGCCGGTCCGGCCGTAATAGGCCCGGGTGACGCCCCGGACCGCCCAGAGGCCGACGAAGTCCCGGAAGACGCCGACATCGGCGGTGCGGTTGCCGTCGTAATCGGCGGGGGCCGGGTAATCCCCGGGGAGACCGTAGTAGATCCGGGAGACCCCCCGGAGGGCCCAGAGGCCCCAGGCGGAGCGGAAGATGGCGATGTCGGCGGTGCCGTCGCCGTCGTAGTCGCCGGAGACGGGCAGGTCGCCGGCGCCGCCGAAGTAGGCCCGGGTGACGCCGCGGATCGCCCAGAGGCCGCCGCTCTGGCGGAAGATCCCGATGTCGGCGGTCCCGTCGCCGTCATAATCCCCCGACTGGAGGACGAAGCGGAGCTGGGCCACGGTCGGCCCGCAGGTAGGCGTGGGGGAGGGGGTGCGGGTGGTGATCGGCGTCGGGGTCTTTTTCGGGGTTGGTGTCTCCCGGGGTGTCGGCGTCGGGGTCGCGCTCGGTGTCGGGGTCGCGCTCGGCGTCGGGGTCGCGGTTGGCGTTGGCGTCGCGCTCGCGGTTGGCGTCGGTGTTACTCTCGGCGTCGGGGTGACGGACGGGGTCGGTGTGGGCGAGGTGAAAGAGCAGACCAGGGAGAATTTAGTCACGTAGGCGTCGTTGGCCGAGGACATCCGGCTGGACTGGTAGGAATTGGCGATCGGGAAGTCGGTGGAGAGAGTGTAGCCGGTCACGAAGACATCCGGCCCGGAGAGTTGGGCGACTCCATAGCCGTAGTCGGTGTTGTTCCCCCCGAGGTAGGTGGAAAAGAGGAGCCCCTGCCCCGAGGCGTTGAAGGCGGTGACGAAGGCGTCGTAGCCCACGCCCGACCAGCTCGCCTGGTAGGCGTTGCTGGTGGGAAAGTCGCTGGAGTTGGTGCGGCCGACGGCGTAGGCGTTGCCGTGGTCATCCGCGGCGATGCCGTAAGCCGTTTCGCTTGTGCTCCCCCCGAGGTAGGTGGAATAGACCGCGGTGGAACCGGAAGACGAAAGCTTGACGACAAAGGCGTCGTCGGTGCTTCCTCCGCCGTTCCCGGCTTGAAACGGGTTGCGGGTGGGAAAATCGGTCGAATTAGTTATGCCGACGAGATATGCCTGATT
>JAZDIV010000062.1:0-23883 GCA_043804695.1 PVC group bacterium | reverse complement strand
TTCTTGATATTAAGCATCGCACCCCTGTTCTGAATGCCGCTATATAGTCCGGCAAAAGTTGCGCAATCTGCTGAATCTAACAACATACTATAGTCTTTATTGCGCGCCGGAGGCGTTACATTTTAATAAAATTTTTCGGAGAAAAATTTTATGCACTTGAAGGAAATCTTAGAACTCGTTGTCAACAAGAAAGCCTCCGACCTGCACATCACCACCGGCGAACCGCCCATTATCCGGATCGACGGGGACCTGATCCACACCGATTTCCCCACCCTTTCCGCGGATGGCACCAAGTCCCTCATCTACGGGATCCTGAATGACAGCCAGAAGGTGCGCTTCGAAAAAGACCTCGAGCTGGACATCTCCCTCTATATCCCCGGGATCAGCCGGTTCCGGGTCAACGTTCACATGCAGAAAGGGTGCGTGGAGGCGGCCTTCCGCGTCATCCCGATGGAGGTGCCCCATATCGACACCCTGGGACTGCCCCAGGCGGCCTGGACGCTGGCCCGCAAGCCGAACGGGCTGGTCCTGATCACCGGCCCGACCGGGACCGGGAAGAGCACCACCATGGCGGCGATGGTCGATCTGATCAACCGGGAGCGTCGCTGCCTGATTATCAGCACGGAAGACCCGATCGAGTACCTCCACGTCAACAAGGAGAGCATCATCAAGCAGCGGGAAGTCGGCTCCGACACTCATTCCTTTGCCTCCGCCCTCAAGCACGTCCTCCGCCAGGACCCGGACGTCCTCCTGGTCGGGGAGATGCGGGACCTGGAGACCATCTCCACCACCCTGACCGCGGCGGAGACCGGCCACCTGGTTATTTCAAGCCTCCACACCCCGGACGCCGCCCAGACGATCGACCGCCTGATCGACGTCTTCCCCCCCGGGCAGCAGAAGCAGGTTATGGTCCAGCTGGCCGGGTGCCTCCAGGGGGTCATGGCCCAGATTCTTCTTCCCCTGAAGGATGAAAAGGGCCGGGTGGTGGCGACCGAGGTCATGATCGGGACCGCCGGGGTCAGGAACGTGATTCGCGAGCACAAGACTCATCAGATCCCCACCCAGATCCAGACCGGCGCCCAGTACGGGATGCAGAGCATGGACCAGTCATTGAAGGAGCTGGTCCTGAGCGGAAAGGTCCGCTACGCCGACGCCCTCATCTACGTCAAGAACGCGGACAGTTTCAAGGACATCCCGGATAACCTGATGGAAGACTAATATAAATTTGCCCCGCAAAAACGGGGCAAATTTATTGTTATAGTATTATTTTGTTTGTCATAAAGACAGATTGATGAAGGTTAGAGAATCAGTTTGAGTCCAACATATCACGACGTAGCGGTAATTGATCATTATTGATGTGCAATTTAGTTTAGCTTAACCAGCGGACCACCGACTGAATCAGTCGGTGGTCCACTAAAATTTTTCGAAGAAAAATTTTAAAATGATCATTGCCATCGTCAATCAAAAAGGCGGGTGCGGCAAGACCACCACGGCCGTCAACCTGAGCGCCTGCCTGGCCGCGGGCCGGGCCAGAACCCTGCTGATCGATCTCGACCCCCAGTCCAACGCCACCCTGGGCCTCGGCATCGAGGCCGACCCGGAAAGGACTATCCACCGGGTTTTGATTGACGACAAGTTCGAGGCCGCCGGGGCGGTCTACCCGACCGGAGTCTTCGATCTCGAAATCATTCCCGCCACCATCCTCCTCTCCGGCGCTGACCTCGACCTGGCGAATATGCTGGGGAGAGAGATTGTCTTGAAGAACAAAATCGCTTCCATCATCGAGAGGTATCGGTATATAATAATCGACTGCGCGCCTTCGTTAAGCCTCCTGACCGTCAACGCCCTGGCGGCGGCGGACGAGGTTCTGATCCCGATCCAGGCCCATTATTATGCCCTGGAAGGGATGAAGCTGCTCTTTCAGACCATCAACATCGTAAAGAGCCGTCTTAATTTTCGCCTGGCGATCCTGGGGATCCTGCCGACTTTCTCCGATGGACGGACCGCCATCTGCCGGGATGTCCTTCAGGGGGTGAGAGATTATTTCGGCTCCCGGGTCTTCAAGACGGTGATCCGGGTGAACTCCAAGCTGGCGGAAGCCCCCAGCGCCAATGAGCCGATCCATATCTACGCCCCCGGTTCCCGGGGGGCGAAAGATTACAAAAACCTGGCCGATGAAATCCGGGAGATGATAGCCGGCCGGCACCCGGAAGACGCCGAGGGCGCGCCGACATTATTAAAATCAGATTCCGGAATTTCAATAAATGTCGTAGCGGCAGCCTTTAGAGGCTGTCCGACAACCCCTGAAATGTCATCGCGAGCCCCGGAGGGGCGAAGCAATCTATTTTTTCATTCATAACCACCTCTTATCCAAAATGATGAGATTGCTTCGTCGCTTCGCTCCTCGCAATGACCTCTAAAATGCCTAAAATCTGAATTGTCGGACAGCCTCTTTAGGCTGCCAGATAGTGGCGACCTGAAGGTCGCCGCTACGAAGTTAGCGCGAAGCGCTAAGTTCCTGCTTGGGAATTTTAAAAATGGTAACGGCAACGGTAACGATGCCCGTATCGGTGAGGGTAATGGTAACGGCCGCCTCGCTGGGCGCACGTAACCGTAACCGGCAGACGAAACGGGCCTCGTCACCGTAACCGTAACCAAGTAGCGCCGCAGGCGCTAATTTATATCCGGGCGGGCGGTTTGAATAATGGCTGAAGAAAAGAAAAAATCGGGGCTGCAGAAAGACATCTCTTCCATCTTTGCCGGATTGGAGGATATCGACAACGGGCGGGAGGATCAGCCGGCCGCCGGCCGGGAACCGGTTTCCCCGCCGGCTGAAGAGCCGCTCCCCCGGTCCGCCGCCGGCGATCAGAGTGATAAACCGCCTCCTCCCATCTCCCCCCTTGCGCCGAATGTCGCCCGCCTGATCTCGGGAGGGGATTTCCCGAACCGCCGGAACGCTTTTATCGGCCTGGATGTCGGCTCCTCCTCGATCAAGATGGTTCAGCTCTACCCGGTTGTGGGAGGATGGGAGGTGGGCGGTTACGCCGTCCAGGAGTTCCAGGCGGGAGCGGGCGGGAAGAATCTCTTTGAGAATGAATTCTTCGCCCGGCGGCTGAAAGAACTTTTCGCCGAAACCGGAGCCTCCCGGAACGGGGTGATCTGTTCGCTCCGGGGCGATCAGGTGAGCACCGGCTTGATCCAGCTGGCCCGGATGCCGAAGTCGGAACTGGAGAGCGCCTGCCGCCTGGAAACGGGAAGGCGGGTGACCTTCACAATCGACCGGGCGCTGATTCAGCAGTCGGCCGTGGAAAAAGAGACTGACCGACCGGGGGGGAAGCTGAATTATATCGTCACCGCGGCCACCCGGGAGACCGTCAGCCGCGTCCTCAGCGTTTTGCAGCAGGCCGGCCTGCAAATCGCCGCCCTTCTTCCTCTCCCTTTTGCCTGGAAAGATTTCCTGCGCTCCGCCCTCGAATGCGATGAAACGGCTGCCGCGGCGATTGTCGATGTTGGCTCATCCTACACCCTCGTCTCCATCTATAAGGGATCCCAGCTTTATTTCAGCCGGGAGTTCGATACGGGGGGAAGGCAGATCACGGAGGCTGTCATCCAGGCCGGCAAGACCTTCAGAACCATAAACAACCTTTCCTGGGAGGAAGCGGAAGAGATCAAGAAGACCAGGGACCTCTTTCAGGCCGCCGGCGCCCAGTCCCTGAAAGACAACCTGACGATCCTGCAGGTCGGGGGGATGGTCCGGCCGGTGGTGGAAAAGATCGTCCAGGAGAGCAAGCGGTCGCTCGATTATTACCATCAGTTATACCGGAAAGAAGAGGTAGGGCGGATTTTCCTCTGCGGCGGCGGGGCGCTGATGCCCGGCTTCGCGCGGTTCTTCCAGGAGCGCCTCCGCCCGCCGGTGGAAGTGCTGGGGCTGCGGGAACGGATCAGGCTTCACGGCTCGATCGCTTCCGAGCAGGAGATCCGCGATCTTTTCCCGCGTTTGGCCCGGGCGGCCGCGCTCTCCGCGAGCCGGAGGTGGGAGATAAATTTCATCCCGCCCCTGGACAAGATCCTCCAGAAGATTCTCCGCCGGAAGATCCTGATCATCATCCCGGTCGCCGCCCTTTTCGTGACCAGTTATATTTTTTATCGCTCCAAAACCGCCCTGATCCCCCGGCAGGAGCAGGTCGTCGCGCTGAAACAGAAGCAGCTGAACGGGATGAAAGAAGACCTGGCCCCCTACAACGTCCTGGCCGGCTTGCAGAAGCAGCTGAACGCCCGGGAGCAGGTCGGCCTCTCCTCCTCCCTTCGCCAGCCGAACTGGAGAGGCATCCTGAAGGAGTTCAGCCGGATCACGCCCCCCTCCATGGTCATCTCCGGGATTATGACCGTGAAGGACGCGGTACCGCAGCGCATTCTTTGCAGCGGCCGGGTGCTTGACCCGGAGTCGTCCCTCCATTCGGGGGTGACCCAGTTTATCGTCCAGGTGGAGAACTCAATTTTTTTCAAGGAGGTGCAGAAGATCTCCGAGGATATCGAGCGGGGGACGTTCAGTTTCAGCTGTACTTTAGTTTACTGACCGCAACGAAGTTGCGGTCAGTAAATTATCGAAGGAAAATAACCAAAACGAAATGCGCAGCCTGCGCTTGATGACAACAAGGGATTACCGTTTTGTTAAGAATAGTTGACTACAAACTAATTCGAGAAACGTTAGCAATCTTTTTTTATTGTGAGCAAGATTGATCCAATGGTCCAATAAATTTGCGAGCCCAGCGAGCAAATTTAAAATGAATTACACCCAGAAAGTGTTGAGCATTTTGTTCGGGGTTATCCTCCTCCTGGTCCTCTTCCGGTTTGCTTTCTACGACCCGGTCTCGGGAAAGCTGGAGAGACTGCAGGAGGAAGCGAAGGCGCTCGACCGGCAGATCGCCGAAATCCAGGGGAAACAGGCCGCCCTCCCCGGAGTCCAGGCCGAGATCTCGGCCGCCCGCGAAAAGCTGGAGCGGCTGGAGGTTCAGTACCCGCGAACGATCGAGCTGGTCTACCAGACGATTACCGATGCCGCCCGGAAGGCGGAGCTAAAGATCTCGAAGAGAGACACCGCCGAGAAAAAGGTTGAAGACGAACTGAGCGCTTTGCGGGTATATGAAATCGATATTATCGCGTATTGCCCCTATCGAGTGCTGGGGGAGTTTCTGAACAGCATTGCCACTTCCCCGATGTTTATCTTTATCACCGGCCTGACCATCACCGAAGACCAGAACGCGGCGGTCAGGAAAGAAGGCAGCTCCGACCTCCGGGTGGAGATGCAGCTGACGACATATCTGAGCCGGATCAACGGCTCATAAACGAAGCGGTGAAACTGCTTCGTTTATGGTAAGAACAGTTGGCTGTAACGAACATAAATTGATCGCGGTTATAGGATTAGTTCAAATCTATTTTTTCCCGGAGGGAAAAAATAGCCGGGACCAAGGTTTAGTTTTTCCGGCAGTTTGGCCGCCGGTTTATTAACTCAGAATTGTTGCATAACTTTTTATTGGGCGATGTAAGTGCAAGCATCATTCTGATTAACGATAATCTATTTTTTCCGGAGGAAAAAATAGTGGACAAGAAGAAGAAAGAGATCATCATTATTGGCATCCTGATCCCGGTTCTGGGTTTCATTCTTTACAATAGCCTCAGCACCGTCGCCAAAAAAAAGAAAGCGCCCCCCCGGGGAACGACGGAGGAGGCGCCGGTTAAGGCTCCGGTTAAAGTGAATGTTACCGGATCGGCCCCCGGTGAACTTCCTCCTCTTGACGAGAATCTGCTCGGGATACAGCGGACCATCGCCGAGGGGCCCTGGGAAAGGGACCCCTTTCGCCCCCCGCCGGTCAAGGAAAACAAACGGGGCCCGGAGGATTGGAAAGATTTCAAGCTGACCGGGATCATCCCCGGCCGGGCCGCCATCATCAACAGCGAGCCGGTGGGGGTGGGAGAGGAGTTTGAAGGTTATCTATTGAAAAATGTGGAAACTTACCGGATTATGCTGGAAAAAGACGGCCAAACCTATATACTCGCCCTGCCTGAGGATTTTAAATGAAAAAGATAACCGATCTGCCGATATTGCTGGTGGTCTTCTCGATGGCGATGATGCTGGTTCCGCCCCCGTTCCTTTACGGCGCCGCGACGATGGACAACGAGTTGATCCTGGCCATGGAGGAGATCAAAAAAGAGATGCGGGAGAACGGGGCCCCGGCCGGGGAGTCTCCGGCCGCCGGGCTCGATCTCCCTCCGGCCGATCTCATCCCCGGCTCTCCCGAAGGAGAAATCACCCCGGAACCGCCCGCGGTGGAAGCTCCCGTCCCGCTGAAAGAAGAGCTGCCGATCGCTCCCCCGACCGCCGCGGCCGGTTTATCGCTGCAAGAGCAGTTAGAGAAGCGGGGGAGCCTGAAATTCGTTGATGAGGACATCCGGGTGGTCCTGAGGAGCCTGGCCAAAGCCTACGGCTTCAACGTGACCCTGGCCCCGGAAGTGCAGGGGAAGGTCACGGTTGATTTTACCGATGTGAAGATCATCGACGCGCTCCAGACGATACTGGTGGATCTGGAATTGGGGTACCGGATAAGCGGGAATATCCTCCGGGTGACCTCGCTGGAGAAGATCCAGGCGGAGACGACGGCCGACGCCGCCCGGGAGGCCGCCGGCGCCCAGAAGGCGATGGAGGAAGCGAAGAAGCGGCAGGCCGAGGAGCAGGCGGAGCCGCTGGTGGTAAAAGTCTTCGAATTGCAGCATATCGATGCCACCGACGCCAAAGAGGCGATCCAGACACTGCTTTCACCCCGTGGGAAGGTTATGGTGTTAAAAACCCAGCAATTCAAGGGGTTTAAATGGAGCCTGGCCGACAAAATCGCTGCCATGCAGGGAGAGGAAGCAGAGGAATTTAGCCGCTCCAAGACATTAATTATTCAGGACATTGCCACCGTTCTCAACCGGCTCGACCCCGTAATCAAGGAGATCGACAAGAAACCCTGTCAGATCCTGATCGACGCCAAGATTCTGGAGGTCCCGGTCAAACATGAGTTCCGCCTCGGGATCAACTGGACGGAGGCGCTTAACCAGTGGAACGTCGGCGCAAATGACATGCAGGCGATACTGGGGAAGAGCTATCGGCGGACATCGGACTCTACCGATAAAGACACCCATGACTGGGGGAGTGGATACGAGAAGGAAAGAACCTGGGTGGAGGGCGAGGATACCAAGGAATATGACCGGGGAGAGGCGAAAGATGGTGATACGTCCGGCCGGATGAGTTACTCCGGGAGCGGCTATCCCACAAGCGGGGGGGGATCGATCAAGATCCCCGACCTGTATGATTACACCATACCAGACAGTGAAACCGGCGGCCCCTTCCAGCAGAACGTCGCCTGGCGGGCGAATGTCGGCAACGACGTCCGGACATCCGGCTGGGCCGATGAATTCTACACCCGGATCGAAGATTCCGAGACCAAGCGCAATTTCGATGATTATCTCTACGGCATCTCCGATACCCTGACCAAGCTTTCAACCGCCAGCGAGACCTACAGCGCGATACTGAACGCGGCCGACTTCAACCTGATGCTCTCCGCGATGAAGACGGATTCGAATATCGTCCTCCTCTCCAATCCCCGGATTCTCGTCCATGAGAACTACCGGGCGAAGATATTCATCGGCAAGGAATTCCCGATCCTCAAGACGGAGGTCGGCGAATACGGGGTGGGGGGGACCTCGCTCGAGGAATGGAAGGAGATCGGCATCCTTCTCGCGGTAATACCGCAGGTAAGAAGAATGGGGGACGGAACGCTGGGAATCAATATGATCATCCACCCCGAGGTCAGCATCCAGGACGGGTGGGCCCCGGCATTTGTTTACGGTCAAGGGTTCGTAGATTCCGCCTATCCCGTCATCAACACCAGGGGTACCGATTCCAATGTGACCGTTCCGGACGGAGATACCATCGTTATTGGAGGCTTGATCGATAGCCGTTCTGTTGATGAGGAGGACAAGATCCCCCTCCTGGGAGATATCCCGATCCTGGGTTACTTCTTCAAGGAAGAACATACCAAGCTGGAAAAAACAAACATATTGATCTTCATCACCGCCCGGATCGTTACGGAAGACTTCGAGATCTCCCCTTACGAGAAGCTCATGCTGGAGAAGTCTCCTCCCGACGCGCTCGAGGACGTCCGCTATGTCGAGGACGACCAGGTGCGGTCGTATCTTTACAAGAGCGCTAAGGAGCCGGAACCTCCCCAGCCGGAAGCGGAGGGAGAAGAAGACGGGAGTACGATGGAGGAGAAGGAAGGGAACAAGGGTGATTTCGGAGGCAGGGTGCTTACCAAAGCGATGAAAAGGAGCCGGAGATGACTGCTTTTATACTGGTCGGTTTTGTCGCCCTGAGCTCGGGGGTCATGTTTCTGATCGCGCCCGGGGCGCTGGTGAAATTGAGCTCGCTGCTTAACCAGATTGTCTCAACCGACCACAAGACGTTGAAGTACCGGATTTCGGTGGGAGTGATCCTGACCACAGTCGGGCTCTTTTTCCTGTTCATGGCCTATTACATATACAATCACTGGGGGATGTGAGAGGACTGCTTGCGCAAGTCAGAGAAGTGGGGACTGCGGGAAAAAAGCGATTCCGGATCTTTTTGCTCCTCCTGGTTGAATTTGCGATTATCTGGTCCTTTATCGCGCCGCTCCTCCCCGGTGCCTTCCCGTTTCTGGCCGGCAATGCCCCCGGTTTCCCCCTCGACGACAGCTGGATCTATGCCGTTTTTGCCCGGAATTTTGTCTCCGGCGGGGAGACCGCTTTTAACCCCGGCCGGCCCTCGATCGGCTTTACCAGCACCCTCTGGTTCCTTCTCCTCAGCCTGGGCCGGTCCTTTGGTTTTTCCGTTGTCGGCTGGAGCATCTTTTTAGGGTGCGCCGCCCAGTTCTCCCTCGCGGCAATGACGGGGCTCCTTGTCTACCGATTTCTGTTATCCGCGGGAGAGGTTTTTTACCCCGATCAGCGAGGGGCGATTGTAGGAGGGGTTTCCAACCCCGATCAGCGAGGGGTAATTGTGGGAGGGGTTTCCAACCCCGATCCAGCGGGGCCGGGAATTGGGCCAGGGCTGTCCTCCCTCGGTGCCGGCCGATTGTGGGAGAGGTTTGTAACCTCGATCCGGGGGAAGCCGGGAATCGGGCTAGGGCGCTATGCTCTATGCTCTATGCCCTATGCGCCATGCTCTATGCCCTATGCGCCTTACGCCATGCTCCCCCACCTGCTGGCTTTTTTTATATCGCTCCTCGTTCTCCTCTGCGGCCCGCTGATCTGGTACAGCCTCTCGGGGATGGAGACAACCGCCTTTCTGGCGATCGGAGTCTTCGCCATTTTCTGTTTGAGCCGGGGCCGATACCGGTGGGCGGGGGGGGCGCTCGGCTTTTTGCTGATTACCCGGATTGAGGGCATCGTCCTCTGGGGGATAGCCCTGGTCTATGCCGCGATTATCGAGTCCCGGCGGGACGCATCCGGGGAGGCGGGAAGGCCGGATGTGGGAGGGGCCCCGAAAATATTTCGGGGTAAATTTTTAACTTGCCCCGACAGTATCTGTCGGGGCCCCGATCCCCGACAGCATGTCGGGGGAATCGGGCTTGAAAAGCCCTCCCACAGCGGTCAGAAAACCGGCCCCGGGCGCTCTGCGCCAGGCGCTCTGCGCTCTGCGCCAGGCGCTCTGCGCTCTGCGCTCTGCGCTCTGCGCCCCATCCTTCCCCTTCTCCTCATCCCGGCTCTTTTTTTAATTCTCGAGCTGCTGAAGAACCTTTGCGTAAGCGGGTCTCTTCTCCCGACCACCTTTTCCGGAAGGAAGTGGCTCTCGGTCCCGGCCGGGGGGAGGGGGCCGCTCGCCTATCTCAGACTCTGGGGGTACGGACTGACCATCAGCCTCCTCCCGCCCGCTTTTCAGCAGGGGCCTTTGCTGGCTGTCTTCTGGGGCGGGGCCGGTCTGCTGGCGCTCTGCTCGCTCCGGCTTATCCTTCAGAATGCCCGGAAGGGAAGAAGACGCATCTCGGGTCTGTTCCTCCTCTTGCTCTGGGCGGCCGGGCACAACCTGGTGTATATCGTCATGCTCCCCAGCCCGAGCCAGGCCGGCCGTTACCAGGCGATCAACTTTCTCCTCTTCTGGATTATGCTCTTCCTTCCGGCCGCCTGCTGGCTGGTCCGGGCCGCCGGTCCCGGCGGGGGCCGGATCAGAGCCCGGCCCGGAGTTTTGCCGACTGTTCTTCTGGCCGCGATCATTCTCCTCGATCTCGGTTCCACCCTGAAGTGGAGAAAAGTGTATTCATCTTCCGTCCGGCACATCAACGATGTCCATGTCGCCGTGGCCCGCCGGATCGACCGGGAGCTCCCCGAACAGAGCCGCCTGGCCGCCTTTGATATCGGGGCCTTGAAATATTTCTCCCCCCGGACCGAGGTTATCGACCTGGGGGGGCTGGTGGATCGTGATTTCGCCGGCTACCTCCGGGAAGGACGGGTGGTCGACTACCTGAAAGAACGGGGGGCCGCCTACCTGGCGATGGTCGAACTCCAGACCACCCCCGGCTGGATCTTCGAGAACCTCGGGATACTCGGCGACCCGCGGCTCGGGCTCCGGCCCTTGTTCGGCATGATGCAGCGCCCGGAGATCTACCGCGTCCATTACCGGGAGGTCGCCAACACCTTCCCCAAGATGGTGGTGTATGAAATACAATGGAGTGATGGAGTGGTGGAATAATGGCCCGCCTTCGCTGAAGCTTCGGCGGGTAAAAGTGATGGGGTTTGCCGGCAGGTGTCCGGGGGGCTCTTGATAGCTGCTGAACTGATTCACCCGTGGCGCAAGGCCACGGGGGTCTTGTGGTGGGGGGACGGGACTTTAGCGTAAGAACTCATTCACCTGCCGGACAAGCCGGCAGGGGTTTACGCCCCCCCGACGTTTATCGTCGGGGAGCGAAAGTTCAGCAGCTAACACATAGCACCAAACATAACGGCCCCTGCCGCTTTACGCGGCAGGGGAGAAAGTTCAATGGCTATAAAACCGCAACCACTTTATACCCCCCATAATCTCCATCCTGCCTACCACCTTCGTTACGGCTGGACCGGATGGCCTTCCCGGGACACTTTCCCCCCGCAACCATCGCATCCTTTCCTGGAGGAATTGACCGGACACTGGGAAAAAGACGGTCTCCGTCTCCTTGAGCATCTCTGGGATGATCGGCGGATCTTATTAACATTCAGCGCCACGCCGCAAATCTCACCTCTCCTGCTGGCAACCCGGGTCAAGGGCCGTCTCCAGCACGCTTTTCGCCTGGTCGGGAAACCCGTCCAGTTCAGCCGTAAACTTGCGGTTCGAAGTATCGGACGGAATACCCGGGAGGTTGTCGAAGCTTACATCGGGAAACAACTGGTTCGGGAGAAATTGGCCGATATGCGTTACGAAAATAGCTGAAAAATGAGGCCATAAACGATCCATCCGTTGATCTTTCTCAACCTGTACAGACCGGAAGCGGCAGTTACTGGTATAACCTTCACCTGGTCCTGGTTGTTGCCGAACGCTATCGGATGGGGTGGGGCAGAAGAGGTGCTGATTTAGTCACTGCCTGTCGGCGGACCGCGGAGAAGAAAGGGTATACAATCTCTACTCTTTCCGCCATGCCGGATCATCTGCATATCGCGATCCGGGGCAACGTGGAGCAGTCCCCGGAAGATATTGCGCTGGCATTTCAAAATAATCTGGCCTATTTAATGGGGCAACGTCGTATCTGGGAATATAATTACTACGTTGGGACGTTCGGGGAATATACAATGGGGGCTGTCAGAAGGTAGCTGCTGAACTGATTCACCCGTGGCACCCCGAAAAACTGCTTCGCAGTCTCGGGGGGGGCCAAGGCCACGGAGGTCTTATGAGGGGGGACGGGCTTTTAGCATGTGAACTGATTCACCTGCCGGACAAGCCGGCAGGGGTCTGGCCGGGAGCAGGGCTGGCAGCTGCTGAACTGATTCACCCGTGGCACAAGTCCACGGGGGTCTAAACAACGGCCCCTGCCGCCTTGCGCGGCAGGGGAGAAAGTTTAAAAGCTACCACCAAGCACTAAAAATAACAAACGGCCCCTGCCGCCTTGCGCGGCAGGGGAGAAAGTTTAAAAGCTACCACCAAGCACTAAAAATAACAAACGGCCCCTGCCGCCTTACGCGGCAGGGGAGAAAGTTCAATGGCTACCAAGCCACAACCATTCTATAACCAATACAGCCTTCGCCCCAAATTTTTTTCCCGTCTCCTTTCCATCCTCAGTCACATCCTCATTCTTCTCTCCGCCCTGGCCATCGCCGCCTACCTCTGGACCGCTCTTCACCGGATTGCCTATCCCTATGAACTGGAATGGATGGAAGGGGCGATTGTCGATGAATGCGGGCAGCTGTTGAACGGCAGCCCCCTTTATCGTGAGCCGGATCTCCAGTACGTCCCCTTTATTTACCCGCCGCTCTATTTTCTGCTGAGCGCCGCGGCGATGCGCATCTTCGGCCTGGGGTTTTTAGCGCCCCGCCTGGTCTCTCTTCTGGCTTCTTTCGGAACCATGGTTCTCCTCTACGCTATTATTAAGCGGGAGACAAACCTGGTTTCGGCGGGGGTTCTTTCCGCCGGGTTATTCGCGGCCGCCTACCGGGCGACCGGCTCCTGGATGGATATCGCCCGGGTGGACAGCCTTTTCATCTTCTGGATCGCGCTCGGAGCTTTTGTTGCCGGTCGACGCGATTCCGGCCTCTGGGCGCCCATTCTAACCGCGGTGCTGCTCTCCGCCGCCTTTTTTACCAAGCAGGTGGCGCTGGCCCCGGCCCTGGCGATCGGGGTCTACTATATCTCTGCCGGATGGAAACGGTTTCTCCTCTACCTGGGAGCCCTGGCGCTCTTCGCGGGCGGCGGTACCCTTCTCCTGAATGCGTGTTACGGAGGCTGGTATGTCTATTACGTTTTCCTCCTCTCCTCCCGGCATGCCATCCGGATGGACCAGGTCCGTGATTTTCTGTACGGGGATATCATCGGAACGTTCCCCGTGATGTTCGGGCTCAGCCTGGTCTCACCGCTGCTTCTCCTGAAAGACCGCCGGCCGCTCCGGGAGGGAGTCCCGGGGATGCTCTATTATCTCCTGGGGGCGAGTCTATTCCTGGTCAGCCTGGTGGGAAGGGGTAACGTAAACAGCTATGTCAACACACTGCTTCCCGCGGCGTTCGCCTTTGCGCTCCTTTGCGGGTGGACGTGGGGGAGAGTATCCGCCGGGAAGGGTAGGGGATCGGTCATCGCCGGGCCGGCGGTGGGCCTCTGCCTGGCGGTTCAATTCATCATGCTTGGCTATCTTCCGGCCGCCCGTATCCCCCGGGATACCGACCGGCAGGCCGGTGACATCCTGATCGCATATATAAAAAGCGTGGAGGGAGATGTTTTGCTCCCTTTTCACGGATACCTGCCGCGACTGGCCGGGAAGGAATCGTCCGCCCACTGGACCGCGGTCCTCGATCTATTGCTGGCCATGAAAGACCGGGAAGGGGACCCCGCCCGGCTCTGGCTGAAAGAGTTTGAAAGGGCGATCCGGGAAGGCAGATATGACTATATCATCCTCGATCGGGAGGACTGGTTCCCGGGGCTGCTGAAGAGCCGCTACGCAAGGACGGGAACGATCTTCGGAGATGCCCCGGTATTTTACCCGGTGACCGGATATCCCTGGCGCCCGCAATTCATCTACCGTAAAATATCTCCTCCTCCCCATTTCAACGGGGAGGAGGAGATATTTTAATGTATGAACGCGCATAAAAATTTATATCCCTTGTTGATATTCCTCCTGGCGCTGGCTGTACAGCTGTCGGCGCTTTTTTATATTTTTGATCCATTGGTATATTTTTTCAAGTACTGGGAACTGGCGCTCAGACTCCAGGGCGTGATCACTCCTCAGATTGAGGTGTTTTATTCCAGTCCTTTCTACATCGTTTTCCTGGCAGCAGGGCAATGGACGGGCCGTAATATTCTTGATCTGCAGATCCTGCAGGCGTTCCTGGGGGCGTTCAACTGCTGGCTTATTTATCGGCTGGGGCGGCTCTGCTTCAATTGCCAGGTCGGTTATATCGCCGCCCTGGCCGCGGTTTTCTATGGGCCGTTTGTCATCTACGGAACGAGCTTTCTCCCGGCGATCTGGGTGGTAACCTTTAACCTGGCGGCGCTCATCTGCCTCGTCCCGGCCGGGAGCGGGGGAAAGGCATCCTGGATTGCCGGCGCCGGTCTCTTTATTGGTTTAAGCATCATCTCGCGGCCCAATGCCGTTATCTTCCTTCTCCTTGTGATTCCATATTTGGTAGTGAATTCCGGGGCCCCTATATCTTTGATGCCGGGGGTTTCGCGGCGGCGAAATGTGGGAGGGGTTTCCAACCCCGATCCCGCCGGGCAAATTGTGGGAGGGGTTTCCAACCCCGATTCGGCGAAGCGAATTGTGGGAGGGGTTTCTAACCCCGATTCGGCCAGGCTGAGAATCGGGGTTGGAAACCCCTCCCACAGTGGCTGGGAAATCGGGCTTATAAAGCCCTCCCACAGGGTTGTGGCAGGCCAACCGATCGGCGGAAAATGGGGAACCAGGATCCGACGAATCTTCCTTCTCCTGATTCCGGTTGCCCTGGTTGTCCTTCCTGTAACGCTTTTCAATTACGCCAACAGCGGCGAATTTATCCCGGTGACGGCCAGCGGGGGCTGGGTCTTTTACAGCGGCAACAACCCGCGCGCGATGGGATTTGACTTCAGCCCTCCCCCCGAACTGGAGGAGCGGACCATCGCCTATTACGCCCGCCCGGGGGACGGGAAGCTCAGTTACCTGGAGCATCTCTTCAGTCTGGAGATCGCCCGGGAGAGAACCGGCCGGGACCTGAAACATGGGGAAGGTTCGGCTTTCTGGTTCCAGGAGGGGCTCCTTTTCATCCGTCAACACCCCGGGCGCTATCTGCGGCTTCTGGGGAAGAAGCTTTTGGCGCTGGCGAACGGGTACGAGCCGCACGATGTCCCGGAAGTGATGGAGAGGGCGAATCACGCCCGGATCTTCCCTTTCATCGCCCCGGCGATTCTCATGCCCATCGCCCTGCTGGGGGTCATCATCGCCCGGCCGCGGGCCGCGGGTCCGATCCTCTACCTCTACCTGGCCTCGTACCTGATCTCGTCTCTCCTGATCTACGTCATCCCGCGGTTTCGCCTGGCCGTCGCTCCCGTGCTCTTGATCTTTGCCGCCGCCGCCGTCCGGCAGCTCTGCCGCCGGGCCCGGGAGAGGCGATGGGCGGTCCTGGGCCGCGATCTCCTGCTTCTACTGGCGCTGGCGATCCTGGTCAATATCAAGACGCCCGATATGCGGCGGGACCGGGAGGTCAACCGCCCCGCCTTCCTCCAGGAGTGGAAGGGGCTGACGGCCATGAAACAGGGCCGTTGGACGGAGGCCGGGGATGCCTTCAGAAAAGCCCTGGAACTGAACCCCGGTTCCCGCCGGGCGCGGCGGGGGTTGGAATCGGTGAAGAAGTAGAGTCAGAAGCCGGAAGTCAGGTAAAGCGGGCCTGGAAAGCCTCCCCCGGTAAAATCTCCGGGTCCGGGGGAGCGGCCCCGAAAAAATATCGGGGTAAACATCCGGCTTGCCCGACTCTGTCGGGCCGCGATTCGGCTGATGGGGGATAACGGCAACCGATGATCCGGTATCTTAAAAAAGAATGGATCTGTCTGGGGCTGATCGGCCTGGCGACTGTCGCCGCCTACGGCAACTCCTTTCAAGTCCCTTTTATTTACGATGACGCCAATCAGATCGTTGAGAGCGCCCTGATCAAGAACCCCGCCTATATCCCCCGCCTCTTCACGTCCGAATATTACAAGCTTTCACCCAAGCGGTTCCGACCGGTCACCGTTCTCTTTTATTTTATCCAGTACGCATTCTGGCGGCTCAACCCCTGGGGCTACCACCTCTTCAAGCTGCTTCTCCATCTGGTTAATGTCATCCTCCTGTTCTGCTACCTGCGTTTGCTGAACGCCGGCTCCGCCGTTTCCCTCCTGGCATCGGCCCTCTTCGCACTCCACCCGGCGCACGTTGAGACCATCACTTGTGTATCGTTCCTGGACGACCCGCTGATGTTCTTCTGGTTTATGCTCAGCCTGATCGCCGCCACCCGGGCGGCCCGGTCCCCCCGGCGGCCCTGGGCCTGGACCGTTCTTTCACTTGTCTTCTACCTGCTGGCCCTGGCCAGCAAGGAACCGGCCCTGGTACTGCCCCTCTGGCTGGCCCTGCAGTTTCTGGTCGAGCGCTTTCCCGGGGTCACTCGCCGGAGGGGATTCTATCTGGGGTTTATCGCCATCAGCCTGGCCTGGGTGATTGTCCGGTTCTTCCTCCTGGAGAAGGAAGGCTGGATGATGATTTCAACCGGAAAAGAGCTGGGCCCGGTGAATGCCGTTGCCGCCACCTATCTCCATTATCTCCGGGTGGCCGTTCTTCCCGTCAACCTCTGCCTTGATTACGTGTATCCCCTCTCTCACGGGGTCTTCGCCCTTCCGGAGAATTTTCTTTTTCCCCTCGCCCTGGCCGGGGCGATGATCATCCTCAGCTGCGTCCGGCGGTCGCGGCTTCTGCTGCTTGGCTGGGGATGGTTCATCCTCGCCCTCTTCCCGGTAGCCAATGCCATCAACCAGCCCCGCCTGGCGGCCGACCGGTATCTCTACCTGCCCCTGGCCGGTTTCAGTTTGGCTGCGGCTGTTCTCATCATCAAAACCTGGGGATGGTTTAAAAACGCATCCGCCCGAATCATATCGGTCATCTGCCTGGTTCTGCTCTTTGTCTGCTGGGGGGTGCTGATCCGGATGGAAAATTTCCTCTGGAGCGATCCCCGCCTTTTCTGGGAGGATGTCCTCCGGACATCACCCCTCAGCGCTACCGCCCTCAATAACCTGGGCAGCCTTCACCTGTCCGGCCGCAAACCAGCCGTGGCCGAAGCGGAGTTCAGGAAGGCCTTGGAAAGCCGACCTCCGGATGAGTACCGGGCGGTTATCCTCACCAACCTGGGGCTCGCCCTCTGGGAACGGGGGATGGAGGAGGAATCGGTGAAAACCCTTCTGCTCGCGGCCGGGGCCAACCCTGATTATGCTCCCGCCGCCTATGAACTGGGAAAGATATATGTTTTCCAACGGAAGTACGACGTGGCCCTGGATGCATTCCGCCGGGCGCTTGAACTCACCCCCTACGATCATGTCATCTACGATCATCTGGCGGGCTTCCACGCCTCTCAGGGGCAGTGGAAGGAAGCGGAAGAGTACGCCCGGAAAGCCGTTTATCTTAATCCCGATTTCGCGATCGGCTACGACCACCTGGGAGTAATCTACGCCAACCGGGGCAGGGGAGAGGACGCCCGCCGCTGCTGGCGTAAAGCGCTGGAACTGGACCAGAACCTGGAATCCGCCCGGCAAAACCTGTCCGCCGCCAAGTAATCGTCCTTAATTTTAAGTGCCATATCCGTGGGAGGGGTTTTTACTGGGTGATTGTGGGAGGGGTTTCCAACCCCGATCTGGCCGGGCCCTGGGATCGGGCTTAAAAAGCCCTCCCACAGTGGTCCGGCCTTGTGGGAGGGGTTTCCAAACCCCGATTAGCGAGGGGCGATTGTGGGAGGGGTTTCCAACCCCGATTAGAAAGAGAATCTAATCAATGAACAATAATAATCAAAAACGCCATCCGGAGAAAGGTTCAAGCTGGCTTCGCCAGGGTCGATGGTCTGGCAGTGGCCACGCGTATTTTTTAACAACGCGTACCAGGGATCAACAGAGCATATTTAAAGACAGCGCCAGCTGTGAAATTATATTTAATTCAATTCAATGGCTGGAAGATAATGATAAATGGGATTTATTTTGCGTGATGATAATGCCCGATCATGTGCATCTTGTAGCTGCACTTAAAGGAATAAATACACTTGAGCAATTAATGCACTCTTGGAAAAGATATTCGTCGAGAGAGATAAATAAATTATGGAACCGGGAAGGCGCATTATGGCAGGAAGGTTATTATGACCATTGTATTAGAAAAGAAGAATCTCTGCGTCAGATAATCTTATATTGCTATTATAACCCGGTTAGAAAAGGGTTGGTTGAAAAGCCATCTGAGTATCCTTACTGGAGATGCAAATTTAATCTCGAATAGATCGGGCTTAAAAAGCCCTCCCACAGTGGCCCGGCCTTGTGGGAGGGGTTTTCAACCCCGATCTGGCCGGGCCGTGGGATCGGGCTTAAAAAACCCTCCCACAGCAATGAGCTTGAAAAATACAGCCCGGAATAAAAGATGTTATATCTGGGCCGGTGTGTTCGTTCTGCTGGCGGCGGGAGCGTCGGCTTTTTTCCCCGTGCTCCGGAACGGGTTCACCAACTGGGACGACCCCGCCCAGCTTCTCGCGAACCCCCTGGTCCGGGAGGTGTCTTTCCGGAACACGGTGGAGATATTCCGCTCCCGGGTGGTCAGTGAATACCACCCTTTGGTGACGGCGCTCTTCTCGGTTGAATACGGGCTTTTCGGCCTGCAGCCCGCCGTTTATCACCTTCATAGCCTCTTCCTGCACCTGGCGAACACCCTGCTGGTATTCTTTCTGCTGTTCCTGCTCGGGAGAAACCTCCCGGCGGCCCTGGCGGGGGCGCTGTTCTTTGAGATCAATCCTCTCCAGGTCCAGGCGGTGGCCTGGATATCGGCCCGGAAAGATCTTCTCTTCGCGTTTTTCTACCTCCTCGCTTTAATAACCTTCATCTTTTATCATAACCGGCAATCGGCCCGCTTCTATCTCATCTCGATCATCTTTTTCATCCTTTCTCTTTTCTGCAAGACCACCGCGGTGACCCTGCCGCCGGTAATACTGCTTTGGCTCTCCTGCTTCCGCCGGCGATTATTGAAGAAAGACTGGATCGTCCTGCTTCCGTTCTTCATCCTCGCTCTGGCCGTTGGGGTTCCCGCGCTGATGATGCAGACCGCCCGCTATCCGGGAAGCGCCGCTCATCTCGGCCTGTCCGGTGAAAACGTGCTCCTCTTTTTCCGGAACCTGGGATTTTACGTTATCCGGGTCCTGCTGCCGGTTCAGCTCTCCCCGGTTTATCTTTTCCCGGCGAGAGTAGCCTTCTTTGATGTTTCGGTCGCGGGTTCCGTGCTCCTGGTTTGTTTACTGGCCGTCTGGCTCTCCGCTAACCGGGGAAAGAACCGTGATATTCTCTTCGGCACCGGTTTTTTTATAGTCACTCTCCTGCCCGTCCTCCGCCTCATCCCCTTCGCCGGGATCGAGGTTGCCGCCAACCGGTTTATGTATCTTCCCCTGGCCGCGGCCGGTTACCTGATAAGCGGAGGTTTCAGCGGCCTGTTGTCCCGGGCAGGGGAAGTGAAACGCCTCAAGGCGGTGATTATCCTTTCCGGCTTTATGATCGCCGTCTTCCTGGCTGTCGGCACCGGGTATCGCTGCCGGTTCTGGCGTGATGGCGGAACGCTCTGGAACGAGGCTCTCCGTCAGCAGGGCGGGAGCGACCTGATCTACCACATGCTGGCCGACCACGCCTTCCGTTCCGGGCGATACCCTGAAACAGTCTCTCTCTGCGACCGGGCGATAGCTTTAAATCCGGCCATGGCGTACTCCTACCTCCTGAAAGCCCGCGCGCAGAGAGCGCTGGGGGAAGAGAAAGCTGCCGCCGAGACCGGCGCGCTGTATTTCGAGGTGTTGAAAAAATTAGGGATGGGAAAGAACTATAATACGACCGATCCGACTGATCCGACCGATCGGTCTGATTCCGAAGAAGCAGCATCCTGCCGGAAAAAGAAATGAGAGCCATACCACGAGACCACTGGGGCGCCTTTCTCCTCATCCTACTCCTGGGAGGAGTGATCTACCTCAACAGCCTGGCCGCCTCCTTCCAGTGGGACGACGTCCCCCATATCACCCGCAATCCCGCCCTCTATGACTGGACGGACTTCGGTCCCATCTTCCGCTATTGGCCGAGCCGCTTCTTCCTCTTCTGGACCCTGGCCCTCAATTACCGGGCGGGCGGTCTTGCCCCCTTCGGATATCACCTGTTCAACGCCCTTCTGCACATTCTTTCCGCCTGCCTCATCTACCTTATTTTTTTTCGCCTGCGGCGGAAAAAAATAGAGGTTAATTCAACTGTCTATCTTCCGGATAATCGTCTGGCTGTACTGGCGGGGTTATTATTCGTAGCTCACCCGATTCAGACCCAGGCGGTAACCTATATCATTCAGCGGGGGGCCGGGCTGAGCGGTTTCTCCTGCCTCCTCTCTCTCTATCTCTATTGCCGGGGGCGGCAGGGCGGCTCCCCCTTCAATTACGGGGGAGCCTGGCTGGCCGGGCTTTTCGGGGTCTTCAGCAAGGAAGGGGCGGCGGCGCTTCCGCTTCTGCTCGGCCTCTGGGAATTGTTATTCGGGCCGGGGGAGGGGTGGCGCCGGAAGCTGAAAGCGTGGCTGCCCTTCGCCGCTCTCCCCCTCATCATCGCGGCCGTCATCTGGCGGACGGCGGGGACCGGGAACTCCGGCTTTTATTACGCCCTCAACCTGCAAAGCAGCCTCCCCTCGGTGGGGCTGGCCGACAGCGCGGCCCGGATCTTCTCGCGCTGGGTCTACGCCGTCACCCAGGTCCGCGTTTTGCTCACTTACCTGCGGCTCCTCTTTCTCCCCGTCCGTCAAACCGTCTACTATGATTTTCCCGTCTCGCAATTCGTCTTCCAGAATGCCGTTCCGGTCTCATTCCTGGCATTGCTGTCGGTCATCATCGCCGCCGTCCGGCTGCTGCGCTCCGCCCGGATTGTCTCCTTCGGTATCTTCTTCTTCCTGATCTCCCTGCTCCCCACCTCCTCGGTGATTGTCCTTCTTCCCCTGGTTTCCGAGCATCACCTTTACCTGGCGCTGGCCGGCTTCGCCTGGGCATTCCCGGTCATTCTGGGGCGCATTCTCCCCGGCAGATGGTTCGGGATCGCGGGCGCCCTGATCGTTCTCTGCCTGGTTCTGCTGACCTATGCCCGGAACCTGGTCTGGTTGACCCCGTTTACCCTCTGGCGAGACGCGCTGCGCAAAGCTCCCCACCTCGCTTCTCTTCACGACGCCATGGCTACCGTGTATATTGAAAGGGGGGAATATGGCGCGGCCGTCCGGGAGAGCCGGAAAGCCTTCGAGCTCGACCCCGGCTTTAACGCCCATCACAACCTCTGGGCGGCCTATCATAACCTGGGCCGTTATAGCGAGGCCGAAGAAGTCGCCCGCCGGATGGCGGACCTCTTCCCCCGGGATGCCGGGGCCCGCCAGGCCCTGGCCCTGACCCTGATTGAGCGGGGAGCGACCGGGGAGGCGGAAAAAGAACTCCTGGCGGCGCTCGAACTCCAGCCGGGTCTGGCCCGCCCGCATTTTCTCCTGGGCAGGCTCTATCAGCGGCAGGGAGCATCCGGGAAGGCCGGGGATGAACTCCGGACGGCGATTCGTCTGGCGCCCTATCTGATCGACAGCTATGACGAACTGGGGAAGGTATACGAGGTCTTAGAGAGGTGGGAGGAAGCCGAAGATGTTTACCGGGAGTCGCTCCGGGTCGATCGGAATCATATTTCCGCGCGTTACCGGCTGGTTCTCCTCTACCGGCGTTTGGGCCAGGAAGACCGGGCTCGGAGTGAGATGGAAATAATTGAAAAGATGATTGGCGACCCGGAATTGATTGAGCTTTTGAGGAGGAAAGCGGAGGAAAACGGGTAGGGAAGAACAGTCTGCGGTAGTCGCATGACCGGGATTGCCAAGTGTAACGTTTTGAACGACAATTGATATCCCGGATTATTCATCCCGTGTACGGGATGAATAATCCGGGATGGGGCGAATAAAAATCAGGCAAAATGGATTGCGTGGTGGAAATCATTATCTCATTGGGACTCCTTCTCCTGACCCTTCTCTCGGCCGTGTTATGGGGAAAGGTGCTCTTCTCCCGGCTGTTGAACATGGGGTGGTCACGAGGAGAGAAGGTACTGCTCCAGGCCGGGCTGGGATTCGGTATTATCTCCTACCTGATCTTTTTTCTCAGCCTGGGCGGCTTCCTCTATCGCCCGGTCATATTTATTATCCTCTTTCTCCCCTTCGTCTGGTTCGGGATCCGGTGGAGAAAGCGAACCGGAGAAAATGGTTTGCCTTTAGCCGGGAGGGCCGGGGCGCGCTCTTTTACCCGCTTAGAGGTTCTATCCTGCGGCATCCTGCTTTTTGTCTTTATCCTTAATATAATCGCTTCTCTTACCCCTCCTTATGCCGGTGACGCCCTCGGCTATCACCTTCCGTCGATCCGGGAATATCTCTTTACTCATCAGTTGGTCCGGCTGGAGGGCAATGTACTTGCCAATCAACCGGCCGGAATCGATATGCTCTATGTGATCGGGTTCGCCGGGGGAGGTGTGTTTTATCCGAAACTTCTCCACTGTGTCTTTGGTGTTCTTGTCACGACAGGACTGTATTTTATCGGGTTGAGGTATTTCGGGCGCCCGGCTGCGGCGCTGGGAGCGCTGATATTTTATACCATTCCCTCGGTCGCCCTGATCTCATCGTGGGAGTATATCGATCTGGGGCTGAGTTTCTGGCTGGTCCTGGCCGTGTGTTGTTACCCGAGATGGAGAAGCGATGGGAATATCAAGGGGCTTGTCCTGGTATCCGTCTTCTCGGGTCTGGTGATGTCCGCCAAGTATACCGGCCTCATCTTTTCGTCTATCCTTTTCCTGCTGGCAGTAGGGGAATGGTTTATCAGCCGGGAAAACCAAAAAAGCTTACGCTGGATCCTGTTAGCGGCACTGGGCAGTATGATTCTGGCTCTTCCCTGGTACCTGAAAAATTTAATTTTTACCGGCAATCCATTTTATCCCTTCCTTTATTCATTCTTCGGGGGGACGGGATGGGACGCTATCCGGGCGGCGGATTACCGGACAATATTACTGAGATACGGCATGGGCAAAAGCCCGGTCGACTATCTTCTCCTCCCCTGGAACTTGAGCGCCAGGGCTTCATATACCTATTATGGTTTTGACGGAGTGATCGGCCCGGTCTTTTTACTTTTTCTTCCCTTAATGATCTTCACAGGAAAAAAATCCCGCTGGTTTAAATTCCTGGGATATTACTGCCTGGTGTACTTTTGCACATGGGCATTATTCTCCCAGCAGATAAGAATCCTGGTCCCGATAATCCCCTTTGCCTCACTTCTGGCCGCCGCAACTATTGCGGCTCTCTGGGGAAAATACACTCTTCTATTAAGGGGGTGCCTCAGCCTGGCCTTGGCGGGTGTTTTAATCTTCAATCTTGACTCTATCTATTCCAGTTGGAGAATTCTTGATCCCTGGCCGGTTGTTTCAGGCCGGGAATCAAAGGAAGCCTTTCTCTCCCGGCGGGTGTATAACTATCCCGCTGTCAGGTTTATCAATGAAAACCTGTCGGATGACGCCCGGGTCATGTTTGTTTACGGGGGTAATGCCTGGTATTACTGCCGGCGGGAGATAGTAGTGGATAGTATTTTTCAGGAGCATACACTCGGGAAAATTATTAATAACAGCGATTCTCTTTCCGGGGTCATTGATGGACTTAGGGATAAAGGGATAACCCATATATTGATTAATACACAGCTCACCGAGACGGGGCTTTATTCGGTTCTGCCGCCGGATAAGCAGTATCTACTCACAGATTTTTTCCGGAAGGGAATAAATCCACTCTTCAGGGATGGCCCTAATCTTGTCTGTGAAATTCTCGATCAGAATAGTTTGAAGTAAGAATAATCCGGGCTAGTGTCACGTCTCAGAAATGTCTTGAATATTTTTGTCATTGT
>JAZDIV010000061.1:0-18297 GCA_043804695.1 PVC group bacterium | reverse complement strand
TCGGAGGAGAGGGAGATTATTGGCGATCATTTCGGGTGCCGGAAAAAATTTCTTGCCGGGCGGGTGAAAATCCGTATAGTGAGCGCAGAATTTTAGAATTCGCCTCCGTAGCTCAATCTGGTAGAGCAGCGGACTCTTAATCCGTTTGTTGAAGGTTCAAATCCTTCCGGAGGTATTTTACTTTTTCAAAAGACCGATAATCGGGTTACTCGATTATCGGTCTTTTGAAAAAGGCGAAAAAGCAACTGAAATAATATTTTTCCTTCTTGTTTTATGATTATCAGGGCTTACCGTAATAGGTCGAGCATTTGGACTTGAAATACTTCCCGGATTTTTATATGTATATTTTAAATTGCTGTATCAACGCCGAAAACGATATTTTATTTTCCCTTTCGGGAAAATACATGATAAATTTTTACGAAGTAAAATTTCAGGCCCCTTCGTCTAGTGGCCCAGGATGCCAGATTCTCAGTCTGGAGACAGGGGTTCGATTCCCCTAGGGGCTATTAAAAGTGAAGGCCGGCCCGGATGCAATCCGGGCCGGCCTTCAATTTTAATAATTCAACAACGTATCTTCAGAAGTCTTTTCTAATCGACAATAAACGGGGTGGTATTATCTCAGCCTGGTTTATTGCTTCACTGCAGCGAGACCAGCGGCTTTCTCCAATGAAACCTCGGGGTGTTCTTCGAGGATGGGCTTGAGGTAAATCTTCTGGAGGAACTGGGGGACCGCGGCCCGGAAAGGCGTTTCGGCTTCGATGCGCTCCGCCAGAGCCTGCGACGAGTCGGGCTGGCCGTGGACGACGAAGATTTCGCCGATTCGCTTGAACTTTTTCAGCCAGTCGATGATCTGCCGGTAATCGGCGTGTCCGGAGAAGCTGCTGAGGTAGTACGACTTCGCCCGCACCGGCACCATCTTACCCCCGATCTTCACCGATTCAGCTCCGTCCAGCAGCTGCCTCCCCATCATCCCCTCCGGCTGATAGCCGACAAAGATGACTGCGCTGTCGGGATCGGGGAGATACTTGGCCAGGTGGGTGAGGACCGAACCGACATTGACCATCCCGCTGGGGGCGAGGATGACCGCCGGACCGCTTATTCTTTCATCCGGTTTATATTCCTTAAGGGCGGGAAAAGAGAGCGGCTGTTTCCTCTCCCGGATCTCCTGGCGGATGTCATCGTGAAAAAGCTGGGAGTGCTTCCGGTAGATATTGGTCAGCTTGTTGGCATAGACGCTGTCAACATAAACGTTGAAAGGCCGGTCGAACTTTTTATCCCGGATCAGCGTGTTCAGGGTGTAGAGGATGTTCTGGGTGCGGTCGAGGACATAGCAGGGGATGATCACTTTACCGCCTTTGGTGACGGCGGTGTTGATGATCTCCCGGAACATCTCCAGTTCCGCCGTGTCATCGCCGTGGAGGCGGTTGCCGTAGGTCGATTCGCAGATCAGGTAATCAACCTCCTCCACTGTTTCCTGGCGGCGGAGAAGGGGGATCGCCGGGTTGCCGACATCACCGGTGAAGAGCACGGAATAGTCGCTGCCGTCATTTTTAAAGTCAAGATAGATCATCGCCGAGCCGAGGATGTGGCCGGCCTCCAGAAACCGGAAGCGAAGTCCATCCGGGAGGGTGTAGGCCCGGTTGTATTTACAGGGAGAGAGGCATTTGAGAGCGGCTTCCAGGTGGTTCTGGTTGTAAAGCGGGGTGTCCTGGGAGAGGATCCAGGACAGAAGCCGGAGCATCTCCCCGGCAATTTCGGCGGTGGCTTCGGTGCAATACACTTTCCCGGAAAAGCCTTTCCTGACCAGATAGGGCAGCCGGCCGAGGTGGTCGCCGTGGGCGTGGGAGACAAGGATGTAGTCGATGTCGCGGGGCTCAAAGGGGAGGAACCGGTTTCTCCGGTCCACCTCCCGTTCGGGATAGCCCTCTTCCTGAAAGAGGCCGCAGTCGAGCAGCACGGTGCTCTGTCCGGTGTAGAGGAGATGGCAGCTGCCGAAGATGGTCCCGTTGGCCCCGCAGAACTTGAGATAAGGTCCGGTATCAGACGTCGCCCCGAAAGACACACCCGGGACCAGGATCGTGATCAGGATCAACGATAAAATTATCAGCGGTCTTTTCCTCATTGGTTTCGCCACTCCCCGCCCCGGTGATGGCAGCGTTGGCTGTACCTCAGCTATATCATATCGCCACCAAGGCACCAAGACACCAAGAAAAACAAATAAATTAGCGCCTTCGGCGTTACTTTATACTGGCCCCCCGACTGATTCAGTCGGGGGGCTGCTGGTTAATTAAAATATTTTCACCGAGGCAACACGATAAAATAGCCCGATAACCTCAGCCACTATGTTTATACCATGGAATATAATTTATCAGTCGGCTTCAGATATACCGTTCTTATTTTTCGCAGAAAAAATAAGATTATTGCCCCGATTCATTTATTTAAAAATATTGTTATCGGGATTCCGACGGATGTCGGGAAAATTCCGAAGCAGGAACTTAGCCTCGCAACTGTGGGAGGGCTTTCCTAACCCGATAATCGGGGTTAAAAACCCCTCCCACAATACAGTTATTGTGCGCCAGAGGCGCGTCTCCGACGGGGGCTGATCCGGCCCCGTCTGTTGTTATTCTTGCCCAATCAAGGGGCTTGTGGGAGAATGTGAATGAATAAAATGAAGATCGATCCGGTCAAAAGAGCAATCTGGGAAGAGATTGCCCGTGACCTGTCAGGCACACGGTCCGGCGTCGGCGTTCTTGGTTTCGATACCGACTTTTGCCGGTTCCTGCGCCGGGAGGCCGGACTGCCCTTCCCGCTGGAGGCGGCCGATCCGGCCGCGCCCGCGGCGGGGGGGAGTGACGGCTGCGATCTCTTCATCGGCTGGCAGGTGCTCGGCAGGACGAACGCGATCCTTCCCCCGGAGACGGTGTACGGCCTGCTGAGAAACGGGGGGGAGGCGCTTCTCTACGGTCATTACCGCCATCCCCGTCCTGATGATGTCAGGGAGTGGGAAAGCCGGATCCGGCGGCGGGATGAACGGGCGAATGTCCGGCTGCCCCTGCCGGGCGCGGTATCGATGCAACGGATCAGCGGGTGGCTGGCATCGTCTCCGTTCGATCGGTACACGATCCGCAAGAAGGGCATCTATTATCAGGCGGTTCTGAGCAAAGAAGAGTAATCACGGCTGAATCAATAGATATATTTCGTTTATGAGATTCCGGGAAGGATCCGTATGGAGTGTTGGAGTACCGGAGTGATGGCCCTCCTCCGCTAAAGCTTCGGCGGGTAAAAGTGATGGAGGGCCGGACAGCACTCCCGGATGTCGTTATTCCCTATCCGCCGAGTTGAATTATGTGCCTTAGAAAAATCATTTTTTACATCTTGATGGTTATAACCACCGCGATGCCCTTCCGGAGTTTCACTGCGCCGGAGCCGCCGCCGGACATTAACCGGATTATTTATAAGATGGAGGCGGTCCGGGAGAAGATCGACGACCTGGTGGCCGCGGTGGAACTGATCCCCCGGGCGGGGGACGGCGGCCCGGGCGTGCCGGCGCTGATCACCCTGAGCTACCAGAAGCCGGACAAGCTGAAGACTGTGGTCAATGGCGGGCGGGAGGTCCTCATCAACGGCGCCCGGATGTGGATTTATTCTCCCGACCTGGGGATCGTCGAGGCCTACCGGCTGAAGGATGAAGAGCAGCGGCAGGCGACCCTCTACGAAATGAGCTGGGGGCTGACCTCCCCGATCAAGGTGCTCCTGCGGGGGACGAACCGTTCGGCCGCGGTCCAGGCCGACGGGTCCTACCTGGTGACGGTGGTCCCGGACCAGAAGGACGCGGAGATCAGGGAGGTCCGGGCCCGGGTCGACCCCCGGACCTGGCTGATCAGCCGGATGGTCATCTCCCGGCAGTCCCAGCCCCCGGTGGAGCTGGAGATAAAGGAATGGCGGATCAACTCCGGGCTTTCCGACCGTTTCTTCGATTTCAGGCTGCCGGAAGGAGCGGATCTCTTCGAGCCGCTGGAGAGCGGGGGGGACGTGATTCAATAATCTTATTTTTTCTGCGGAAAAATAAGAGTGTGCAAGCATTGAAGCAATATTGCAGGAACAGTTTAAGTCACCGGTATTGCCTCAATGGAATCATAATAGTCTTGGTTCAAAACATAAATTAGCGACCGAAGGGGGCTAATTAACTGCTTTGGAATTTCAAAAAAATATTAAAATAATGAATAATAGCTCGTTCCCGCTCCAATGTCGGCGAGTAGTTTTAACTTTAGGCACTTCTCCGCCGGAGGCGGATCAGCCTCTGGCTGAAAACTTTAGGCACTTTAGGCACTTCCAAGATGGATATCCTGGATAAAACCGGCGGCAAGATACTGGAGATGCTTCAGGGGATGGGGGGCACGGTGGTTCTCCTCTTCCGGGGGCTCTACTGGTTCAAGACCACCCTGAAATACCGGGTCCTGATCATCGACCAGATGCTCCTCTGCGGCGTGGAAAGCCTGCCGGTGGTGATGGTGGTCGCCCTCTTCACGGGGATGGTGCTGGCGCTCCAGACCGGCCACGAGCTGGCCCGCTTCCAGCTCCAGGGGACGATCGGCAATATCGTCGCCGCCTCCATCTGCCGCGAGATGGGGCCGGTCTTCGCCGCCATCATCGTGGCCGGCCGGGTGGGATCGGCGATGGCGGCCCAGCTGGGAACGATGAAGGTCTCGGAGGAGATCGACGCCCTGGAGGCGATGTCGATCAACCCGGTCCGCTTCCTGGTGATGCCCCGGATCTGGGCGCTTCTGGTGATGCTCCCCATCCTCACCGCATTCGCCGACCTGGTCGGCATCGTGGGAGGGGGGGTGATCGCCCGGCTCCAGATCGGGATCAGTTATTACACGTTTTTCGACGGGGCGATGTCCAACCTCGAGATCAAGGATATCTACACCGGGATGGTGAAGGCGGTCGTGTTCGGGCTGACGATCGCCGCGGTCGCCTGCTACCAGGGCCTGAACGCCCGGGCGGGAGCGCAGGGCGTGGGCCGGGCGACCACCCGGTCGCTGGTGTTCTCGTTTTTGACGGTACTGGTCTTCGATTATTTCATCACTGCTATTTTCTACTGAGGGAGCATCTTGATGCTCCCTCAGTAGAAAATAGATGAGATGGGGTATAGGAAATGGGGTGATGGAGTAATGGAGTATTGGGGTAAGGGAGCATTGGAGTACCGGTTTCCACCACTCCAGTATTCCAGCACTCCAATACTCCGGAACATTATCCGAGTGTCGGTACAGTTGGGCGTGTTGCATAAGGAATTAATTCTGCCGTGATTGAGATTAACAATGTACATAAGCGCCTGGGGGGGAAAGAGGTGCTCCGAGGAGTCAACCTCGAGGTGAAGGAGGGGGAACTGATGGTTGTCATCGGCGGGAGCGGGATGGGGAAGTCGGTTCTCCTCAAGCACATCATCGGCTTTTTAAAGCCCGACTCCGGGGATGTCCTGGTGGACGGCGTCTCGATCCCCGGCTGCTCACTCCGAGAACTCTACGAGATCAGGAAACGGTACGGGGTGATCTTCCAGTCGCCGGCCCTTCTCCAGTCATTGACGGTCGGGGATAACGTGGCCCTTCCCCTGAAAGAACACAGCGGTTATCCCGACGAGAAGATCCGGGAGATCGTCAGCGACAGGCTGCATCTGGTCAAACTGTTTGATGTCGAGGAGAAACTGCCCTCCGAACTCTCCGGGGGGATGCAGAAAAGAGTTTCCCTGGCCCGGGCCCTGGTGATGGATCCGCACCTGGTTCTCTTCGACGAACCCGACATCGGCCTTGACCCGATCCTGAGCGCCACCATTGGGCATTTAATAGTTGACCTCCATGCCCGGATTGGATTTACTGCTATCGCGGTGACTCACAACATGAGCTTTGCCTACCTGATCGCGGACCGGATCGCCATGCTTTATGACGGGAGGATTGTCGCCCTCGGGACCCCGGACGAGATCAGGCGGAGCCCGGAGCGGCTGGTGCAGGAGTTCATCAAGGGCATCCCGAAGCACGAAGAGGGATGGGAAAAGTGACAGTATGTCGGCGTGTCCCCGGTAACCCCGATATTATTTTTTCTTCCCCGATTGATTCAATCGGGGGGGTCCGATATAAAGTAGCGAGCGCAGCGAGCTAATTTACTGCTTCGGAATTTCAATAAAGTAGTGTGAAGTGTAAGGTGTAAAGTTTAAAGACCCCTTACACCTTCCACTTTACACTTTACACATCAAGTTGCGCCGGAGGCGCTAACTTGTAATATGGGCCTGTCGGCAGAAAAGAAAGTGGGTCTGGTCTTCTTCCTGGGGATCGCTCTTCTGGCTCTCTTCACCATTCTGCTCACCGACATCAATATCTTCAAGAAACAGTACACCATCAGCGTTGCCTTCGACCAGGTCGGAGGCCTGGAGCGGGGGGACAAGGTCGCCCTGGGCGGCATGGTGGTGGGATCCGTCAAGGACCTGGTCCAGGCAAAGGGAAAGATCAGGGTTATCATCGCCATCGACCGGGGGATCAAGATCCCGCGGGACTCGATCTTCCGGCTGGGAGACATCGGTTTACTGGGGGGCAAGCGGGTCGATATCATCTGGGGCGACGAGTCATCCGGATTTATCCAGAAGGGGGATGAGATTGAGGGGCTGAGTTCTCCGGGGCTGTCGGAGGCGATCGCCAGTCTGGGAAAGGCGGGAGACAATGTCGATCAGATCCTGGCCTCGATCAAGGACACGACGGCCAAGATTTCCCGGGGGGAGGGGACGGTCGGGAAGCTGATCGCCGAAGAGGACATCTACAACGACATCCGGCGGATCGCGAACAAAATTGCTGCGGGAGAGGGGACGGTCGGCAAGCTGATCAACGACCGCGAGCTCTATAACGATGTCAGGAAGCTCTTCGCCGACCTCCAGAAGATGGTGGAGGAAAACCGGGACAAGGTGGATGAGATTGTCGGGGAGCTGAAGGAGACGACCCCCTCGATCCGGGACACCATGAAGAACCTCAAGGAGATAACCGACAAGATCAACCAGGGCAAGGGGACGATCGGCAAGCTGGTCAATGAGGAGGAGTTTTACACCGAAGCCCAGGGAACGCTGGCCTCGGTCAACACCGCCGGTCAGAAGCTGACCGACATGCTGTCAAAGGCGGAGCGGCTCCGCATTTACATCGGGGCCGAGGCCGCCTACAATACCCGGAACCAGCACAGCCTGACCAAGGCCTATATACAGATCGAGCCCACCCCCAGCAAGATTTATCAGATCGGTTTCAGTTTGCTGGGGGGGGAGGGGACGGAGGCGGACCGGACCGACGACCCCTCTACGGAAATCGACGCCCAGATCGGCCTCCGCTTCTTCGACAACATCCTGACCGTCCGGGGAGGGCTGCTGGAAGGCCGGGTCGGCGGCGGCCTGGATTTCCGGATCTGGGGTGAGGACTTGGTGGCCACCATAGAAGGGAGGGACGTCTGGTCGAAGGAGAAGGATGAGAACATCGATCCCTTCCTCCTCCGCGCGTTCATCGACACCCACGTCTGGTGGGGTTTTTATCTCCGGCTGGGAGGAGACAACCTCCTTGATGAGCCGGGTTTTTATGGGGGAGGAGGGCTGAGGCTGCGGGACGACGACATCAAGTCCCTGTTCGGTTTTATCAGCATATAATTTTTTCTTCGAAAAAATTATAGTGTAACCCCGATTTATTTCATAAATAGGGGTAGTTTTGAACCATGACAGGGATAAAAAGAACAGCAACACGAAAGTTATAGATATTGGCAGGAATAAGAAATACCTTTCGCGACCTTGCTTTCGGGGAGTAATCTTTGTCTAAGCAACAACCCCCCGACTACTTCAGTCGGGGGGTTCGCATAAATTAACGAGCAAAGCGAGTTAATTTATTATGATGGTTGAAAAAGACGGTTTGAAGTTTATCGGGCTGTTCTTCGTGATCGGGGCGGTCTTCCTCTTCATCTTCTGGAGGCTGTGGCCGATCGGGGCTCTCTTTCTCCTGTTGGCCCTGGCTTCCGCGCTCTTTTTCCGGGAGAGCCCCGTCGAGACAACATTCGACGGCCCCCAGATCGTGGCCCCCGCCTCCGGCACAATCATCGATATCCGGGAGGTCCGGGAACCGGACTTTATGGGAGAGATGGTCAGGAAGATCAGCATTTTCATGTCCCTCTTCGACGAGCACATCAACTACGCGCCGGCCGCGGGCGAAGTCGCCTATCTCTCCCGTCAGCCGGGAGGATTCAAAAAAGCCTACCTGGAGTCCGCTTCGGAGGGGAATGAAGCCCAGAAGATCGGTTTCCGGGGTGACCGGTGCTCCTGGATGATGAAGCAGATTGCCGGCGTGGTCGCCCGCCGGATCGTCTGCCGCTGCCGGGTGGGAGATCGCCTGCGGGCGGGGGAGAAACTGGGTCTGATCCGTTTCGGTTCCCGGGTGGAGCTTTTCTTCCCGCTGTCCGCGTCATTTACCGTCTCCCCGGGAGATCGCGTCCGGGGGGGGCGGACCCTCATAGGAAAAATAACATGAAAAAGATCTACATTCTCCCCAATCTCTTCACCACCGCCAACATCTTCTGCGGGGTCTATTCCCTCTCCCTGATCCTGCGGGGCGTCCCGGAGCTGTATCCCCGGGCGGCCTGGTTCCTCCTGCTGGCGATGATCTTCGACTTCATCGACGGGCAGCTGGCCCGGCTGTATCGGGCGACCACCCGGTTCGGGGTCGAGCTCGACTCCCTGGCCGACTTTCTTTCTTTCGGGGTGGTCACCACCATCCTGGCCTACCGGATCGTCCTGGAACGGCTAGGGGGCTTCGGCGTCGGCATCGCCTTTCTCTACATCGTCTTCTGCGCGCTGCGCCTGGCCCGCTTCAATATCCAGGTCAACAAGGAAGAGAAGAGTGATTTCAAGGGGCTTCCCTCCCCGGTGGCGGCGGGGGTGCTGCTCTCGTTCATTATCTTTAACGAACATTTCGGGTTCGGCCTGGAGATGGTCATCCCCTTCATCATGATCGTGCTCAGCGCCCTGATGGTGACCAGCCTCACCTACCCCACGCTGCTGACCATGGACCTGAGGAAGAAACAGCCCTTTCTCTACCTGGTGGCCGTGATTTTAATCCTGGTCATCCTGATCACCCATCATCAGGTCGGTATTTTTCTGGCCTTCATGTCCTATTTGATCATGGGCCTCTACCAGGGGATCCGGATTGAGATCCGGCAAAAAAAGGTCGTGCGGCACCATCCGCTGCCCCGGAAGGCCGGATAGATTCCCGGTTCCGCGACAGCAGAATCCAATCGAGAGAAATATGCGCGGCAAGTTTGTTCTAATCGCACTGGTGTCGCTTCTGATTGTTGTCCTTCTCTTCTGGTTTTTTGTCTTCCGCCCCCGCCCGACCGGGAAGGAATTCCGGGCCGCCTTCGAACGGGCCCGGTCAGGAGACTGCCGGGCCGCGGTCCCCCTCCTGGAAAAAATCGTTGCCGCCCCGCCGGATGAAGCCACCGGGAGAGAAGCCGCCCTTCTGCTCGCCCGCTGCCGGATGCGGCTGAGGGACTACCCGGCGGCGGCCGCGCTCTGGGAAGAACTGGGTTCCTCGGACGACCCCGCGCTCCGGGAGGAAGCCGAATACAATCGTGTTCTGATTGCGATGGAAAAGGGCGGCCGATCCCGGGAACGGCTGCAATCCTATCTGGAGCGGTATCCCGGCTCTCCCCGGAGCCCGGAGGCCCGGCTGCTTCTGGCCCGGGCCAGGAAAGAGGCGGAAGATGTCGCCGCCGCCGCGGCTCTCTACCGGGAGGTACTGGAATCCGCCGGCCCGGCGGAAACGATCGCCCGGGCCCGGGCGGAACTCGGGGAGCTGAACCTCTCGCTCTTTCTCTCCCCGGCGATCGGCGAGGGGGATCGCTCGTACACGGTCCGTTCGGGAGACTCGCTGGAGGCGATCGCCCGGGCCCACGGCACCACCGCCGCCCTCCTGCAGGAGATGAACAAAATCTCCGGGGACATCATTCATCCCGGACAGGTACTGAAGGTGCCGGACCGGCGCTTTGAGGTCGCCGTCAGTAAGTCTCGCAACACCCTGACCCTGCTTTACGGCGGCGCCTTCTTCAAGGAGTACTCCGTCGGCACCGGGCGGAACAACTGCAGCCCGGTCGGCGAATTCACCATCGTCACCAGGCTGATCGACCCTCCCTGGATTCACGGGGGAGAGACGATCCCCCCCTTCGACCCCCGCAATATTCTGGGGACCCGCTGGATGGGATTCGACGACCCCTATGCCGCCTATGGGATTCACGGCACCACCATGCCGGAGACGGTCGGCAGCCAGAGCAGCGACGGCTGCGTCCGGATGGTCAATGCGGATGTGGATGAACTGTTTATCTTTCTCCCCCGGGGGACCCGGGTGACGATTGCCGATTGAAGAGACGGGAAAAGAACGGGAGGATGAAAAGATGAGCCCGGAGATGAGCGTCGCGCTGAGAAGAGCGTACCCCCCCGACGCGGAGGGGATCAGGGAGATGGTGAACAAGTACGCCGCCCGGGGGCTGATGCTCCCCCGGTCTCTCTCCTCGATCTATGAGCGCATCCGGGACTTCCGGGTGCTGGCGGCGGGGGACCGGATCGTGGGCTGCGCCGCCCTCCAGGTCTGCTGGGAAGACATCGCGGAAATCAGGACCCTGGCGGTGGCGGAGGACATCCGGGAGAAAGGGTGGGGGAGGGCGCTGGTCGAGGACTGCTTTCGCGATGCCGCCGATCTCAAGATTCCGCGTGTCTTCACGCTCTCTTTTTCTCCGGAATTTTTCCTCCAGCTCGGCTTCTCCGAGATCTCGAAAGAGAGCCTTCCCCAGAAGATCTGGAAGGACTGTATTTACTGTCCCCATTTCCCGGACTGCAAGGAGGTGGCGCTGGTCCGGGATACCTGATTCCCACCGTGCCCCCTTGTTAGTCCTCAGATTTCACTGATTACTCTGATTCTTTCCCCCCGGCGTTGCCCCTATTACAGCCCACGAATTACACGTATCGACACTAACCTAATGTACTGTTTCGGAATTTCAATAATTATTAGCCACCAAGGCACAAAGGCACCAAGAAAAGAGGAAAAAGGGTAAAATACTCATCGTATTTGCTTTTTTCTTAGTGTCTTGGTGGCAAAAGTTGCGAGCGCAGCGAGCTAAGTTCTTTGCGTCTTCGCGGTTCTAAATCGGTCCAACTCCCGGACCCCGATGATGGTCTTGCTGTCCATGATCTTTCCGGCCCCGATCAGGGCCCGGACTTCTGCCAGAGGGAGGATTACCGGTCCCAGTCCGATCTCATCGCCGCCGGCGGGAGGGGCCGGGAGAAGGTCCTCCGCCAGATAGACGTGGATGATCTCGCTGCTGATCCCGAAGGAGGGGTAGTAGCTTCTCAGATGGGTCAGCCGTCCGGCCCGGTAGCCGATCTCTTCCCGGAGTTCCCGCCGGATGCAGTCTTCAGGATTTTCGCCGTTTTCCATCTTGCCGGCCGGTATCTCCAGTGTCACCCGGCCGGCGGCTTTTCGGAATTGCCGTACCATGACGACTCTGTCATCATCCAGCAGGGGAACGGCCGCCCCCGCCCCCGGGTGCTCCAGGATGATCCGCTTCTTCTCCTCTCCATCCGGATACTCCACCAGATATTCCCGGAGGGAGAAGAAAGGCCCCCGGTATATCTCTCGGCTCTGCTTTGTTTTATACTGAGAGTTCATCTGTCATAGACTCCTATTCTGGATTTGTATTCAGCATGGAGAAACATGGAGTGATGGAGTAGTGGAGTAATGGAGTGGTGGAATTAAGTTCCTGTTTCGGAATTTCAATGATCGGATAGATCCGATCATTGAAATTCCGAAACAGACGAAAAAGAAACCAACAAAACATAATTTTGTTTTTTCTGTATAATGCTAAGGGTTTACCTTTATGGATTGAGCTGTTGGATACGAACTAATTTTGGGATTATCATCAATCTGTTTTAAGTTTAAAAGGTGAAAAATCCACTAAATTAGCGCCGGAGGCGCTAATTTATTAAAAACGGTAGCCGACAGAGGCGGTAATCAGATCGACGCCTCGGTTCGGGGCGTCCAGGCCGGCATTGCTCCGATGCTCATAGGAAGCCTGGAGCAGCACCCGATAAATCCGGATACCGAAACTGCCGCGGTCGATAAAGTTCACGTGGGTGGGCACGCTCTCATACGAGGCCCCGGAGTAATTGCCCCCGCCGCTGATCAGGAGATAGAACCCGAAATCATCGTAGAGATCAAGCTCGTACTTGAGATCGACCAGGAGACTCACTTCACCGGTGTCATCCGGCCCCCACAGCCACCCTCCCCGCAGTTCGCAGCCGAGTGTAAAGGGTCGGGGGTACAGAATGGAGAACCCCTGATCGGCGCCGGCCTTCAGCCAGATCCGGTAGGCCCCGGTCACCCCTCTGGTTGGCAGATTCCGAAGCGTGGAGACGTAGGCGCCCAGGAACAGTTCCTGATCGACATCCGCCCGGGTTTCCGTGACTGTTAAAAGCAGGCAGGAGAGGGCAATGGCGGGTAATAATCGCATGATTTAAAGATAATTCAGGTTGATTGCTCCGATTTCTTATCTAAAATTTCGCGGCAGAGCCGCGAAATTTTAGATGAGAAATCGGAACGATAATGTTATTTTTAACGTTGCAAAATATAATAATATATTAATTGCGACCGAAGGGAGCTAATTAATATGGGAATGACGATCGCCCAGAAAATACTGGCGGCCCATTGCGGCCGGGAGACGGTCGAGCCGGACGAGATCGTGATGGCCGAGCTGGACCTGGTCCTGGGGAATGACATCACCGCTCCTCTGGCCATCGAGGCTTTCCGGGAGAGCGGGGTGGAGACCGTCTTTGATCGGGAGAGGATAGTTTTGGTGCTGGATCACTTTACCCCCAATAAGGATATCCGCTCGGCCGAGCAGTGCCGCCTGGTGCGGGATTTTGCCCGGGAGCAGAAGATCACTCATTTTTATGACGTGGGAGAGATGGGGATCGAGCACGTTCTTCTCCCCGAACAGGGGCTGGTCGTCCCCGGCGATCTGGTCATCGGCGCCGACAGCCACACCTGCACCTATGGGGCGCTGGGGGCGTTCGCGACCGGGGTCGGGTCCACGGACCTGGCCGCGGCCATGATCGGGGGAGAGGCCTGGTTCCGGGTCCCCCATTCCATGCTTTTCCGCTATGAAGGGGAACTGAATCCCTGGGTCTCCGGCAAGGACCTGATCCTTTACACGATCGGGAAGATCGGCGTCTCCGGAGCCCGGTACTCTGCCATGGAGTTTAACGGGCCGGTTATCGGCTCTCTGCCGATGAACGACCGGCTGACCATGTCCAACATGGCGATCGAGGCGGGGGCCAAGGCCGGAATATTCCCGCCGGACCGGGTGACCCGGGAGTACGTGAAAAATCGCGCCCGGAGGGAGCCCCGGTTTTATGCCAGCGATCCCGACGCGGAGTATTTGGAGACCGTCACCATCGACGTGGGCGGGATCGAGCCGCTGGTCGCCTGTCCCAGTCTTCCTTCGAATGTGAAACCGGTCAGGGAGGCAAAAGGGGTGAGGATAGACCAATCCGTGATCGGTTCCTGCACCAACGGACGCCTGGAAGACCTCCGTGTCGCCGCCGGGATTCTCCGGGGAAGAAAAATCGCCCCCACGGTGCGGACGATCATACTTCCCGGCAGCCAGCAGGTATATCTTGAGGCGCTCCGTGAGGGCCTGATAGAGATCTTCGTGGAAGCGGGCGCGGCTGTCTCAACACCGACCTGCGGGCCGTGCCTGGGAGGCCATATGGGCATTCTGGCGGCCGGCGAGCGGGCGGTGGCGACGACGAACCGCAATTTTGTGGGCAGGATGGGCCATCCGGAGAGCGAGGTGTATCTGGCCAGTCCGGCGGTCGCCGCCGCCAGCGCGGTAGCGGGAGAGTTAACCCATCCGGATGATCTTGAATCTCCGGTTTCGTATGTTCATTAGAAGAGTATTTTTGATTAGGTCACCGCAATACAATTATGTGGGTTAAGATTCAGCTCCGACGAAGTCGGAGCCACTATTAATTCGCGAACGAAGTGAGCTAATTAATAAAATGAAACTGAAAGGTACAGTCTGGAAATTCGGCGACAACGTCAACACCGACGAGATTCTGGCCGCCCGGTACCTGATCACCACCGACCCGGTTGAGATGGGGAGCCACTTGATGGAGGACATCCGCCCCGGTTTTGCCCGGGAGATCAGCCCCGGCGATATTATCGTCGGAGGAGAGAACTTCGGCTGCGGTTCATCCCGGGAGCACGCCCCGCTGGCGATCAAGGGTGCCGGGATTGCCGCCGTGGTGGCGGCCAGCTTCGCCCGGATTTTTTACCGCAACGCCCTCAACATGGGGCTGCCGATCTTCGAGTCCGCCGAGGCGGCCCGGGTTCTGGAAGAAGGCGAAGAGATCGAGATCGACGAAAGCTCCGGCCGGATCAGCAACCTGGCCACCGGGAAGGTCTGTCACGCCCATCCGCTCCCCCCTTTCATGCAGGAGCTGATTGCCGCCGGGGGACTGATTGCGTACCTGGCAAAACAGCGTGGCTGAACGGATAGAGTAAATAAAAATGGAGTAATGGAGTGATGGAGTGATGGAGTGATGGAGTTTGGGTTTCCAATACTCCAATACTCCAGTATTCCAACATTCCGGAGCAGTTAATCGAATATAATGTTAATCGATCTTTATGCATCAACACACAGGAGTGCAGCATATGTCTAAGACATACCCCATCGCGGTCATTGGCGGTGACGGCACGGGTCCGGAAGTGGTGGCGGAAGGGATCAAGGTCATGAACGCCCTGGCCGATCGCTTCGGCCTGAAATTTGAGTGGAAATATTTTGACTTCGGCGGCGAGAGGTACCTGAAAACGGGGGAGGTTCTGCCCGATTCCGCCATCGATGAGCTTAAGAGTTTCCAGGCGATCTACCTGGGCGCGATCGGCCACCCCGGTGTGAAGCCGGGGATCCTGGAGAAGGGGATACTGCTTCGCCTCCGTTTCGCTCTCGAGCAGTACATCAACCTCCGACCGGTAAAGCTCTACCCCGGGGTGGAGACCCCGCTCAAAAACAAGGGGCCGGAAGACATCGACTTCGTGGTGGTCCGGGAGAACAACGAGGGCCTCTACCTGGGAGCGGGCGGATTTTTCAAAAAGGGGACGCCGCAGGAGGTGGCGATCCAGGAGAGCATCAACACCCGCTTCGGGGTGGAGCGCTGCCTCCGGTATGCCTTCGAGACGACCCGGAAGCGCGACAGGAAGAGAATGCTGACCCTCTGCGGGAAGACCAACGTCCTGACCTACGCCTTCGACCTCTGGGAGCGCGCCTTCCACGAGATCGGCGAGCGTGATTATCCGGAGATCAAGCGGGATTACGCCCACGTGGACGCCACCTGCATGTGGATGGTGAAGAACCCGGAATACTTCGACGTGATTGTCACCGACAACATGTTCGGCGACATCATCACCGACCTGGGGGCGATCATCCAGGGCGGAATGGGGATCGCCGCCGGGGGGAACATCAATCCGGAAGGGACCTCGATGTTCGAGCCGATCGGCGGGTCCGCCCCCAAGTACACCGGGCAGGGGAAGATCAACCCGCTGGCCGCGATCGCCGCCGGGCAGATGATGGTCTCTTTTCTGGGCGAGGAGGCGGCCGCCGGGAAGATGGAGGAGGCGATCGTCAGGACCTGCGGGAAGCTGAAGAGCCTTTCCGCCGGCAAAATGGGGTACCGCACGTCGGAGGTGGGGGACCTGGTTGCGGGATACGTGATGGAATAATGGCCCTCCTTCGCTAAAGCTTCGGCGGGTAAAAGTGGTGGAGTGCTGGAGTGATGGAGCGGCCGGCAGCCCACCACTCCAATTCAGCCGACATAACCAGCCGACTCCGCCATAGTAGCCGTGGCTACGACGGCAGGATAGGCTATTATGGCGAAGGCGGCTACTCCATCACTCCAGAAGGTTCTGTTTGGGCGAATTTTTCATACCGTATTTTCAATCAAGGAGAATGGAGAATTAGCAATGTCTAGGAAATACACCGTCGTCGTTGTCGGCATCGGCGCCGTCGGCGCCGAGATGCTGAAGATCCTCGGCCAGAGACATTTCCCGGCCGGAGAGATCAGGGTTCTGGCCCGTTCCCCGCGGGACGAGAAGATTGCCGGGCGGACCTACCGGGTCCGGGCCGCCGCCGACAAAGAGTTTGACGGGGCGGACTTCGTCTTCTTCGCCGGGACCGAGGGGGAGAAAGGAGCCTCGGCTACCTACGCCGCCGCCGCCGCCCGGCGGGGGGCGGTATCGATCGACAACGGAGCCGACTTCCGGCTCGATCCCGATGTCCCGCTGGTCATCCCCGAGGTCAACCCCGAAGACATCGGCAAACACAAGGGGCTGATCGCGAGCCCGAACTGCTCCACCATCCAGATGCTGGTTGCGGTCGCCCCCATCTACCGGGAGAGCCGGGTGAAAAGGATCATCGCCTCCACCTACCAGGCGGTCTCGGGGACCGGCCGGGCCGCTATCCGGGAACTCGCCGAGCAGGCTCCGAAAATCCTGGCCGGGGAAGGGGAGGTGGAGTGCCGGGAGTACCCGCACCGGATCGCCTTCAATGTCATCCCCCAGATCGGGAGCTTTCAGGAGTTCGGGTTCACCACCGAAGAGTGGAAGATGGACCGGGAGACGAAGAAGATGCTCCACGACGACTCGATGCGGATCACCTGCACCGCGGTCCGGGTTCCCGTTTTCAACGGGCACTCCGAATCGGTGTATCTGGAAACGGAAGACGCGATACCGGTCGAGCGGGTGCGGGAGATCCTCTCCGGCGCCCCGGGCGTGGTCCTGGTCGATGACCCGGATAACTCCCGTTACCCGATGCCGATCGACGCGTCCGGGAAGGACGGGGTCCTGGTCGGCCGGGTTCGCCGGGACCCTTATGTCGAGAACGGCCTCCATCTCTGGATCGTCTCCGATAACATCCGGAAAGGCGCCGCCCTTAACGTCATCCAGATCGCGGAGAGAATGATCGAGGATGGGTTGGTGTAACATATGGCAATTTTACATGATAGTTCCCGCGGTTGCTTGGACCGGCGATTATTCTCAAAATGGATATCGGGTTATCAGCATATCAGTGGGAAGGATATCAGGATAACTGGTTATCAGGCGGGGTCTGTCCCCCGCTGATCCCCTGGTCTCCTGATGATCTTCCTGCTGATTCCCTGGTATCCTGATAACCGTTTCTCTCGCCTTCGGACCATTAAATTAATCCAATGATATTATCCTGTTGATCCAGTCAAAATTTCATGAGAAAGATTCGGCTCACCCTGGAGTACGACGGCACCGCTTATGGCGGATGGCAGGTCCAGCCGAATGCCGACACCGTCCAGCAGCGGGTGGAAGACGCCCTCCGCGAAGTCATCCGGGAAAAGGTACGGGTCCACGGCGCGGGCCGGACCGATGCCGGCGTCCATGCCCTCGGCCAGGTTGCCCACTTCGAGACCGGCTCCCTCCTCCCGGCGGAGAACATCCGGGACGGGGCCAACACCCATCTCCCCCCCGATATCGTTATCCTCCGGGCGGAGGATGTCCCCGCCTCTTTTCACGCCCGCTACAGCGCCCGGGGAAAAATCTACCGCTACCGGGTACTCCTGAGGCCGGTCCGGGCACCCCTGGAGCGTCACCGGGCCTATCGGGTTTCTCCTCCCCTGGACATGGAAGCGATGTGGACCGCCGCCCGGAAGCTGACCGGGCGGCACGACCTGGTTTCGTTTGCGGCAGCGGGTTGTTCGATAAAGGACACGATCCGGACTCTCTCCCGGCTGGAGATCTCCGAAGCCGGAGACCTGATCGAGTTCGAACTCGAGGCCGACGGCTTCCTCTACAAGATGGCTCGGAACATCGTGGGGACCCTTCTCGAGGCGGGGCGGGGGAAGCTGGTTGCCGGGGACGTGGCGCGGATCATCGCCTCCGGCGACCGGACCCTTGCCGGCCCCACCGCGCCGGCTCAGGGATTATATCTTGTCCGGGTGATCTATTAGCTCCCGGAACTCCGGATCAACCGATTGTTCCGCATTTCTTCTTGACGGCGCGGAGGGAGGGTGGTAGGTTCTCTTATTTTTCCGGAGGAAAAATAAGAATGGAATATCGGAAACCGACAGATAAATTATGTCCCATGGGGTAAATGGTGGCTGAGGTTAGAAGGCTTTTTTATTATTGTGCCTCGGTTAAGATATGTTGGTTAACCAACAGA
>JAZDIV010000060.1:0-33487 GCA_043804695.1 PVC group bacterium | reverse complement strand
GAGGGCCAGATCGGTGCGGCCATCGCCGTCAAAATCGCCGGAGGCGGGGGTGTCACTGCCGGTTCCGAAGTAAACGCGGGTCACCCCCTTGACCGCCCAGAGGCCGGAGCTTTTCCGGAAGACGGCGATGTCGGAGGTGGAATCACCGTCATAGTCCCCGGAGTCGAGAATCAGCGTGGCCGGCGTCGGCGTCGGGGAAGGGGTCGGGGTGGTAAATCCGATATCGATCTGGTAGATCTTCGAGGATTCGGTTTTCGGGTTCTGCCCCCGGGCCCAGAGATACTGCCCGTCAAAGGCTATGTCATTGGCCTGAATGTAGCCATCGTAGCCGGCCCAGGGGAGTATAAACTGGATGCCGGTCGAGGAACCGTCCATGTTCACCTTGCGGATAAAACAGCCGTAGGAACCGTCGGTGTGGTTCCCGACCCAGAAGTAGTCGCCGACCCGCGCTATGCCGGCGGGATTGAAGCCCGGATAAATTCTATCACCATCGAGCACACCGCCGGTGGTGTAGGGGGCGAAGTACCCGTTAATATGCCCCGCGATCCAGAGCCGGTCGATCCCGGCGTCGTAAAATATCCCGGTCTCGAAGAGGCCGGGCTCGAAAGAACTGATATAATCACCCCCTGCGGCGGGATACTGGAAGCAATCGCCGCTGCCGTGACTGTAGTCGAAAGGGTCGGTGACCCACCAGGTTTGGCGGGTTGAGTCCCAGGTCAGGGTCGCGGCCCATGACTGGCTGATATAGATCGAATCCACAACTTCTCCGGTCACCGGGTCCCTTTTAAATATGTAATTGCTCGTCCGGGTGCGGGTATAAACATACCCGTCGTGGTAGGTGACGCCGCCGCCGCCCCAGTTATAATCAACGGCCGGGAACGAGTTGACGACATCCCCCACCGCTCCCGGAGCCGGCTCGGGAACCGATAACACGAGCAGGAAAGTAGTGATCATCACCGCTCCCGCCATTAACACTGTTCTCTTACACATACCCTTTTCCTCCTTATTTCCCTGGTTGAAGGGTTTTTGCTTTAATTGATTTAATATAGCGCACAATAATAAAGTGGCAACCTATTTAATCAATCTTTTTTTCCATTATTTATTTTACAGTGCCGGGGTTCGTTCCGAAGATAAAGGGTGAATTTGTCTGGAGTATGCTTGATATCTTCAATCCTCATGGATAATCCGGGCTGTTAATCGTTATTTAACCTGGATGATCGTTTTTGTTGAGATGCCGGGGGGGCTCTGGTAGTATGGCGCACAATATTTTTAATCTGAGGAAGCGATAGTAAGGGGAATTAACGGTTTTGGAATTTTAATAAATGGTAAGGGTAAGGGTAACGAAGCCCGTATCGGTGAAGGTAAGGGTGACGGCGGCCACACCCGGCGCACGTAACCGTAACCGGAAGACGAAACGGGCCTCGTCACCGTAACCCTAACCGGTTGCGAACGAAGTGAGCTACCTTATATGACTGGTTACGATGGTGAGGGGACGATACCGTCCGCCGGCTTCAAGGAGAGTTTCCGGCAATACCGGGAACGGCTTTACGGAAGCAGTTCCCTGGTTCGGTTTTTCTGGCAGGGAATGCTGCTGACGATCTTTTCCTGCTTTCCCACCGTCGGGGGATGTATGTTGAGGGGATGGTTTTACCGGTTGCTCCTGGGGGGATTGGGGAAGAAATGTTTTTTCGAGAAGAATATCCGGTTCTTCAATCCGGGGCGCCTCCTGGTGGGAGACCGGGTCTTTATCGGAGAGGGGAGCTTTTTTGATATCGGCGCCGGGGCCGAGACAATCACGGTCGGCGCCGATAGTCATATCTCCCGGCTGGTCACCATCCGGACCCAGAAGGGCTGCGTGGCGATCGGAGACAGGGTCAATATCGGGTCCGGATCGTTTATCTACGGTTGCGGAGATATCCGGATCGGCGACAACACACTGATCGCCAACCAGGTGGAGATCATCAGCGGGACCCATACCTTTGAAGATACGACACGGCCGATGCGGTTTCAGGACCGTTCTCCCAGCCGGATAGTGATCGGCGAAGATGTCTGGATAGGGACCCATGCCGTTATTCTGGGAGGGGTCACGATCGGGAAGGGCGCAGTCATTGGAGCCGGGGCGGTGGTTCATCGTGATATCCGGGAATACGCGGTGGCCGTCGGCGTTCCGGCCCGTGACGTCCGTTCCCGGCTGGAGAGAAAACCTTAAAACAGTGATCGGTAATCGGTAATCGGTAATCAGTATTTCGCCGGGCTAAATCCTTGTTTTATTTTGATTGAATCTGTTCAGGAAAATGTAAGTAGAATCAAATTAGCGGCGAAGCCGCTAATTTTTCTATTTCTGAATTTTCCCGACATCCGTCGGGATCCCGATAGTGATATTTTGAATAAAAGAATGGAATATCTGAAGCCGATAGATAAATTATATTCTTTGGGGCACATGTTGGCTGAGGTTATAAGGCTATTTTATAATGTTGCCTCGATGAAAATTTTTTAGTTAACTAACAGACCCCGATTGAATCAATCGGGGTCCACTATTAAGTAGCGCCGAAGGCGCTAATTAATACATGAGAGTTCTTCTTCTTAATCCCTATTTCAGCCGCAAGATGCAGTTCGGCGAACTCGGCTCGATCATGAGCATCGGCAAGCCCCTTAACCTGGGGATGCTGGGGGCATATCTGGAATCTCACGGCATCGAGGTAAAGATTTTAGACGGTCAGATTGTACACCTTGACCGCAAAAGGCTGGCTTTGGAATTGGAGACGTTTCAACCCTCGGCAGTGGGCATTACCTGTATGACAACCTCGGTTTCATCCACTCACTACTTTGCCGGCCTCTTGAAAGATATCGATCCGGGACTCAAGATCATAGTCGGAGGAATTCATCCGACCATCTATCCGGATGCATTCTTGAAAGACGGTAACATTGATCTTGTCGTCCGGGGTGAAGGAGAAGTGGCTTTCTTGAATCTGCTCTCCCGGATTGATGAAGGAAGAGAACTCGACGATCTGCCGGGGCTATCGCTTCGGTTACGAGGCGAATACAGACATAATCCGCTCAATCCGCCGATCAGAGACCTGGATTCTCTCCCCTTGTTCCCGGATCATCTCTTCGAGATAGATAAGTATGATGCCAGGCTTCAGCTCCTGACCAGTCGCGGATGTCCGTTTAACTGTATTTTTTGCTCCGTGCACACGGTCATGGGCCGCGGTTTTCGCGCCCAGAGCGCGGAGCGGGTGCTGCGGGATATAGACCGGCATATAGAAACATTTGGCATGCCCCGGTACATGTGGTTTGCCGACGATACCTTTGTTGTTGATAAGGAACGGACATACAGAATCTGCGATCTGCTGATAGAAAAAGGCTACCACCGGATTAAGTGGGTCATCAACTCCCGTGTCGATCTGCTTGATGAAGATCTGTTTAAACGGTTAAAAGAGGCGGGTTGTGTACAGATTAACATGGGGGTCGAGTCTGCCTCGCAGCGGCTTCTGGATATACTGAGAAAGGGGACAACGGTTGAACAGAACGAGAAAGCGATCGAGATGGCGCGCGCCGCCGGTTTGCGGACCAGAGCGACATTGATGATCGGAATTCCGGGAGAGACGCTGGAAGAATCACTGAAGACCATTGATTACGCTAATAAAATAAATGTCGATACGGTGAGATTTTCCATCGCAACCCCTTATCCCGGAACTGAATTGTGGGATATTGCGGTAAAAGAAGGAATGGATCCTGACGTGGATTGGGGCAAGATGAGTTCGGTCTCCGGCTACAGCGAATACAATCCCGTGTATTCTCCGTCCGGGCGCGAACCGCAGGAATTGAAGGCGTTACAGCGCCGGGGTCACATGCAGTTTTATCTCAAGCCGCGTAATCTTCTCAAGCTGAAGTTTCTCCATATCGGAGAAATCTCCTGGCGCCGCTTTTTTCAACCGCGAAATTTAATCCATCTGCCCTGGTTAATCTGGTTTCTGATCAGGAAAGATAAGGGGGGGCCGCCGAGCAAGGGGCGGCTGAGAAAGATCGTCCAGTTGTTGGTGATCGCGGTTGTGGTTTTCTTCCTGGGCAGAAATCTGTACAGCAATTGGAGCCAGCTTATTTCCTATCAATGGAATCCGAACTTCGCGTTCCTGGGGAGCTCGCTGTTGCTGTTAATAACCTGCGCCCTTTTGGTGGCCACCGGCTGGAACATGATTCTCAAAATTATGGGCCAGCAGGTACCGCATCCCAATACGCTCCGGATTTTCTTTTTAAGCGAGCTGGGAAAATATGTTCCCGGCAAAATCTGGACCATCATGAGCCGAATGCTGCTGGCTCAAAAAGAAGGGGTTCCGAAAGTAGTCACGGCTGCCAGCATAGGAACCCAGTTGATTATCCAGGTAATCTCCGGTCTTCTCGCCGTTTTGGTAACGCTGCCCTTCTGGCAGGAAAAAGAAGTTCCCAGCCGGATGTACTATATCTTCTTTTTACTTCCGGTGGGGCTCATCTGTCTCCATCCCCGGGTCTTTAATCCGGTCCTTTCCTGGATTATCGCGAAATTTAAGAAAGTAACCATCAAAACGGATTTGAAATACAGTCAAATTCTTCTCCTGGTTCTTTACTGGGCCTTTCTCTGGGGGATCAAGGGGATGGCTGCCTACATGCTGATCCAGGCGGTGTACCATCAGCATCTGCCTCCCCACGCCTTAATCAACACGGTCGGTCTGGTCTCGCTGGCCTGGGTGGTCGGAACATTGAGCTTTATCGCCCCCGCCGGCCTGGGGATTACGGAAGTGGTCATGGTGTATCTCCTGGGCGCGTTACTATCGATTGATGTCGGGATTGCCACGGCCATTGCTCTCTTGAACCGGGTCTGGGGTATCATGGCTGAACTCATCTGCATCGGCCTGACAGCAAAACTTGTCGGCGGGAACAGCGGAGAAACCGCGGGAGTGAGGCGACCTGAGCCCGAACCGGCGGATAAGCCTTCATGAAGAGCTGGATCATTATTCCGGCAATCGTCGTACTGGCCGGATTGTACCTTTTCTTTTTTCTTCACCCGGTGAGCCTGATCTCCCCCGACGAGCTCTCCTATTTATTTTTTTCAGAGCATTTTGCCCGGACGGGGAGCTTTTTTTATCGGTCGCCGGGGGATCAGATCATGGGCGAGCAGGGCTTTATCCCCCGCAAATTCCATTACACTGCCGCCGGTGAGATTGTATCCCGGAAGCCGCCGGGTTTGATCATCGTCTACGGTCTTTTCCAACGGCTGTTGCCGGGGAGGTGGTCCCGTAGTTTCTTCCCGATCATGGCTTTGGTGGTTCTGTATCTTTTTTATCGTTTCACCGCCTGTTTCTTCCCGGACGCGCGTCATCGGCTGGCTGCCGTTCTGTTGCTGGCCAGCATGCCGCTTTTCCTGCTTCGCAGTAACGCCTGCTCCCCGGCCATGCTCAACCTGGCGGTATTTATATTGTCTCTCCTCTGCCTGGACGGGGTATTGAATAAAGGGAACTGGTATCATTATGCGGGCCTCGGCGTTGCGGCGGCCTTATTAATCTGGGTGCGCCAGACCAGCGTTCTGTTATGGATTCCCCTGGGCTTCATTATCCTGCGGGACCGTAAGCGCCTGATAAAAAATCGCCTGCTCTGGACCGGAGCGGGGTTCATTGTCCTCCTGGGCGCCTATTTCTTTTATAACCATTTCATCTACGGCAATTTTTTTGCCGTCAGTTATACCGTCCAGTTTTCCCGGGCGGGAACGGGAGGGACGGGGGAGAGTATAAAGAACTTCTTCCGGATCGTTCAGATGCATCCCCAGGTCTGGCTTCTCCACGTTCTCTCAATCCCGATTACCTTCAGTATCGCGTTTCCTCCCCTGATATTGGGGGTAATCGGTTATTGCCTGGCCTGGAAGGAGAAGCCGGTGCGGAGATGGATCCTGCTGTCAGGGACAACCTTTGCGGTCCTGATTGTTTTTTTCGCCAATTTCGAGACGTACGGTTTTTCAAGCGGGGAGATCAACCTGCGATCTTCTTTTCTGCGATACTGTTTGCCGGCCATCGTCTTTGGGCCGATAGGAGCAGTGTTTTTCCTGAGCAAACTGGGGCGACTATTTGAGAGGAGCCTCGCCATCCTGGTCATTTTTAATATTATTATCGCCCTGACTGCCCCCATGGGATTGATGGATTCACTCTACCTGGGGCATTATTATTCAAGGGTCAAGGAGTTTATTTTAGATAACACGGATGACCGTTCAGTGATTTTATCCAATTACTGGGACAAGATGGCCTTTCCGGAACGGATGGTCTTCTCCTCACTATCGGGAATGGGAAAAAAGCAATGGGACTCCCTGCTCTCTCTCATTTCCAAAAAGGGCTACCGGCCGGTGTATATAGAATACCGGAGAGATCAGGCCGACTTTAAGGCCCTAAGAGAAAATTACCGTTGGGACCGGGTCGAGGGGCCGGAAATCCTGAAGGGCGTTATGAAAAAAATGAAACCCCCCGGAGATATTTATCCGGTTACTATCTTTACCTACCGGGGACCGGTAACCGGGGTTATCCCTGCAAAACCAAAAAAGCCCATGGATAATCCGGGTTAAGGGAGGAGGGAGGTGATCGGACCTTACTGAACCCCCCCCGGGGAAATATGTTATGGCCAAGACATCCGCCGGACAGAAGATAGGTTTGGTCATTGGCAGCCTGGTTTTTACGTTGTTGATTATTGAGATCGGCCTGCGCCTGGGAGGTTTTATTGTATTGGATCGGCGGGATCGGGCAAATCAAGCCCGTCTGGCCGGGAAAAGCGAATTCCGGATTATGTGTGTGGGGGAATCGACGACCTATTGCGGCAACAATTACTCCAGCTATCCCCGGCAGCTGGAGAAGATTTTAAATGAGAAAGAGCCGTTCAGGGAATTTACGGTCATCAATCAAGGAAAACCGGGCTGCAGCACTGCCTATATACTGAAGATGTTGGAGTGCTGGCTTGATCAATACGAACCGGACATGGTTATCGCCATGATGGGCATAAATGACGGAATGGGTAACAAGCCGGGGTTCTATAACGATACCGATGCCGACGCGGGGGAGCTTGAGCGTTTTCTCGGAAATTTGAGAATCTGGAAAGCGGCCCGCTATATATGGGATAACGGGTTGATCACGTTGAGAGAGACGGGGCTTCTTGAACCGCTGTCTTCGGAGGACGTGCCGGAAACCTCGAAAGGAGACCTCATCACAGCGTGCGAATACGATTATACTACCGAGGCGAATCTTCGAGCTGAACTGAGGAAATATCCGGAGGATTCCAAACCGTACATTGAATTGGGGAGATTGTATCTCGACCGGAACCAGTATGAAGAAGCTCTGGTGATGTTTAACCGGGCTCTTAAACGTGACCCTCGAAGCGAAAAGGCGAATATCGGAGCGGCCCGATATTACCTGAACCAGCAAAGTCACTCCATGACGTTGGATTACTGCCTGAAGGCCCTGGCGATAAATCCTTCCAGCGATGAAGCCTGGACGGTGTCGGGACTTTCTTCCCTGTCAAAACGCTCATACGGTTCCGCGGCGAAGAAGTTACAGAAGGCCCTGGAATTAAATCCGTTAAACGATGAGGCGTTAACGGCCTTGGCCTGGTGTTACTGGAAGTTTAAGAATTTCCCCGAGTCGCAAGCGGCAGCCGAGAAGGCGATTGAAATCAATCCGGATAACCGGTGGGCGTATGGCATTCTCGGGTTGTGTCATCAAAAACAGGGGAATGATCAGGCGGCCCTGGAGGTCTATCAAAAGGTGATAGAACGCTTTCCCTTCTCATATCTGGCCTGTAAGGAGATGGGCCAGTTATATCAAAAATTGGGGGAACCGGAAAAAGCCAGGGAGTATTTTCAAAAAGCCCGAAGCCTCATCCTGAGCACGTATAACCGGGGTACCTCCCGGAACTATAGCCGGATGAAAGCAATTCTGGATCAGCGAGGCATTCAGCTGGTGAGCGTTCAGTATCCGGTCAGAAGTATCGGTCCCCTGAAAAAAATGCTCGGTTCTCAGGATAACATCATTTTTGTGGATAATGAAGCCGTCTTTAGAGAGGCGTTGAACCGTACGGATTATTCCAGCTTATTTAAAGATAAGTTTGCAATTGACTTCGGCCACTGCACGCGAGAGGGTAACAGGTTGCTGGCCGAGAATATAGTCCGGGTTTTATTCAGGGAGTATTTTTCTGTTTCGGGATTGCAATAATCGGATTTTTCCGATTATTGCAATCCCGAAACAGAAGCAAAAGGGACTACCAACAAAGTGAGTTTGTATTTTATGATACTAAGAGTTTACTGCCGCTGATTGTACAGTTGGATCTGAACTGAGTCTCTAACCGATATCGGTCTGTTTTATCTTTAAAAAGTCAAATTAACTAAAATTAACTAAATTAGCGACTGAAGGGAGCTAATTTATAATGAAAGTTCTGGTAACCATCTTTGAAGAGCTCTATCCCTTGAGCGGGGGAGGAAGTCCCCGGATCTCCAATATCATCCAGGCCTTTGGCCGGAAGGAGCATGAAGTGTGCGTCGCCGGCGGGATTGCGAGTTCCGACCGGGAGGCGGAAGAGTATCTGGGCTGCCGGGAGATCGTCCGCCTGAAGACCGTCAGCCGGCTGGACCCGCACAAGATGAAAAAGTACCTCCTGGCTCATCCTGTCAACATGGAGCGTTTGATCCGGGCGGTCGGGAGCTTCCGGCCCGATCTGGTCGTGTCTCATAATACGATCGCCGGGTACGGGGCGCTCTGGGGCAGGAGAATGACCGGGGGTAAGCCTCTGCTGGTCCTGAACCTGACCGATGTGCTTTTCGAGTATCTTGACAATTATTCTTCCGGAGGCTGGCTCTCGCTGGTCCAGACTTTCGGGCGAAAGATGGAGGCGGCCGCGATCCGGGGATCGGACCGGATCATTACCATCAGCCGGGCCATGAAGGAGATCATTCTCGAATACGGAGCATCCCCGGACCGGATTGATGTTGTCTGTGACGGGGTCGATCTCGGGATCTTCCGGAAGTGCGAAAGCGGCGACCTGAGACGGGCATTTGCCCCCGGCAAGGAGACGGTCCTGATCTTTCAGGGGGTGATCGACCCCCAGGACGGCCCCGAACTTCTGGTCTCTGCCGCCCAAAAGCTTCTTGCCCGCAAACCCAAGACGGCTTTCTGGATTATCGGAGAAGGGACGGCTATCCCCGCTTTGAAGGAACGGGTCCGGGAGGCCGGATTGAGTGATGACTTTTACTTTTCAGGCTGGCTGACCCAGAAGGAGGTCGCGCGGTATATGTCGGCCGGTGATATCGGCCTGGTCATCCTGCCGGATATTGTTTCGGCGCGGGGGCGGGTGACCCTGAAGGAGTTCGAATACTGGGCCTGCGGCCTCTCGGTGGTGGCGCCCCGTCTCCCGGCGCTGGAAGAAGTGATCGAGGAGGGGAAGACCGGGCTTTTTTACTGCCCGGGCGACGTGGAAGACCTGGTCGAGAAGATGACGGTGCTGATCGACGACCGGGAACTCTCCCGACGGATGGGAGAGGAGGGGCTGCGGGTGGTGGAAGAGAAATATCGATGGGATAAATTAGCCGATGAGTTTGTGAAGTTATGTGAAGGGTGGAAGGGGTAAGTAAAAAAGGAAAATATCGAATATCGAACCGCAGAATATCGAATGTCGAAGTCAAAACTTCATGATTCGATATTCGACATTCGTTATTCGATATTTTAAATTACTAAGGATTTTAATAACCTGTTCAAGACATCAAGGGTATATTAACAGCATCATGAAAGTAATAATAACAAACCCTCCCTGGCCGGGTGAAGGATTCGGGGCCCGCTCCGACGTGCGCTGGCCCCACAAGCGGAGCGATAAATTTATCGAATATCCGATCTACCTGGCTTACCTGGCGGCGATCGTCCGGGTGAGCGGCTACGAGGTTGCCTTCCTGGACGCCATCCTGGAGGAGCTGGATATCGAGGAGTTTGCCCGTCGGGTCAAAGAGATCGGGCCCGACGTCGTGGTTCTGGAGTGTTCCACCCCATCCATCAACTACGACCTCCAGTCGGCGGCCGCCGTCAAGCGAATCCTGCCGGAAACGAGAACGGTCCTGGTCGGCTCCCATCCGACCGTTTACCACAAAGAGATCATGGAGCAAAACCCTTCAGTGGACGCGATCTGCCGGGGCGAGTTCGATTACACGGTGCGCGATCTGGTGAAAGCCCTCGCCGACGGCAAGGACTGGTCGGGGGTGGAGGGGCTCACCTGGCGATCCGCCGGCGACATCATGGTCAACCCCGACCGCCCGTTGATCGGGAACCTCGATGAACTGCCTTTCCCGGCCCGCGACCTGGTGGCAAGCCCGTTCTATCGCCAGGGGACCTTCCGGGGGAAACGGCCGACCACGGTCGTGACTTCCCGGGGCTGTCCCTTTCACTGCACCTATTGCCTCTGGCCCAATACTCTTTACGGGCACGAGTTCCGGTCCCGGTCGGCGAAGAACGTCGTGGATGAGCTTGAAGAGTGCGTGAAGAAGTACGGGATCGACGAGGTCTATTTCGATGACGACTCCATGGGTTTGGACCGCGACCGGATGCTTGAGATTTGCCGGCTCATTGTCGAACGCGGATTGAAGTTTGAGTGGATATCCCAGTGCCGGGTGGACAGCATGGACGAGGAAGTCTTGCGGGCGATGAAGAAAGCCGGCTGCCGCTACATCCGGTTCGGCGTCGAGTCGGGATCGCCTCGGATGCTGAAGCTGATGAAGAAAGGGATCACGCCGGAGAAGGTGATGGAGACCTTCTGTCTGGCCCGGAAGGCGGGAATCCGGACCCAGGCGTTCTTCCTCTTCGGGATCCCGGGTGAGACCGGGGAGACGGTCCATGAGACAATCGAATTCGCCAAGAAGCTGAAACCCGGCAGCGCTCAGTTTGCCGTCGCCATCCCCCACCCGGGAACCGAGCTTTTCCGGACCACCACCGAGAAAGGCTGGATCCGGTACAGTGAATGGGAAGATTTCTCTTCCTGCCTGGGGATGATCGAGACTCCCGAGTTTCCGCTGGACGCGGCCGAGAAAGCCCGGGTCAGGGCTTACAAGGAGTTTTATTTCCGCCCGTCATTCTTTGTCCAGACCGCGCTCAGCATCAAGAACTGGGATGATTTTAAAAGCGTGATCGCCAGCGCCCGTTCAATCGTCTCCCGAATAGGATTCTTTTCAAGTTAAAGAAATATTTTATATACTAGCCACCAAGGCACAAAGGCACCAAGAAAGCTAAAAAATGATAGGAAGGGTTGTAATAGAAACTTTTTTAATTTTCCTTCGTGTCTTGGTGTCTTAGTGGCAAAAATAAGAGCGAGTTTCCTAGTTACCACGCTCTGGGTGGTAACGAATAACACTGCGTTCCCACGCAGAGCGTGGGAACGAGGGAAGCGCTGAAGTGTTACCAAATAACAAACAAATTCCTCAGCCAAAGGCTGATCAGCCTTTGGCTGAGGTGCTTGGAATTTGGGGTTTATTAGACGGTACAATATCATAAAGTTCTTTTGAGGACTGCACAGGATGGTTAATTCGGCAATAGACATTTCTGTACTGATTCCTCTTTTCGACGAGGAGGAGAATTTAAGGCCGCTCTTTGAGAAGATCCGGGGGGTTCTGGACGCCCGGAAGGGCTCCTGGGAAATTCTCTTTGTTGATGACGGGTCATCCGACGGGTCGTTCAGCATGCTGAAAAATCTGAAGGAGTCCGATCCCCGGATCAGGGTCATTCAGCTGAGAAGAAACTTTGGTAAGTCGGCCGCTCTCGATGCCGGTTTCAAGGCGGTCCGGGGCGGCCGGGTCATCATCATGGATGCCGATCTTCAGGATGATCCGGGGGAGATCCCGGCTCTCTTGAATAAGATCGACGAAGGTTACGATCTGGTCACTGGGTGGCGGGCGGACCGGCATGACCGCTTTATCAAGAAGTGCACTTCCCGGATCTATAACTTCGCCACCGCCACCATGACCGGGATCAGACTCCATGATTTTAACTGCGGGTTGAAGGCCTTCCGGAGAGAGGTGGTCAAGGATATCTCCCTGTACGGCGAACTGCACCGCTATATTCCGCCGATCGCCCACTGGAAGGGGTACCGGGTCACCGAGATACAAGTATGCCATCACCGCCGCGCGTTCGGGAAGAGCAAGTTCGGCGCCTACCGTTTTTTTGCCGGCTTCATGGACCTGTTGACGGTCATGTTTCTGACCAAATATATCAAGAAACCGCTCCATCTTTTCGGAGGCATCGGCCTGATCTTCTTTGCGCTGGGATTGATTATCAACGTCTATCTGGCCATTTTAAAGGTGCTCGGATACGGTATCGGCGGCCGCCCGCTGCTCATTCTGGGAGTGCTTTTGATGTTGATCGGTTTTCAGCTGATCTCCACCGGATTGATCGGGGAGATGATGGCGATGGCTATTCACCGGGAAAAGGAAGAGTACCTGATAAAACAGGTCCTGGATTAGCCCGGATTATCCAGGAAAATTATAAATTTCCCCGGCTAATCCGGGCTATTATCTTTTGTTCAATAAATTAGCGGCTTCGCCGCTAATTTAGTTTTAAGGTTCTCCTTCATTTTGTGTGGGTAAATGTCCAATCAATGTCATTGCGAGAAGCGTTTGCCCCGAAGAATTCGGGGCAATAAGCGCCGAAGCAATCTCTTACTAAAGAGAGAAACATTTTTTATTATGTTTGTAATAAGATAGACATAGTGAGATTGCTTCGGCCTGCGGCCTCGCAATGACCTATTATCTATTACCCACACAAAATAGAAGAGAACCTGTTTTGAATACCGGTATATATCCACAGAAAATGGAAGAGAGTCAAAAAGGGAAGCTCTTCGTCTACGCCCTCTTCGGTCTGTTTTTAATCCTGGTCGTCTTCTCCGGTCTGGACGGCTACTATGCCGCGCTCGGCTCCGATCCTTTCGGTCTGGTCCATTTTGCCCGCCATCTGGCGGAGGGTAAGTTTTACAGCGATTTCCCCGTCTATAACTGGTTCAAGGGCGACTGGGCCCCCGGCGAGTCCCACTTTGTGCTTCAGGGCAATTATCTGGTCAAGAACGGCCGGATGTATTGCAAGTACGAAATCGGCTTTCCCTTATTTTTAGCCGGCGTCATCAGGGTGTTCGGCGATGACGCGGTCTATTTCGCCAATATTTTTGTCCTGATAGTTTTTCTCTGGTTTTACTTCAAACTGGCGGAGATGATCTTCACTCAAAGAAGACACGGGATCTTTCTGGCCCTGCTCGGATCGTTTCTCTTCATCATTCTGATCGAAAAGGTCTGGGGTCTGACTATCAAGCCTTCCCGGGACCTCCTGGCGCTGACCGCCCTCATCGCCGGGCTTTACTGGGGGGTGCGGGCCCTCAGCCGGTGGCCCGGGGTCAGATGGTTCTCCCTGGTGCTGGGAGCTTTCTGCCTGGGGTATTCGGGATCGACCAGGCTGCCGAATATCCTGGTTGGTGTGCCGGCCGGGCTGTATCTCCTGGTCCGACTCCGGGGGCCCGCGCGCTGGTCGAGACGGGTGGCGGTCGTTGTGCTGGCCGGTTTCTTTTTCGTCGTTGGCCTGGTCCCGATCTTTCTCCAGAACTATACCACCGAAGGACATCCTCTTCATCCCCCCCGTCCGGAGATTACCCAGAGGGCGGTGTTGAAAGTGAAGGACGTAGAATCCCCCGCTCCTCTCTGGATAGGTTTTCTCGCGACCACCGGTCCCGACACCTTGAAATTTTTCGGAAAACTCTACGGGGTCTCTTTGACCGCGCTGATTATACTGGGGCTGATCTCCGGGTGGAAATCTCCGGAGATCAAGTATCTCTGCCTGGGGATACCGCTCATCTTTATCCTCTTCTACAGCATGTGGGTTCACCTGATGGTCCGCTACATGACGATCGCCCAGCCGTTCTTAATTCTGCTGGCGGTCGCGGGGGTCGGCAAAGTCCTCGACCCACGCGCCCGGAAATGGGTGCTCTGGTCGGGCCCGGTTCTGATCGGGGCGGATGTCCTGCTCCGCCTCCACCTCAGTCAAAAGTACGGGCTGGGAGTAATTGATTTCTTCGTCCTGGCCTTCACGGTCGGTCTCTGGCTGATCGCCGCCCGCGAAAGCAGCGGCTGGAAGACACCCTCCCGCTACCTGATCCTGGCCTGCGCGGTCTTTGCCCTCGTTCTGGTCAAGTTCGGACCGGGGTGGTTTTCCACGCGCTGCCTCTTCCAGCTTCCCCAGGCCAGGCAATTCGGGCAGGCGATCGATCGATTGGCCCCGCCGGGTTCGGTAATTTTCGCCACCAAGCCGGTCTCCCAGTACATATCCCTCTTCAGCGGGAGCCACAGTATCCGGGTTTTCGATATCGAGCGGGTGGGGGTTGAACTCCGGGAAGGCTGCCGGCGGATGCTCGATCGTTCCGTCCCCCTCTTCCTCTTCGACGCCGGCGGCGGACGGCGGGAAGGGGGTAAATACATACCCATCCTTCGCAGGTACTTTGATGTTACTCCGGTCGGAACCCTGCGCGGGGATGACTTCTGCCTGGCCGACCAGTTCGGCCAGCCGGTCTGTACTCTCTACCGGATAGAACCATGGAACCGGAAAGAGGTGGAGACGGTCATCACCGATCTGAAGGAGGGGGAAGATTACCTGATGACGTTGAACGCCCGGACGATCTGGGCCGATTACGGCGACCGCTCCCGGGTTGAGGTATTGCTCGACGGCTCCCGTCTGGACAGTGCCCTCCGGGATAGTATCAATTATATCGAACTGCCCGCCCGCCTTCTTCATTCCCCCCGATCCGTATTTGCCATCCGGTCCGATCAGCCCCTCCCGCGGCAGATGGATTTTTCGATTCAAAGCGTCTGGGCGCCCTATACGATCACTTTCGGGGATCGTGCCCTGATACCCGATTACTTCCTGATCAGTGGGTTCGAGCGTTTACACTGGCAGGATGGGCATTACCGCCGGATCCTCTGGGAGAAGCCCGCTGAGATACTGGTCCCCACGGTTGTTATCCCCGATACCTCGATTATCGGTCAGCTCGATCTCAGAAACGGTCAAAAAATCCCCCGCCCGGTCGGCCTGAGAATCAGTCTGGACGGAAAAGAGATCGCCGATCTCGACCTCTCCCGGGTGAGCGGATGGGAAGAAGTCAGGTTCGTCGTTCCCGACGACGCCGTCTCTTCCGTCGAGAGCAGGCTGGAGCTGTTGGCCTACCCAAAGGATGGATATCAGGTTCCCTATCCCGATGACGACTGGTGGGGAGCCCTCGCCCTGAAAGCGGTCAGCATGAGAAGATGGCTCACGCGGGTGCTTCTGGAGACGTCGGTCAAGGAAGATTGCTTTGCCGCCTTCGAGATCCGCTCCCCGCCGGGGGCCCCGGGCGAGGGGGGTCCGTACCGGATCTTTGTTGACGGCGGGATCTTAAAGGATAATGTCAAAGGTGGGGTCCAGCGGCTGCTCCTTGATCCCGGCCAGGTACAGGTCCCGGTCACCGAATTGAGAGTCGAGTCGGTCGCCGCCGGCCGCCCCGCATTTTTCCGGACCCGGCCTGTTCCGGCGCGCCCCGGCGAAGATCTTGTGATTGACGTGGGGGGAGAGGCGGACTGGGCATTCATCGAGGACGGGTTCTATGATCCCGAACTTTTTCAGGGGAAAGAGCTGGCCCGGTGGACAGCCGGGACGGCGTCCCTGGAGGTCCCGCTCTTCAGCCGGAGGGGAGAAAAGATCGCACTTTCCCTGGAGATCCTGGCCGGCCCTCCTGCCTCCGTTCCCGCCGATTCCCGTAAACTGTCCGTCTCCATCGACGGCCGGAAACTGGAGACGTTCCCGCTGGAAGAGGAGGGAGGGACGTACCGGTGTTCGATCCCCGTATCCGACCGGCCCTCCCGTCTGGCAACTCTGGAACTGACGGTTCCCGCCTGGCAGCCCTCTCATTATTACGAGATCACGGATAGCCGTGAACTGGGTGTTCTACTGGACAAGGTGCGGATTGAGTATCACTAAAATCGGAAAGCTTACATAATTATCCTGGGAATCAAGCTGGATGCTACGTTTAAAAATGGATATCAGGAAATCAGAGGACCAGTGGGAAGAGTATCAGGATACCAGGTTATCAGGCGCGGGCAGCCTCCTACCTGGTCCCTGATCCTCTGATGCCCCTCCTGCTGATCCCCTGGTCTCCTGATATACTCGATGCAACACGTGTCTGGTTTAGTAAAATCAACTATGGAACGTAAAGTTACATCGATTTTGTTGATCTCACTTCTCCTCCTTGTCCCGACCCTGGGATATTTCGGCTACTACGTGGCGATTGGTTCGGACCAGTACGAGGTGATTCGTTTTGCCGGGGCGCTGAAGAGCGGGAGCATCTTCCTCGATCACCCGGTCTTCGAACTGGTCAAGGACCGGGCGGAGCCCGGCAAGCTCTACTCCATCCATTACGGTGGTTACCTCCTGCGTGACGGACGGATATTCTGCAAGTACGCGATCGGCTATCCCCTGATCCTGGCCGCTTTCCTCGCTCTCTTCGGCCTGTCCGGCGTCTTTTTCGCTAATTTCTTTATTTACAGCGCGCTTCTGCTGATCATCTATCTGCTGGGAAACCTCTATTTTTCCGGCCGGCCGGACCGCCGGGCTCTTTCTCTGGGCGCTGCTCTGCTCTTTTTCCTGCTGATCGAAGAAGTCTGGCAGTTGAGCGTGACCCCTCATGGGGACGTGGCCTCGCTCTTCTGCCTGACGGCGGGGATTTATTTCCTGGTTCTCTCCTTCCGGGGGAGGAAAGTGCCGGCGATCGGCCGAGTCATGGTCTCGGGCCTTTTCCTGGGTTTCTCCGCCGCGATCCGCACCCCGAATATTTTAATGGTGCTCCCCGCCGGATTGTATTTCCTGGTCCGGCTGGTGAAGGGGGAGCGCTCGTTGAGGACAGGCATCGCTCTCTTCGCCGCCGTCATCTCGATTGGGATCGGACTCTCTCCGGCCCTCTATCAGAATCATTCCATCAGCGGATCTATTTTCAAACCGCCCCAGATCCACGAGATTCACGTGGAGACCGTGACCGAATCGGCCCCGGAGAGCGGGGAGAACACACTGATCCGGCTGGCCCGGAGGATAGGGGACATCCTGACGAAAAGGACCTCCGGATGGGGGATCGGTAACATTCACGCGGCGATCTGGCCGATGATGTTCCACCTTCTGGTGACCTTCGGCCCCCTTTTCGTCCTTCTTTTCCTCTCCGGGCTGGTCGGGGAGTGGAAAAAGGACGAGACCCGCCTCCTCTTCTTTCCGGCGATCGTCACCTTCCTGGTCTTTTACAGCGGGTGGGTTCGTCCTCTGGAGAGGTACCTCATTCCCCTCTACCCCCTGATGACCATCATCATCATGGGAGCGATCGGCTCGCTTCTCTCGTGCGGGGATGAACCCGGACCATCCCGGCGCCGGTCGCTTGTCTCTCTCCGGATACTCGCGGCCGTTGGCCTGGTGGCGGGGGATTTTCTCTTCCGCTGCCTCAACCCGCGCTACCCTCATCGCTTCGACTGGGACGTCCAGCTTCAGTATGTCGCTGTTCTGCTCACCGCCCTGGCGCTTCTCTTCCTCTGGTACCGGCAGACCGTCCGCCGTCCCGTGCGGCATCGCCTCATCATCTTTAATCTGGCCCTTTTCGCTTCCGTCATCCTCGCCTCGTCACCGGTGCTCTTCTACAAGGGTAAGCTCTTCCAGTTATCGGAGGCCCGCCGGCTGCGAAATGACCTGGGTGCCGTATTGAAGCCGCCCTCCATCATTTTCGCTACCAAGTTCCTGAGCCAGAGCCTGGACCTCTTTACCGGGAGCCATTCCTTGCGCCCGTCGGACCTGGAGCAGTTCATCCCGGATTACGGCGAGGCCTACGACCTCCTGATGAGAGAGGGGTTCAATCTTTACATCATCGATAACCGGGGAAAACGCAGCGCGGCCGCTTATATTCCGTATATTCAGGATTATTTCACCGTTTCTCCTCTCCTCCGGCTCCCCGGGGACCGGTATCATCTGGAAGGCAAATTCGGGCGGGCGGTCTGTACCGTCTACTCGATACGGCGCTGGGATGAGAATGAGATCACCCTCGACCTGGCGACACCGGCCCCCGTGGATTACCTTCTGACCGTGAACTTTTACCGGGTCCGGGACTCCCTCCCGCGCCGGACCCGGATTGAGGCATTCCTGCCCGGAGAGGAATGGAACGAAAAGATTGATAACTTCGTCAACTATTTCCCCCTCTCGGCCGCTGCCCATTCCTGTCCCCGGTCGGCGGTCCGGTTCACCTCCGACCAGGGACTTCCGGAGGATATCTTCGTAGACCTGCAATGGCTGGGACGGGACTATGTAATACGGCTCGGACCCGCCGCTTCCGTTCCGGATCGTATTTTTCTCTCTGATGCCTTTTATTACTCCCATGTCTATAAGGTTAACTGGCGGAGTCTGACCCATCGGGGTGACATCAAAATTCCGACCCCGGCGTTCTCACAGTGTCTCTTCACGGCCGAGTTTCGCCTCCAGTGTCCCTCCGGTAAGGCCGGCGCTGATTCATGGGAGGTTTTGTTGAACGATAATCCGGTCGGTTTCCTGCCGATCCTTTCGAACCAGGAATGGCAGACGGCCCGTGTTGAGCTTCCGGTGTCCGACGGCGACCGGAATATCGCATGCCTTACCATCCGTCCGACCCGACCAAAAGCCGGGGAGCTCCTGATCAGCTCCCTGCGGATTGCCGGGTGGTTCGATCAGATCGACCTCCCGACACCCCGGGAGCAGCCCTATCTTCTGAAGATGGGAGTCAAACTTTTCGGCGCCGGGGATGAGCGCTATCTGGAGTTAAACCGCCGGCGCCTGCGGAGTCTCCTCAATGACGGCATTGTCTGGCACATCTTAAGCCCGGAAGAGATCGCCCGGCCCATCAGTGAATTAAAACTGCTTCCCGCCTCCGGCGGTCTTTTCCATGTCAGTATCCTGGAGCCGCTGGTTTATCCTTTTAGGATAGATATCGGGGCGCCGGAATCGGAGGACTATATGGGCGAGGGCTTCTTCCCCCCCGAGAGGCACCTGGACGAGATCCCGGTCTGCTGGACTGGCCCCCGGGCCGAGATTTTTCTCCCGCTGGTCAGAGAGGCGGATGATGAACTTATACTGACGGCAGGCTACGTCGGTGTCCGGCCGGAGGCGGCCCTCCCGGCCACGGTAAGGATGTACCTGGACGGTGCATTGCTGCATGAGTTTCCGCTGGAGGCGGGCGAGAACCGGGTGCGGATCGCTCTCCCCCCGGAGGTCCCGGTAACGGGGGTGGCCTCGCTGGTCTTTGAGGTCGATCCCTGGCGACCCTGCGATTATCTCCCGACCGATGATAGGAGGGAACTGGGCCTGATGCTGGATTATGTGGAGATAGCAATTCAGCCCCGTTCATAAAATCTTCCTCTGACCACATGAAAGAAAGAGTGACAACTGGAAAGTGGATCTGCTGGTCGTTGTTGGTGTTGCTGGTGGTCATCTGTCTTTTTTACGGGTTCAAAAACAGCAATTGCCTCCTCAATTCCGATGAGTACGCGTATCTCACGTTCGGAAAGGCCCTGGCGGAAGGAAGTATGTATCAGAGATACGATCCGTACCGGCTCTTCGCTGACCGGGTCCGCCCCGGAGAAGGGATTAACCTGCATTACGGCACCCGAAATTACCGGGACGGCCTGATTTATTCTGGGCTCCCCATCGGTTTCCCTTTTCTGATCAGCCTGGGGATGCGGATCGGAGGGTTGCCCGGCGCCCTTCATGTCAATGTCTTCATTCTTTTTCTTTTTGTGCTTGTTTACTTTCTCGCCGTCCGGGAATTCCTCTGGCAGGATCCCTGCCGGGACCGGATCGCCCTGCTGGCCGCGGTCCTGATTTTATCCGTCGATAATATGATATTTCTTCGCTATTCGCTTGTCATCATGCGGGATCTCTCCGCGATCACCTTCTTCTGGCTGGGATTATTTCTTCTTCTCCGCGCCCGCCGGGCCGGTTTGGCCGGAGCAGTGACGCTAATTTCCTTTTCGGTTCTGATTCTGGGCTTCTCGGCCACCATCAGGCTCACCAATGCTATTTACTGCCTCCCCCTGGGCCTGTACGCCCTCCTTTGCTTCGGAAGAAGAATAAAAAGCTTAAGACAGGCTGCCGTGATTTTGGCGGCGGGGCTGGTTGTCTTTGTGCTGGCTTTCTCCCCGATCCTGCTGGAGAACTGGAGTCTGAACCGGAACCCCTTCACCCCCTTTTCCCAGGCCGGGCAATCATTTTCCGCATTCTTTTCCGGAACCGGTAAGACCTTTTTCTCACTCGACTTCTTCCTCCGTCATCTCCCCTCAAACCTGGGATTCCTCTGGGAGACATACTCCATAACAGGGTTGCTTCTCTGCGCGGCCGGACTGATTGTCATGAGACGCCGGTCTGAACTCTGGCTCATCCTTTTCCTGACCCCGGCTGCGCACCTTTTATTCTACAGCATGTTTGAGGAGGATTTTCATCGTTATCTTATACCGCTGTTTCCTTTTATAACTGTGCTTGGCAGCATAGGGGTGAGCGTCCTTCTCTCCCTGCCGGAAAGCCGGAGATCGCAACCCGGTGGCGGTGCTCGTAAACTTTTTTTGATTCGCCCGGTCCTGATACTCTGCCTGGCGGCCGGGGTGCTGGTCTCATGGGGAGAGGAACCATTCTTCGACTGGAGGATCATTACCGCTGTCATTATCGGTCTGCCTTTGATCCTGCCGGCCCCTTTCCGGAGGAAGATATTTCCTGCCGGAGCCCGATGGTGGGTTTTGATGGGCCTGCTCGGTCTCTCCCTGGTCGCTCAGTTAACCCTGGAAACGCTTCGTCAAAAGGAATCCGGCTCGGATATCATTGAACGCCTTCGTGATGAAATCGAGGAGGTCGTCCCTCCCGGAAGTATCATCTGGGGGGCTCGCTTTCTGGTGCAGAATGTCGATGTTTATACCCATGCCTGGAGTCTTGACCCCATGCCTCTTTGCGGGGTTTTTTCGCTCAGTCTGCGGGAGGTCAACCAGCGGGTGATCGATGCCGGGATACCTCTTTTTACCTTTGATAATAAAGGGCTTAAAACGACCTCTGATTTTCTTCTCGATATCGAGCGGAATTTTGATCTGGAGAAAGTCAAGAGCTGGCGATCAGCCGATCTGGGACTGGATCGTAAGAATTTCTCTCAAAATGAATGGCTCACTCTTTGCCGTATCCGACCCTGGGCGAACGAACCGGTCGAGCTGGCAGTATCAACCCCGGAAAAAATACACTACCTGGTTCTGCTGGACCTGAAGAACCTGGTTCTCCCCGAAGGAAACAAAAGCGCCGTCCGGTTGTTCGCGAACGGAGTGGAGATGATGAGTCCCCTTCTCCCCGGAATAAATTTCATCTTTCTGCCCGTCCGGCTGGTTACCTCCCCGGAAACATCATTGCGAATCGTATCCGATGTGCCTCTCCCCCGCGATATCCTGGTTCGGGTGGTCCCCGCCGTTCCCGGGTACTGCATAGAGCTGGGCAAAAGGAGGGAGGTCCCGGACTATTTATTCCTGAGACAGGGGTTCACGGACGGCTCCCGGTCCGGGAAATCGAGGAGCTTCGAGGGGAAGGGCCGGCTCAGAATACCGCTGTATTATGTAGCGGGCTATCAGCCGGTTTTGAAGATTGTCGTCAAAAACAACCTGGACGAAGCCGGGCCGGTGAAACTCCGGTTGATGCTTAATGAACACTCCCTGGGGGAGAGGATCATCGAAGCTTGCGGGGGCTGGCAGACTGTTGAAATCCCGATCCCGGCAGGTTTAGAGGGACCTTCAACCGCCGATTTGACGATCCGTGCCCTGTGCAGGATTTCAACCGACCGCGGCCCGGCTTGGACCATCCAACCCGGTCTTCTCTCCTTTAAAAGCGTTTTTTGGGAGATGGAGAAGATCACCGGCAGCACGGCGGAGCTTGATCCGGCGGCCGGGGAGCAGTAGCGGGATGCACACCGGAAACACGAAGCGCCGGTGACCGGAGCCGGCGCCGGACGAGCCTGAAGAATGAAGAGTTGGCGATCCGTCTACCTGGCAGTCCTGATCATCTTCGCTATCGCCCTTTCTCTCCGGCTGGCGTTTGTTTTTTCTTTTCCCCGTGTGCTCTGGTGCGGGGATTCTCTATCCTACTGGAATCGGGGTGAGGAAGCGGCGTCTGCCCCGGTCACCTGGGAGAGCCTTAAAATTACTCTCCTGGAAAATGTCAGGAAAGGGCCGGTCTACCCGCTCTTTATCGCCGCCGTTATCAGGATCTGGGGGGAGAACCTGGCCGCCGTGCTGGTCATCCAGGCCCTCCTGGACGCGGGGAGCTGCTCCCTCCTGTTCTTGCTCGGCCGGTCATTGGCCACCCGGAGAGCGGGCCTCCTGGCCGGGTTGATGGCGGCTCTCTACACTCCCTTCATTTTTTCAGCTTCCTTCGTGCTTCAGGAGACCCTGACCGTCTTTTTTCTGGTTCTGACCGTCTTTCTAATCGTCAGGGCGCTTGATAAAAAGTCGGTCCGGCTGTTCGTTGCGGCAGGCATCGTTTCCGGGTTTCTGATGCTCTGCCGCGAGGCGATGCTGCTCCTGCCCCCCTGCCTTCTCCTCTCGATCGCCGCCGCTGTCTGGTCCCGGGAAAAACGCTGGCGGCCGGTCCTGGCGTTCGCCGGAGGGATGCTGGTGATAGCGCTCACCTGGTACCTGGTGATCGCTCTCATCTCACCGAAAGAAGCGCCCCGGGAGCACGCGCGGGTGGGGCATTTTACCCGGAGTTCCGTTATCAATTACCTGGAGACGGATGGGTGGGTCCCCGACGCGCCGCCTTCCACCCCTCCGATCACCTCCGGCGTACTTTCGCTCGTGTTCTCGGGGGCCTGCCTGAAGGCTTTTCTGATGAACGCCGGCCGTTTCTGGGCCTATCCCTTCAACATCTACTGGCCTTCACTCATTCTCACGGATCACCACCTTGTCCTGCTGCAGCGCGCCCTGGTTCTCTGCGCCCTGATCGGGATCCCTCTCCTGCTCCGTACCGGAAGAAAGGCCCTGATCCTGCTCGTCCCCCCACTCTACATCACCGTCCTCACCTCCATCTTCCATGCCGAGACCCGCTACAACATCCCCGCGATGCCTTTCGCCATACTCCTGGCCGCCGTCGCTCTCGATCGTATGCTGGCGGGGCTCATCGCCGGCCGGCGGCGCTGCCTGCCGCCCATTATCGCCCTAGTTCTCCTCTCGGCCGGAGCTTTAATCTTCACTCTCCCCGTTCTGGTCGGCATTCCGGGGATGCCCGGTCCGTCCGCCGCCCGCCTGGTTCGGCTGGCCGTCCTCAACCTCTGGCTTCTGGGAGCGCTCTGGTTCCTATATTCGCTTTTCAGCGTGAGCGCGGGGAAAAAAACCGCCCTACTCACGATAGTATTTCTCCTCGTGTCCGGCGCGCTTATTATCAACTTCTCCGCCTTGACCAACCGGCAGTGGCACCGTTGGACCGCTCGCCTGAGCGGCCCGGAGAAAGCGATCGGGCTGGATTTCATATTTCCCGATGATTTCAATCCCGACCGTTACTTCAATCCGACCCTCCTGCTTGATGTCAGGGAAGGTCCGGGTGGAGCCGAACTTTGTGTCGCCGCCCCCGGCAGAGTACTGGAAGTCCCGCAACCGGACGACATGGGATGGTTATACCGCAAGGTGTGTTCGCTGAAGAAGATGGATCCGGGGACGATCAGGAGGTGGCTGGAGATTCCCCTCGATACTTCCCTACTGAGGGATAACCGCTTGTCCCTGACGATATGGGCGGACCGGAGCTCAAAAGGCTTGGATGGGTACGTGGAAGTCGGGGGGGATTATTATCTGGAGGGCAATGAAAACTTTTTCGAGGGTCCCGCTCTACCGCTCTCCTCGGATCCGGACTTTCTTACCTCGTGCTATAAATGGATCGTTGACTGGGATAGGCGACTGGAGCGGAGGACCCCGCTGGAAGCGGGAGAAGTACGGAGTACGATGGGGGGGCAGGAAGATGCCGACCTCGCCCCCGCCCGCGGCCTGCAGACGGGCCGGTACCGGATCCGGCTCCGGCTCTCGAAAGTACCGGGCCCGGTTCTCGCCCGGTTCCGGGAGATCGGTCCCGGTGCCTACGTGAGGGGGGTGGATACCGTGGTCCAGGCCCCGGAGTATAAAAAAAAGTATTACCGGGACTTCCTTACCCCCGAGAGCAAGACCACCCCCGGGTACCTGATGAGAGCGTCTTCATCCCCGCCTGAGATGACCTGGGAGACCGGCCGCTGCGGCGCCCGGAAGAGGACCTTCTGCGATTTTATCGGCAATGTCAGCCGGGAACCCGGCCTGATTCTCCTCTCCGTGAACGGCCGGGAGGCGCTGACCTTCTCCACCGGGACCGGCGGTGATCGCCGGTGGGAGGAAAGGGGGTATGCGCTGACCTTCGACTTCAAAGAAGAGATCTTCAGCTCGAAGAAATACCGGGAATCCTATAGCGGCATCTACACGCTCAGCGTGCCGCCGGAAGCGGTGGAACCCGGCCGGCCCCTTACGATTACGGCCCGTTTCATCTCCGGTTCCCCGGAGAGCTGGTTCCTGATTAAACAGTTTTCTCCGCACGAGCGAATAGAGTATGTATATTTTTAAGATATTATTTTTATGTGAAAAAATTAATATTAGCCACCAAGGCACAAAGGCACCAAGAATAGAATAAAAAGAGTAAAACTCATCTTATTTGGTTTTTTCTTGGTGTCTTGGTGTCTTAGTGGCAAAAGTTACGAGCGAAGCGAGCTGATTTATTAAATAATGATTTTCAAGGCCGCACTTAAACTGGTGATCGTTTTCGCGGTTCTGGTCGCCCTGGCCGTCAACCTGGCGACCGTCTCCGGCTTCATCGTTTCTCAGATGGGGCCCATCCTGGCCCGGCCTGGTCTCTCTCTTAAAGAAAAACACTGGTTGCTCCAGGGAGATTACGCGGTCTATATGGAATTCATTGAGAGAAACACGCCTGAACGGGCACGGATCCTGTTCCCTCCCCGGGAAAGAGAGTACAGACCGTTTGATTGGTTATGGCGGAACAATTATTTTCTCTGTCCTCGGGAAATCATATACCGGGGGGACGCACCCCTTACCGCGTTTCCGTCAATCGACTATGTGTTGATCTATAAGGATTTCCCCGATTTCAAGGTCAGGGGCAAAAAGATTATGCTTGATGATACGCTGGGGTTATATCAAATAGAAAGAGAGCCGCCGGATAATCCGGCCAGGAACCGATGATCTGGATTATTTTTCAGCTCGGATGTATGTTCTGGGTCGGGTGGAATATCACCCTCTTTTTTAAGGATGGAAGAATCGGCCTGCTGGAGCGTGCCGCCCTGGCCTATGCTCTGGGCGCCGGAGTCGTGACCTTCGCCGGCTTTCTGCTCGGGGCGGCCGGCGTAACTTTGAACCCGAGTTCCCTGGGCGCTGCCTATCTGGGGATCTCCCTGGTACTTTTCATCGTCAACCGGAAAAGGCTGGGAATGGCCGAGACCGGGCACCCCCGTTCGAGGAGGCATCCCGTCGCTCTGGTTTTGTTCATCATCCTTGCGCTGGTCATTGTTTTTTCCGGGATAATAAATATGTATTGGCCCGCCCACTACCCTGATTCAATCGGAAGCTGGCTGGCCAAGGGGAAGGCGATCGCCGCCACCGGAAGCTTGTCCGCCGTGAGATTCGGGTCGCATCCCCAGTATCCCCTCCATGTTCCGCTCTCGACCGCCCTCATGTTTCTGCACTCGGAGGCGATGGCCAAGATACCGTTCACCTTAAACTATATCTGCCTGATCATTATCTTCTTCACCTATCTCCGCAGAACCCTGTCTGCGGTATCCGCTCTCCTCTTCACGCTTTTAATGGCCACTCTCCCCTATCTGTTCGAGCAGAGTTACCGGGCCTGTGCGGATCTTACCTGCGCGCTTTACTACGTGAGCGGAACGCTCTACCTCTGTCTTTTTTTCCGGGAGGGTAAGAAATCATGGCTCATCTTATCAGGCCTGTTATGCGGCCTGTCCGTCTGGACCAAGTCGGAAGGCTGGTTTCTGACGGGAGCTGATGTGATTGTTTTATTCGTGTATCTTCTCCGCAAAAAAAGAGTTGGATTACTTATTTATTTTATTCTTCCAACACTTATCCTGGGGGGGAGTTGGAGCGTATATTCCTCAGTTATGCTGGGGTATTCGAACCGGTTCTTCGGGAACTTTAAAGACTCGTCGGAAGGTATAATTCAGTGCAGGTTATCATGGTGGAAGCTTGAAAGTGTGCTCCGTTACATCTGGCAAAAGTTTCTGGAGAAAGAAGCCTGGGGTGGGTTAGGACCGCTGTTTTTAATAGTGCTTCTCCTGTGCTGGAAATCTCTTAAAAAGTTCGGGTATCTTCTGGCGATTATTATGCTTAATTTCATCATTCTGGTATTTGTTTTTTATTCGATACCGAAAGACCTTCAAAAAATGATGCATCAAACCATCAAGAGAGAATATGTGCACTTTTTCCCCCTCCTGGTGTTTTACATTGCGTTATCGGTCGGCCCGGTGCTCGATGCCGTGCTGAACATATCTCGAAAATCTTAAGTTGACTATTAGAAATGGCAGGATAATAATAGAGCCATGATTGAGAGAAACGCATATATAAAGAAGATCGAGTCCGGTTTCCGAGTGCATCCGATCGTGTCAATACTTGGATCTCGGCAGTGCGGGAAGTCAACGCTGGCCCGGATATACTGCCGGGATAAGTCCGCTGAGTACTTCGACCTGGAGAAACCGGTGGATCGACGACGCCTGGAAGCGCCTATGCGGGCGTTGGAGCCGCTTCGCGGGTTGGTAGTGCTGGATGAGATTCAACGCCTTCCGGAACTCTTTGAGATTCTGCGCGTGCTGGCGGACCGCCCGGATTGTCCCGCGCGGTTTCTGACCCTCGGCAGCGCCTCCCCGGGCATGGTCAGGGGGGTATCCGAATCGCTGGCCGGCCGGGTCGGGTTCGTTGACCTGTCGGGGTTCGATCTTTCGGAGGTGGGCGGCGCGGCCGCGGAGAAACTCTGGGTGCGTGGGGGTTACCCGCGCGCGTTCCTGGCCGCCTCGGAAAACCAGAGTTACGAGTGGCGGCAGGCCTTTATCCGGACTTTCCTGGAACGGGACATTCCGCAGCTTGGCATTTCGATCCCGGCGGAAACGCTCCGGCGGTTCTGGACCATGCTGGCGCACTACCATGGCCAGATCTGGAATGCCGCCGAATTCGCGCGCTCACTCGGTACCAGCGAGCCGACGGCCCGGCGGTATCTCGACATCCTCTCCGGGGCCTATATGGTGAGGGTATTGGCGCCCTGGTTTGAAAATATCGGCAAACGGCAGGTGAAGTCTCCCCGCGTGTACCTGCGCGACAGCGGCCTCCTGCATGCTTTGCTGGAGTTAAAAAATATGGGGGAGATCGAGCGGCATCCCCGGCTGGGCGCGTCGTGGGAAGGATTCGCCCTGGAACAGGCTTTGTGTCTTTTTCCCACGCCCGGGGTTTATTTCTGGTCCACCCATGGCGGGGCTGAACTCGATCTGTTGCTAATGGCTGACGGCCGGCGCTACGGCTTCGAGTTCAAGTATACGGACGCGCCGTCGCACACCCGCTCCATGCTGAGCGCGTTCCAAGACCTGAGTCTGGAACATCTGTGGGTGATTTACCCAGGACGGGATGCCTACCCCATTGGCGACCGCGTTTCCGCCCTGCCGCTTGCGGACCTGATCAATCTCAGGCTTGTGCCTTCAGGCTGAAAGGCAGTATTTCGCTAAGACCCGAAGCCGGATGGAACCCTGGGACCACCAAGACCGCCTGAATGAGGAGAAGACGGCAGGGTTTTTTTTATCCCGAGGGCGGAGAAGGCCGCTTCAGAGCCGGCCGGATGTTCGGACATACTGAATGAGAAACTGTTAATTCATCTGCAATAATTTTTTATGAGAAAAATTACGTAAAATTGAGCCTTTTTGGGCAATAGTTTTAATATAATGCCCATATATGTCGAATATTGGGCAATTGAATATAATCCAATGCCCGGAATAATGAACGAAGAAGACAAAGGTGACAGCGATGATCTTGATCCCGCGAAAGACTTTCCGGCCGCCGCCACCACCGGTCGCGGATCTCCTGGCTTCCCTGGCGGAGTACCAGGCGGTCCCGGGTTGGCCCAGGGACTGCCACGCCCTGGCGGACGCGATTGCTGATTCCAAACCTTTCACGATCATTCTGTTCGCCGAGCCACTGGCCCCGGAACGCTGCCGGCGCAAGTCACATACGATCATGCGGCGCGTCGAACTCGTTTCGGAACTTGATGAGACGGTTTATCGGTATTTCGACCGCGAACTCAACGCGCGGATGGCTGATTGGGTGCGCAATCACCCCGACCCGGATGACACGCACCTGAAGAGACTTGTGTGGGCGTATTATCCCCGCGCCCGGCAGATCCTGCGAGCGGAATACCGGGAACGCTATCCCCGCACCTGGAAGCGACGGTGGGCGGAAGGCGGCTACCTGCATCCACGGCGCAAAATGGAATGCCGGCGACGATACGATCTGCCTGCGCCGCTTGGGCTCTGGTCCACCGCCGTGCCGCAGCAGTTCTACTTCATGCGTCGATCCAAGACCTGCGCCCGAGGATGCGGCACCGGTTCGGGGAGCCGTGAAGTCCACAGCTACTTCGGCCTGGCCTTTTTGGAACTGTCGCGCCGCGGGGCGTCTATCCCGTCCCACATCCTTATCTATGACAAGCACAACCGGCTGCTGCTCGCGGACTCGCTGACATCGTTCGCGTTTTACCCTGCCTCGATAGGGTCCAATTGCTCCGAGTCCTCGGAGACCGTGCAAAGGCTCATGCAGGCTGGATTCGTAGTAACTGCCGTAACGAGTGATGACTATTCAGAGATCAGTGAGATAAAGTTGTTTAAGGATGAATTGCCGCGGTCAACGACTTCGGCTACCACTGGAAACCCGAAAATCGGATTTATCGGACAGCCTCTTTAGCCTGCGTTAAGTCCTATTCCGAATATCGTATCTGATGTCTAAGCTCCTGGACCAAATTATCGTCGTTGACGTGGAGGCAACCTGTTGGGAGGGCAAAGCACCTGATGAACAGGTGAACGAGATCATTGAGATCGGGATTTGCCCGCTTGAGATCAGCACGGGGAAACGACTGGGGAAGGAGAGTATCCTGGTTCGGCCCGATCATTCTACCGTGAGCGAGTTCTGCACCCATTTCACTACATTGACTCAGGAGCAGGTGAACAAAGGTATGTCCTTTGAGGCGGCCTGTGGAGTGCTCCGGGAGAAATATATTACCAGGAAGCGTACCTGGGCGAGCTATGGGGAGTATGACCGAAACCAGTTTCAACGGCAGTGCCGTCTGTTCGGCGTTGAATATCCGTTCCAGTCAAATAACATAGAGGTATATTCGCACGAATGGGCCTCTGGTGCCGGATAAAAACAAATCTGACGCCCTGGATTATTGACTGTCACCCTTCCCTGATTCATTTGGTGTTGGACGTTTATTCTTTTTTCTTCAGCCGCTTCTTCCGGACCGGCTTCCCGATCTCAAGTTGATCGTCCGTTGTCTGAGATATCTTTTTGACTTCAGGTTGAAATGGCGTTAACCTATTCCTTCCCCTTCGGAGTTTAAGAATAGAATAGTTCAAATAATTATTGTATAATCTAAGAACTTTATCAAGTGGCGTTAGCTTCAATGCATTTTCACTAAGTTAGCGCCGGAGACGCTAACTTATAATGCAAGCGGTAATTGTAACCGGGGGGCGAGGGACCAGGCTGCGGCCGGTGACGGATAGTGTTCCCAAAGGGATGGTCGAGATCGGGGGACGCCCGTTTCTGGAACATCTTATCGTCTATCTCCGCCGGACCGGGGTTACCGGGATACTGCTCTGTACCGGTTACCGGGGCGAGATGATCGAATCCTATTTTGGAGACGGGGATCGTCTGGGCCTGCGGATCGATTATTCGCTTGAGGACAGGCCCCTGGGGACGGGGGGCGCACTCAAGCGGGCCTGGCCGAAGCTCGAAGACGCGTTTTTTCTCCTCAACGGGGACACGCTTCTGCCGGCCGATTACCGGCAACTCCGGGTCGCGTTCGAGAAGACGAAGGCCTTGATGATGGTAAGCGTCTTCCCGGGGGAAGCCCCCGGACTGCCTCCCAACCTCCGGGTGGAGGGGGGGAGAATCACGGCTTGCGCGGCGGATAGCCCGGCGGCTTCACTGACGCACGCCGATGCCGGTGTCCGGATGGCACGGAAGGCCATCGCGGATTACTTCCCTCCGGAGGACGTTTTCTCCTTGGAGGAGGACCTGTATCCCCGGCTGATCGAAGCGGGGGAACTGGGTGCCTGGCCCGTCGAACGGAAGTTTTACGATATCGGGACGCCGGAGAGGGTGAGGATCTTTGAGCAGTATCTGAAGGTGATTAGAGACGTATAATATACAACTATGGACATCGAACATCGAAAAATGACGAATCCCGAATGACCCCGATTGCATCGGGGCGGAGCGAAACCCGAAAGAATGTAAAATATCTAATGCCCGATGAGACAATTCTTTCTATGACTCCCTAAAAGAGCCGTTCCGGACTTATCGGGGTGACTTTTTTGATAAATCAAAGGGATCAAGCTAGTGTGCCGTCTCATAAATTGCGTCATTTAACCCCATCATTGCGAGGAACGGAGCGACGAAGCAATCTATGGGTATGAATAATCTCAAGCGGACCGCATTGATCAGTGTTTCCGACAAGACCGGGCTTCTGGAACTGGGCACGGCGCTGGCAGGGATGGGTTTCGAGATCATCTCGACCGGGGGCACCGCCCGGGCCCTGGAAGAGGAGGGGATCAAGGTGAAGAGACTGGCGGACTATACCGGCTTTCCGGAGATGCTGGACGGGCGGGTGAAGTCTCTCCATCCGAAAGTCCACGGGGGACTTTTAGCGCGGCGGGATAATCCGGAACATATGGCCGAGCTGGTCAAGGCGGCCATCGAGCCGATCGATTTCCTGGCGATCAACCTGTACCCGTTCGAAGACAAGCTGAACAACGGGCAGTTTGATGAGGATACCCTGGTGGAGTTCATCGACATCGGCGGCGTGTCCCTGCTGCGGGCGGGGGCCAAGAATTACCGGTCGGTAACGGTCGTCAGCGCTCCCGCCGATTACAGCGCGGTGATGGAAGAAATGAGGAACGGTGGAGGGAGTGTTTCGCCTGCGACCAGGCGCCGGCTGGCGGCGAAGGCCTTCCTGACCGCTTCCCGGTATGACGGCATGATTTCCGCTTTCCTGGCCGGGGAGAAACCGGGAGATTTCCCTGCCCGGCTGGAGCTGGCCTGCTCTTTGAAGCAGAGGCTTCGCTACGGGGAGAACCGCCACCAGGAAGCGGCACTGTATGTACAGGAGTCAGGAATCAGGAGCCCGGCGCCGGAAGTCGGAAGTTCGATCTGTAATGCCCGCCGGCTTCAGGGGAAGGAACTCTCCTATAACAATATCCTCGATCTGGAGAACGCGCTCTCCCTGGTCCTGGAACTGGAAAGCCCGGCATCCGTGATCATCAAGCATAATAACCCGTGCGGGGCTACGGTCGGGGAAACCCTGCTCGAGAGTTATCGCCGGGCCCGGGCCACTGATCCACTATCCGCTTTCGGGAGCGTGGTCGCCTTCAACCGGGAAATCGGGGAAGAGGTCGCCGTCGAGGTGACCTCGACTTTCGTCGAGGCGCTTCTCGCTCCCGCCTTCACCCCGGGAGCGCTGGAAACTCTGGCCCGGAAGAAGAACCTGCGGGTTCTGGAATCGGGGCCTCTCCGCCGCCGTCCCCCTCACCGGTCCTGCCGGTCCGTCTATGGAGGGATGCTGGTCCAGGAAACCGACCTGCTCCACTGGGACGCTGATTCCCTGAAAGTGGTTGCCGGGTCGCCGCCGTCTCCCGCCGAGTGGGCCGCGCTCTCGTTCGCCTGGACGGTCTGCAAGCACACCCGGTCCAACGCGGTCGTCCTCGGGCGGGGGACCGCCACCGTCGGGATCGGCGCCGGCCAGATGAGCCGGATCGATGCCGCCCGCCTGGCGGTCGAGAAAGCCCGCCGGGCCGGGCTGGAGGTCAAGGGAACGGTCATGGCCTCGGACGCCTTCTTCCCCTTCCGGGACGTGGTGGATTTGGCGGCCGAGAACGGGGTGCGGGCCATTGTCCAGCCGGGGGGCTCCATCCGGGACGGCGAGTCGGTCGCGGTGGCGCGGGAGCACGGGATCACCATGGTCTTCACCGGCATCCGGCATTTTAGACATTAAAATTTTTCTTCGAAAAATTTTAAATAGTCAGCGATCCGTTAATGCGAGTCAGGTCAAACTGATTACTGATCACCGATTATTTCATTATCAATGAACACTGGAGCATTGTGTGAAAAATGACGGATAAACATGATATAGATGACGCCTTACGCAGGGTCGTTACCCGGATCATCCGTCGGGCCATCCGGCTGGGCCGGAAGAAAGGACGGATCATCACGCTGGCCCGGTCCTCGGCGGCGGAACCGGTCGATGTCCGGGAGCTTGACCCGGACACCCCGCCAGGCAGTGAGAGCCTGCGGGCTTTTCTCCGGGGCAGGACGAACTCCTACACCTTCGACGGCCTGGGGAAGCTCTCCGAGAGTAACCGCATCCACTGGACGGCACTGAACCGGCCCTTCTGGATCCGGCTGCCGCTGAGCTGGCTGGTGCTTTCAGCGATGCTGCTCCGGGGGGGGCGGCTGAAGAACCGCCTCTATCGATGGGCCGGCGTCCGGATCGGGAAGAACACCGAGATCATGCAGGCCTGCTGGCTCGATCACTTCTGCCCGGAACTGATCTCGATCGGAGACAATTCCCTGATCGGGGCGTTCTGCAAGATCTCGACCCATGCCTACGAGGGGGCCGGAAAGTTCCGGGTCGGCCTGGCCCGGATCGGCGATGACTGCATCCTCGCATCGGGGGTGTCTCTGGCCGCGATCCGGATCGGCGACGGCGTGCGGGTCCTGCCGAATACGACGCTGAGCCCTTTCTTCGCCCGGCTGCATAAGAACAGCCTGGTGAGCAATGCGCCTCCATCAGTGACACGGGAGGAGAAGACGGAAGGATAGATAGGGTGGATAGCCGGGGATCAGTAATCGGTAATCGGTACGCAATAAGCAGAGGGCATGGCGCATAGCGCATAGCGCCCGGGGGCGGTGAGCGGTAACCAGCAAAATCCATCGTAATGATATCGGCGGTTCTCATTACAGGGATGATATGTTAATGTAAGATATTGCTTCAACCGATAGGAATTCAGACTAAAATTTTCCGGAGGAAAATTTTAATGTACAAAATAGGAATCATCGGAACGTTCGGGGTCGGCAAGACCACTTTCATCCACCGGC
>JAZDIV010000059.1:0-5460 GCA_043804695.1 PVC group bacterium | reverse complement strand
GAACCTGCGGGATCTGCGGGCGCTGGCCACGGCCTTCTATAAAGGGAATACGTTTACGGCCGCCTGCGACCCTCAATCCTCATTCGATATGCTCACCGGTGTGGAAGAGCTTTTCAACCGGTGTACTCTTTACCTTGCGAGCACCCTGGAGCTGTGGCATACTGCTCACCGGACAGCCAATCCCGGCGCCCGGAAACCTATTCTGAAGCAGCGGGAGCGAATAATCGCCGAAGTAGATAAAAGCATCAAGCAACTGGGCAAGGTCTTAGCCGGCATCAAGAGCATCGGCCTCGGCGCGGAAACGGAAGCTTCCGAGCTGGCCCGCATCCGGGACGAACTCGATCAGAGCCTGGAAATAGCCAAACAGGTAAAAGAACGGATGAAGTCACTGGACCGCGAACTCGAAGATGACGGGGTGGCTTTCTGATCCGGGCCTTGCTGCAGACACGCGGTCCGAACAAAAATAGCGGCTTCGCCGCAGATCTCAAAGGGAGGAAGATACTATGTTTAGAGCAATTGCGCGGTGGCTGAAAGCAGTCGGTTATCTCTTAACGGGGCAACTGAACGCCGCCCGGAGAACGCTGGATACAAATCCCCACGTCGTGCGGGCAAAGTTTGACGAAATTCTGCGGGACAAAATCAACCGTATTCAGCAATACAAACAAGCCGTGGCGGGACTGATCGCCCAGCAGGAAGGCAAGATGGCCAAGGTCAAAAAGTTGACCGAGGAGATCGAAAGGCTGGAACGCCTGAAGGCCGGGGCGCTGGCCAAAGGAAAAGAACGGGTCGCTGCCATCATCGGTCAAGGTCAGGATCGTTCCGCCGCCCAGGGAGACGAGGAATACCAGAAATGTCTCAGTGCCTACAACGATTTTACTTCCACCCTCGCCGAGAAACAGGCCCGGATCGAGGAGCTGGAAAATGATATCAAGACTTACGGCGATCGGATCAAGGAACATAAGATTCAGCTCCAGGGGCTTCTGCGGGATCTGGAAAAAATCCGGAGCGAGGCCGCCGATACGGTGGCGGACATGATTACCGGCAAGCAGGAGAAGGAGATCGCCGACACACTGGCCGGGATAGCTCATGACGGCACAGCCGAAGAGCTGCAGCGGATGCGGCAGTTGAGAGAGGAGGTGAAAGCAGAGGCGCGGATATCCAAAGAACTGGCCGGTACCGACACCCGGGCCCAGGAGAACGAGTTCCTCGAATACGCGCGGAAGACAAGCTCCAACGCGGAGTTTGACGCGCTGGTGGGCCTGGGCGAGGCGCCCGAAGAGAAAGCGGCGGATCGCGGAGAGGAAACTCCCGAAATGGAAAAAGGACCGGGGCTGCCGGAATAGGAGGAAGACCATGAATAAGATGGTGCGTATCAGCATGAAAGCGAAACCGATTATCGCGGTCATCGCTATTTTCAGCGTCTTTTCAGTGAGCATGGTGCGGGCGGAAGGGGAGATCCCCTCTTTCTCACTCGCCTGGAGCGAATACCCCTCATGGAGCACCTTCGGTGTCGCCAATGAGGTGAAGCTGATCGACGGCAAACAGGGCAAGATGGGCCCCATTGAAGAGAAGTGGGGGGTGGATATTGTGCTCAAGGAAGCCGATTACGATCCCTGCCTGGTCATGTACGGGGCCGGCCAGTGCGATGCGGTCTGCATCACCAACATGGACGCCCTCAACCCCAGCCTCACCCGGGCTTCCGTAGCCATCCTTCCTACCTCCACCAGCTTCGGCGCCGATGCCTGTATCGTCACCGGCGACATCTCCGATGTTAAACAGCTTAAGGACAAAAAAGTCTATGGCCTGGCCAAGACCGTCTCGGAGTACTGCTTCGTCCGCAACCTCGAGCTCCTGGGAGAGAAGGAGAATGACTATAATTTCACCAACATGGATCCCGCCGCGGCCGCCCTGGCCATGCAGCAGAAGCAGGACGGATTCAATGCCATTGTGGTCTGGAACCCGTTCGTGCTCGAGACCCTGAATAAGCGCAAGGACGCGAAAGTACTCTTCGACTCAACGACGATTCCGGGAGAGATCATCGACATGGTGGTTGTGCCGCAGGAAGTTTTGGATACGCCGGGCGGCAAGGCCTTCGCGGCGGCGATTATCGATACTTTTTACGCCCTTAACCGCCGGATCGCGGATCCCAAGACCCGTGACGACACCTTAATCGCTCTGGGGGAAAAGTTCTCTCATCTGGATCTGCCCTCGATGAAGAAAGTCGTCGAGCAGACCAGGTTCTACAGCACACCGGACCAGGGTCTCACGGTACTCACCGGCCAGGGAACGAAGGAGATCATGAAGAAAGTCGTCACGTTCTGCGTTGACCATGAGATTGTTCCTCAGGCGCCGGCGGTCGGCTACGGGGATAAGAAATCCGCCCCCCAGGCAGCCTTCCGTTTCGACCCCACCTATATCCAGGAGGTTGTCGTAAAAGAGAAAGAGTGAAGGCCCGGTTATGCTCCGACAACCGATTAATACGCGATGGACGGTGCTGTTGGGAGTGCTGTCGGTGCTGATCCTGCTGGCCGCTTATACGGTAATCTCCCTCCGGCAACATCAAAAAAACCCCGATGATACCACCATCCCGACATGGAAACAGCTTCAGGCCGGGGTTAAAAAGGTGATCGAAGTCAACCCGCGCTCCGGGGAGCGCTGGCTGATGGTCGATGCGGAGGCGACGGCCTCCCGCCTCTTCCTGGGTCTGCTTTTCGGCGTCCTGGGAGCAATCCTCCTGGGCGTTCTGATGGGGTGTTTCCCGGTCATTGAAGCGCTCCTCGCCCCCCCCCTCTCACTGCTGGCTAAAGTGCCCCCGACCGCCGCTCTGGCCGTCTTCTTCGTCCTGGTAGGAACCGATACCGAGATGTACGTCACCATGATCGCTTTCGGCATCCTGCCGGTCCTGGCCCAGTCCATATATCTCGCGGTCCGTGATGTCCCGGCCGAATTTCTCTACAAATCCTACACCATCGGCGCATCGAACGCCGAGGTTATCTGGAATATCATCGTTCGAGCGATTTTCCCCAAGTTGATCGATACCGTCCGCCTCCAGATCGGGCCGGCTATGGTCTACCTGATCGCGGCGGAAATGGTCTGCGGGGACGTGGGATTCGGCTACCGCATCCGGCTCCAGTCAAGACTTCTGAACATGAATGTCGTTTACCCCTACCTTGCGATCCTGGCCGCGTTCGGCTTCGCCATGGATTTCGGGCTAAGATTCGCACAGAAAATATGTTGCCCGTGGTATGCACATGAAAAGGGATGATCCAGTGTCGGCCGAGATCGTCCTGGAATGCCGGGGGATCTCTCACTGGTTCGGCGCCAACCGGGTCCTCTACGACGTCAATCTCAAAATCATCCGGGGAGAGATCGTCTCTCTGGTCGGACCCAGCGGCTGCGGCAAGTCCACCCTGCTGCGCGCAATCGTGGGAACGCACCCTCCCCGGGAAGGGCAGGTCGTGGTAACGGCCTGCGGGGAAACTATCGGCCGGATAGTAGAGAGACCGGGCCGGGAACGGGGCATTGTCTATCAGCATTATTCGATCTTTCCTTTTCTCACGGCCGTGGAGAACGTCGCCATCGGACTCATGCTCGATCAGACTTCGATTCCTTTCCGCTGCTTCCGCTACCCTCGCTGGCGCAGGATACGCAAAGCTCACCGGGAAGAGGCGGCCGCCCTCCTGGAAAAGCTCAAGCTCGGCGAAGCCTTCAAGCTGTACCCGCATGAGATGTCGGGCGGCATGCGGCAACGGGTCGCCCTCGCCCAGGCATTGATCATGAAGCCGGAGATCCTGCTCCTAGATGAGCCTTTCGGCGCTCTGGATGAAGCTACCCGCGAGGAACTCCAGCAGATGCTCCTGACTCTCTATCTCGAGAACTGTCAGGCAAAGCAGCGGGGTGAATCGCCGCCCTACACAATCTTCATAGTCACCCACGAACTCAATGAAGCCATCTATGTAGGGGACCGGGTCACGGCGCTGTCCCCATACTGGAACTGGAAGGAGAAGGGTTTTTCGGAATGCCCGGGCTCTACCGTCGTGTACAACCGGGTGGCCCCGGTCTATCTTCCCGATGAAGAAAGGGACTTTGCCGCCTTTATCAGCCAGCGGCAGGCGATCCGTGAAGCCGCTTTCGTCCCCTGCCGGCTCCAGGCCAGAGAGGAGTTCAACCGTTTCTGGGAGGAGGTCCGGGCCGGGGCCGGAAAGGGAGTGTTGTCATGAATACACCGAATGGATTTATGAAAGCAGCCGGGAGCATTCTCAATGCCGGACAGACGCGGACACTGATCCTGACCGGCAATATTCACGACCTCTTCCGGCTTCCTTCGGGCGACGGCGCCGGATACGTGCCGCTGGTCGACCTCATCTCCGCGCAGTGGAACGTGCCCCAGCGGATCATCATCGTGTACGAGCTCAACGGGCCGATTCGTTTCCTGCGTCCAGGCGACCGCGCCAAAGTTCGCAACGGCTGGCTCACGTGGCGGACCGGACTCACCGGCAACGCCCTGGCGATCGAGACGATGCTCTCCACCGGAAAAGCCCGGGCCGAGCTGGAGACAATGAGCAAAGCCTTCGACGACAACCTGAATACCGCGGCCGGCAACCCAACGCTTGCCCTGGAACTGCTCCGGCAGTTCTGCCTCTGCTCCCGGACTGTGCTCTCCGGCAGGGCGCCCCTGAACGAGAACCTGATTATCCTCATCGAGGCGGCGGACATGGTTATCCCCGAGGGAGAGATCAGCCGGCTTTCCGATGTCGACCGGCGGCGGGTCAGCATCTGCCAGGACTGGTTCTCGGATCCCAGTTTCATGAACGGGGGCGACTCCGTGATCATGATCTCGGAATCACGGAGCATGATCAACCACCGGCTGGCACGGCTCCCGCAGATACTCGAGGTCAGGATTCCCTTCCCCGACAACGCGCAGCGGGAAGCTTTTATCGAATGGTTCGATACCCGCCAGCCCGGAGAGGAGAAGCTCCGGCTCTGGGGCCCGCGGGAGGAACTCGTCCGGTTTACCGCCGGGCTCTCCATTCACGCCCTGATGCAGCTGTTGAAAGGCGCCTACCATCAGGGAAGGACTTTATCCCTTCACGATGTCATCCTGAAAGTGGAAGAACATATCCAGAGCCAGTTGGGAGAGGAGATCGTCGAGTTCAAAAAGCCCGATCATACCCTCGCCGATGTGGTCGGTTTTCATACGCTCAAGGAGTTCATCAGAAAGGACCTCATCCCCCGGTTCCGTTCCGCCGGTCCGGATACCCTTTCGGGCGCGGCGGTCTGCGGGCCGATCGGAAGCGGTAAGACATTCATCTTCGAGGCGGTGGCCAGTGAATTGAATATGGTGGTCCTGGTCTTGAAAAATATCCGCAGCCAGTGGTTCGGTCAGACCGATGTCCTTTTCGAACGTCTCCGGCGGGTCCTCGATTCCCTGGCGAAAGTGCTTATCTTCGTGGACGAGGC
>JAZDIV010000058.1:0-2238 GCA_043804695.1 PVC group bacterium | reverse complement strand
GCTGCGCCGGTGGCGGTCGCGGGTCCCCCCCCCGCCCGCGCCGGCCGCCTGGCGGCCGGGGCACCCCGCGGGGGGGCCGCCGCCGCCCGGGGCGGCAAAGGCGGAAAACCAGGCATTGGCGATCTCCTGGTCGCCCTGCTGCCATTTAGGGTGGACTTTGTCCGACTCATAGAGAGAATCGAAATATGGTGTGTCGTAGTAGGACATATATACATTAAACGGATCGGCCAGAAGACAGTCCTTCTCATCCGCGAGAGGTGAAATATAATAATCACTGAGCTGCCAGGAGGCGATAAAATAGACATCTTCATCATCCCGGGGGATGATCGTCGCCAGCATCGGCTCCACCCCGTTGTTACGGGCCCGGTCGATCATCTCGCCCAGGTTAAACTGGGTGACGGTATAGTAAACCCCGTGACTGATGTCGTTGGTTCCCCCCATGATCAGGATTTTAGTGGCGGCGGGATGGCTGCTGATGACCGAGTTGATGCCGGGGCAGCCCCATTCTCCTCCCCCAAGAAGAAGATCATGGGTCTCGGCACCCGGATACCCCTTGTTGTAAAAATAGAAGCTTAGACCGGGATAAAGCGCGGGGAGCATGGCGGCTAAAAGCGACCCGTACCACCCGCTGGTGTTGGAACCGCCGGAGTGGCCGTAGGTGATGCTGTCGCCGTATCCGATGTAGTAGTCGGTGGCGCTTCCGCGCCGGGGAGGCCAGGACGCTTCTTTCTCCGGGGGAGGGGGGAGAAGCGCCCGGTAGCGGTAAGCCCCCCAGGTGCCGTCCCCGTTCTCACGGAGGAGCCAGGCGCCGCTACCGGGATCGGGAGCCCCGGCTCCGGAGAGAGCTCCCGCCAGTCCGCGGTCCGCGTCCCCCCGGACCGTCTTCCCGCCTTCCGCGGTGACGTTTTCCCCGTCTTCCCGCCAGGCGATCTCCGTCCGGCCGAACCCGGTCTCCCGGGCGGCCGGGAGGATCTGGTCGCTGCCGGGCCGGGGATCGACGATCTCCTCCGGCGTCCACTCCCCCCCGGTCAGCCGGCTCTTAAAAACCTGGGAGAACCCGCCGGACCAGCCCTCCCAGACCACCAGGAGGCTCCCCTCCCCGTCCGGCGCGATCGAGGGGCTGCTGTCGGGGGAGTCGTCAGGTGTGCTTACCATGACGGCAGGGCCGAAACCGTCCCCGGCCCACCGGGCGCAGAAGATCTCGGTGCTCCCACCCGCGATACCGGACCAGGCAACGGCCGGGTTCCCGGCCTGGTCGAAGGCGATCGCCGGGGTGCACTCCCAGCGTCCGCTCGATGCATCCACTCTCCGCGGCTCGCTCCAGAGATCGCCGGGCTTCCGGCTATAGTAAATGGCGGGTACCGCGGTGTCCGCACAGGCGGCCCAGACCACCCAGGAGGTTTTGTCAGGGGCGATCCCCAGGCAGGGGGCGTAGCCGGCGGTGAAGGAGGCTGCCGGAAGGAACTTCCCGGTCTCCCATCCGTCCTCTCCTAACCGGCTGAGATAGACAGGGTTGCCGTCTTTTTCGTCATCGGCCCAGATCAGGCGCAGCTCTTCCGCCGGCGCCGAGCGGGGAAAGAGTGTCAGGAGAACCGTCAGGAACGCGGCGATCAGATGAATTTCTTTTACACGCATGGAGAAATAGTACGACTATTCGGGAGGGGTGTCAATGGGGGGAGAGATGATAGAGAAGGACGAAGGACGAATGACGAAGGACGAATAATGAGGCAAAATGCAGTGGATCAGAGGATCAGGATATCAGCAGGCAGGAGATCAGAAATCAGGATATCAGGAGGCGGGGAAAAACTGTACGTCAAACATTCAACGTCGAACGAAGGGAGCGAGGCAGAAAAACCTTTTGTGTCTTGGTGTCTTGGTGGTAAAAAGCGTCAGGGGACGGCCGCGCTGGATGGGTTGATGGAGAGGGCGGAGACCGGGAGGTCGGAACTGCCCCCGAAGTACACCCGGGTCACCCCCCGGACCGCCCAGAGGCCCGACGCGGGCCGGAAGATCCCGACGTCGGCCGGGATGAAGCCGGTGTAGTTCCCCACCACCGGCCGGTCATTGCCCGATCCGAAGTAAATCCGGGTCACACCCTTGACCGCCCAGAGGCCCGACGAGGACCGGAAGATCCCGATGTCGAGGCTGTCCGGCGTGTCCGAGTAGTTGGCCGGGACCGGCTGATCGGCGCTCCGGCCGAAGTAGACCCGGGTCACCCCCCGGATCGCCCAGAGGCCC
>JAZDIV010000057.1:0-6705 GCA_043804695.1 PVC group bacterium | reverse complement strand
CTACCGATCTTCGCCGAGCAGATACTGCACGGCGACGCGCGCACGCAAGGCTTTCTCATTTCGGCCGCCGGGGTCGGCGCGCTCGCCGGCGCGCTCTACCTGGCCGGCCGGCGCAGCGTGCGCGGACTCGAGCGCGTGATCGCTTGGTCGCCCGCCGTGTTCGGCGCCGGCCTGATCGCGCTGGGGCTGTCGAAGCGCCTGTGGCTGACGCTGTCGGTGATGCCTGTGATCGGAATCGGGTTGATGGTACAGATGGCTTCGACGAACACCGTGCTGCAGACCATCGTCGACGACGACAAGCGCGGGCGGGTGATGAGCTTCTACTCGATGGCGTTCATGGGTATGGTGCCGATCGGCAGCCTGCTCGCGGGCATCGTGGCGCAGTTGATCGGAGCACCGCTGATGGTGATCCTCGGTGGGACCTGCTGCATCGCCGGCTCGATCGGTTTCGTCCGGCGACTTCCGGCTCTGCGCAAGCTCGTCCACCCGATCTACGTGCGGCAGGGAATTATCCCGGAAATCGCCGAAGGTCTGCCGTCGGGCAGCGGCATCCTTCCATAGGAACCGGCGAACTCGGCGCAGCGTGCAGTTCATGAACGTCGGAAGGCAACCACACCGAATGCCCAACCAGCCGCCGGACGTGTCCGTGAATAAAAAAATCATCAGGACAACTCCTTTCGGTCCGGTGGGGGTGATCTGGACCGGGGTCACCGGCAATCCCCGGATCGTCCGGGTTCTGATCTCGAAGCCCGGCTGGGCCGCCGGAGAACAGGCGTGGCGGCTCTACCCGGATGCGCGCACTTCATCCTGCGCCGGGGTTGATGCCGTGTCCGCCGCCATCGCGGGGATTCTGGAAGGAGATGCGGTCGAGATCGCGCTGGAGGTCGTGGAGCTGGACCGGTGCCCGGCGTTTCAGCAATCCGTTCTGCGGGCGGCGCACCGGATCCCGCGGGGGAGCGTCAGCACCTACCGGCTGATCGCGGGTAGCGTTGGCAATTCGAACGGAGCCCGGGCCGCGGGGAATGCCCTGGCAAGCAACCCTTTTCCCCTGATCGTGCCCTGTCACCGGGTCATCCGTTCCGACCGGCATCCGGGCGGCTACCAGGGCGGCCGGGCAATGAAGCGGGCGCTGCTCGAGAAGGAAGGCATCCCGTTCGATGATGCGGGGCGGGTTGCCTGTCCGCGGTTCCATTACGAGGGGGGACTTGCGGATATGGAGACGCCCCTTAACCCGATTTATTCATAAATCGGGATAGGTGAACTGACGCGCGTTCACCCGGTCCCTGCCTACACCGGAAAACAGGGAACGGCGGCGGCACATCCGAAAATCAAGTCGATTATTTCTCGCCGTTATTTTTTCTCTTGACTACCATATATATGTATGGTATTAATGCTCGTGCCGTGCCAGAATAAGAGAAATTGTAACACTTTAGTTCTTTGAATTTTTTCTATCCACCACCGACCCTGTGTCGGTGGAGATATGACTGGTAACTATTTTGCGATCTTTACTAAACCACCCCCCTCCTCCCGCGCCATGGGTGCGGGAGGAGGGGAGATGAGCGATGTGTGAATGTATTTAGAAATCAATCACATCTCCACCGACACAGGGTCGGTGGTGGATATTTTCAAAGAGCTAAAATGTTACGAGAAATTTAAATTAGCGACCGAGGGAGCTAATTTAAAATGAAAGATCTGACGGAAAAACAGCGGGCGGTGCTGGAGTTCATCATCGCCCGCCGGGAGGAGGGGGGGGCGCCGCCCACCCTGGAGGAGATCCGGGAACACTTCGGCTGGCGGGCGATCGGCACCGTCCAGGATCACCTGCGGGCCCTGGTGGAGAAAGAGTACCTGGGGAGAAGCCGCTCCGCCCGGGGGCTCCGGGTGCTGCGGGACCCGGACGCCTCCGCGGCGGCGGAAGACGGCGTCTGGAGCGGTTCCCGGCAGGGCCGGCGGCCGGCGGCCGGACGGACGGTGCTGGTCCCGGTGGTGGGGGCGGTGGCCGCCGGGCGGCCGATCCTCGCGGTCGAACAGGTGGAGGAGGAGTGGTTTCTCGACCGCAAGCTTGTCCGGGGGCGGGACAATTTTCTCCTGCGGGCCCGGGGAGAGAGCATGATCGGCGCCCAGATCAGGGATGGGGACTACCTCCTGGTCCGTCCCCAGGCGGCGGCCGAGAACGGCGAGATCGTGGTCGTGATGCTCGATGACGAGGTGACGGTGAAGCGGTTCTACCGCCGGAGAAACGCGGTCGAACTGCGGGCCGAAAACCCCGCGTACCGTCCGATTGTTTTTCGCGGGGGGAAGAAAAATATCGAGATCGTGGGGAAGGTGGTGGGAGTTTTGAGAAAATACTAAATCTCAAAACAAATTCCAAATCACAAGCACCTCATCCAAAGGCTGAGGTACTTGGGATTTGGGATTTACTTTCTTAAGAAGGCAACCGATTATGCTTTACACTAAGAAGCAAAGACGGCGTTGGATCGTATATGTCCATTCACCCTGCTGCTCGACCCCTCGGCTGGAGCGGTTCCTCGCCATTCTCGAGAACCATACTCCGGATGTCGAATACCGGCGGGGATGCTCCGCCTACCTGGAGTTCGGGGAGGGAAGAGAGGGGGATGAACATCCTCTGGAGGTTATCAGCCGTCTCCATGAGGATATAGCCGCCCTCGGCATTCCCGTCTCCTTCGGCCTCGGTTCCAGCAAGCTGCTGGCCCGCGCCGCCGCCGCCTTGACCGATACCCGTGAGGTCCTCTGGATCCTTCCCCAGGGAGAGACCGATTTTCTCCAGGGCCTCCCGGTAGAGCTCTGGCCGGGGTTGCGGGTGAAGACGGTCACCCAGCTGCTCCGGCTGGGGATCAGGAGGGTGGGGGACCTGGCCTCGATCGACACCTTCTGGGTCAAGCGGGTCTGGGGGGAAAAGGGACTGGTGATGCGGGAGCAGGCCCGGGGCTTCGACCCCCGGCCGGTGGTGCGGCGAATCCCCCGGACCGATGTCTCCCCGCTCCTCCCCCAGCCTCGGCTCTTTCCCCCCTGCGGGAAAGCCGAGAAGCTGACCATCCTCCGCCACCTGGCCGTCTTCCTCCGGAGCAGGTACGGCCGCTCGGCCGCCGGAAAAATGCGCCCGTGAATTGGGGGGCATCCATCCCCTGTTGCCCCTATCACATCCCGCCGCTCATTGACGCCGGCGTGGCGCTCCGTCTGTCCGTTCCGGTTGAATAGGGAACAAATACTTGACAATAATAATTATATTATCATGATTTTTATCTTGACCGGGAGAATGTTTTTTAGTATTTGTCCTCTTGGACTTGGAGACTGATTTTATGTGAACGCATGAACGCAAACAACAAAAACCTCTCTTTCTCTCTCTCGTAACACGTCACAGCCGATCATTTTTCTTTCATCCCGGATGGTTTTTCCCATCCGGGATTTTTTTATGCCTTAAAATTTTCCTCCGGAATATTGTAATTTAGATTATGAAAAGCGGTTGCTTGAGATTGGTTATACTTTTTATTTTATCCCTCTTTTTAACCAAAGGTGTGGGTATCGACCCGGAAACGATTCACGCCGGGGAGATGGGCCGGGAGATCGAGGTCGTCTTCCTCGATGTCGGGCAGGGGGACGCGACCCTGATTATCACCCCGGGTGGGAAGAGGATTTTAATCGACGGGGGGACCGGGGAAGGCGCCTTCGGAAGCGAGGACCAGGGAAAAAAAGTAATACTGCCCTATCTGCGCCGCGCCAGCATCGAACGGCTGGACACGGTGATCGCGACCCACCCCGACTTCGATCACATCGGGGGCCTGGTTTCCGTGGTGAACGCGAAGAACCTGGAGATCGGGGAGGTGCTGGATGCCGGCGTTCCTCACCCCAGCGAGGGTTACCTGGAACTGCTGCAGGCGGTTCAAGACCGCCCGGAGATCGTCTACCGCCAGCCCCGGGCGGGGGATGTGCTGGACTGGGGAGAGGACGTGATGGTCGAAGTCCTCAGCCCACCCTATCTCTTCAAAGACAACAACAACTCCTCGATCGTGGTCAAGCTCAGCTATGGGGATGTTTCTTTCCTTTTCACCGGGGACGCCGCCGGCAGCGCCGAGCAGATCATGGTGAAGAAATACGGAGGCCGGCTGCGGAGCACGGTCCTGAAAGCCGGCCATCACGGATCGAAGCAATCCACCACGGAACTTTTTTTGAAGCGGGTCCGCCCGGAGATCGCCGTCTTCAGTTGCGGGGCGGAGAATACGTACGGCCATCCGCATGAAGAAACGATCGCGAGGTTGAAAAAGATCGGGGCGACAATGTACCGGACCGACGAACAGGGGACGATCACCATCATCACCGACGGGAAGGAATATCATGTCGAAACGGAAAAATGAGATAACCGCGTTAGGCAAGACCCCGAAAAGGAAAATCGACAAGATTATCGGGATTACGATCCTGGCCGCTGTTGGCCTCTTCGTCGGCCGCTACTACCTTCAGAAAGTGCCCAGCTACCGCGAGGTAGAAGGGCAGATTGCCGCCAAGCTTTATGTCCCCCAGGCGGTGGAGAAGGTGGTCGAGGTGCTGAACCTGGGCGATGAGCGGGACACCGAGGAGTTCCAGCAAGCGCGGGAAGACCGTCTCGAAAGGGAACGGCGTCCGAAATTCGATATCGAAGTGCCTTTCGGCACCAAAGTCGAGCCGCAGTACCGGGTCATTCCTCTCATGGATAAGGCCTATTATCCCGCTCTCCAGGGAGCGATCCGTAACGCGAAGGAGTCGATCTATGTTGCCATGTATGTCATCTCGATGGGTACGTCGGCCAACGACCCGGCTCGAAATCTCCTCAATCAACTTATCGCCGCCGGGAAAAGAGGCGTGGATGTCAAGGTGATCCTGGAGAACCCGACCTCCACCGGCTGCACGCTCTATAAGAGGAATGAAGAAGCCATTGCCTACCTCAGGGACAACGGCATCGAGGCCAGTTTCGATGAACCGAGAAGAGAAGTCCATGACAAGTTCGTCCTGATCGACCGGGATACGGTCTTTGTCGGGAACCACAACTGGTCGAAAGCCGCTCTCACCATCAACCGGGAGGTCTCGGTGATGGTGACGTCACATCCCGCCGACCCGGATTTTGTGAAGCATTTCGCGAACATCAAGCTGGCCAAGCCGGAGGAGACGGAGGAGGGGAGGATTGAGCTGATCAAGGAGTTGTATAAGGAGCTGTTGGGCAGGGATAAGGAGGGATGAGGAGGGAGGAGTAGGGAGGAGGGGAGAATCAGAAAATCAGCGGGGAGAGGATCAGAAAAACAGGAGATCAGGCAGCCGAGCTGACACCGTCGCCGCTGCGATCCGCGTCACATGCTATGCGCTTTGCGCCATGCGCTCTGCCCAATCTGTGGGAGAGGTTTTCAACCTCGATCCGGTAATCCGGTATGCAGGAAACAGCAGCCCCCTCTGCGCATCTGTGGGAGCGGCTTCCAGCCGCGATTGAAAACGTCGTGATAATTGAAAAAATAAAACAAGTCGTGATTATTGTGCTGTTGTTGACATTCCCAATCTTCCCTGCCACCGCCGACACCATCACACTGAAAGACGGCAGTACCCTGGAAGGCCGGATCGGCGCCCGGGACGACACGACCGTCCTCATCTCCGTCCCCGGGCGAGGGGTCTTGAAAGTCTCGAAGGATTCCATCTCCGCCATCACCGAAGGGGAGGCGCCGGGCGGTGAAAAGCCAATGCACGGGATGGAGGTGGACGATCTGCGGTTTCTCAGCTGCGGGGAATATTTCACCGAGGTCAAGAATTCGCTCAAGAACGCGAAGGACTCGATCCGGGTGATGATGTACTTCATCAAGTACAGCGGGAGTCCCGGTCACCCGGTTACGGAGCTGGTGGAACTCCTGGCGGACGCTCAGAAACGCGGGGTCAAAGTGGAGGTCCTCCTGGAAACTTCAGCGGAAGAGGGGGTTACCGTGGCGAACCGGAAAGCGGCCGGTTTTTTAACGCAGGACGGCGTCGATGTCCGATTCCATCCCGTCTATCCGATCATGCACACCAAACTGGTCATTATCGATGGAACGGTGACCATTCTGGGCAGCCACAACTGGACGGCGGCGTCTACCCGTTCCAACGTGGAGAGTTCTGTCCTGATCAAGTCGGCGCCGGTGGCGCGGAAATATGAAGACTACTTCAACAAACATTTCAAACAGGGCAAACCATATCATAAAGGAGAGTAAGCGATGGGAAAAATATGCCGAAGCACGGGGATGTTGACCATTCTTGCCACACTCTTTATACTATCCGGCATTGTCATCTATGCCGATACCTCCGGCCAGAACCCGGTGGTCATCCTGAAAACGAATGTCGGCTGTGACGATGCGATCACCGTCCCGCAGGGACAACCGATTGTCTTGAGTGTGGAAGTCGAGGAGGGGACGCAGATCGGAGACGCGCGGTTTACGCCGTCACAGACTTTTACTGCCATGGAACCGTCATACACCTGCACGGCCCAGGCGGCAGTGGAATACCGGGATCGGGGCGGCAATCTCCAATGCGAAGTTTTGCCCAGCAACATGATAATAATCAAATTGGCCGAAAAATATTCTTTATCTGTATCTACATATACATATCCCGAAGGAGGTGAGAATGGGGGGACCGTTAATCCTTCAAAAGGGGAATATTACAAAGGTGAAAAAGTAACCATAACGGCGAGTCCTGCTTCTG
>JAZDIV010000056.1:0-31459 GCA_043804695.1 PVC group bacterium | reverse complement strand
TGTCATTGCGAGCCGAAGCCGCGAGCGCAGCGTGGCGGGCAGCGAAGCAATCTCAATTCGTTGCAATACAATAGATTGCTTCGTCGCTCTGCTCCTCGCAATGACCGAATTATCTAACGCAATTTCCGAGACGGCACACTAGCGAAGGATAAGATAAAGTCGCTCCCCATTTCCATTTATCTCGTCCAGGTAAGGACGAAAGCGGGGGGGACGTTCCGCAGGACCGCCCGGCTCCGGTAATGCCGTCCATAGATCCGGCTCATTTTTTTTCGGAACCGCACCGCGGAGGGGAGCCAGTAGGTGTGCACGTACTGGAACGTCCGGAAGATGCACCCCGGGGTCATCAGGGACTCGATGCTTTCCAGGATCAGGTCGTGGACCGAGCTTTTCACGCCGGTGGAGGGGAGGCCGGAGATAATCGCCCTGATCGGCTCGAGTCCGGATTGTTCGTAAATCGTTTTCACGTTCTCCGCCGGTGCGGCGACGAAGTCCAGGTCGGGGAAACGCCGGCTGAGCAGGCGGACAAACGCCGGCTCGCACTCGATCCCCAGGTAGGCACTCGGGTCGGGGATGATCCGCTGGATCTGGGAGGTGAAAGAGCCGGTTCCGGGACCGAATTCCAGGACGGTTTCCCCGGATTTCAGTTCCAGTCCCCGGACCATCTCGCGGGCCAGTGACCGAGAACTGGGGGTAATCGACCCGATTCCGACCGGGTTCTGCAGAAAGGTCCTCAGGAAAGTAAGACGTGGTTTCGGGTATGTCAGGCTGCTGGAGTACATTGTCATGGTATTTTTTATGAGAAACGCCGGGCGACAACCGTACCCGGCGCGCTTCTTATCGTGTCATAATAGAGAAGCCGTCGTGAAAAGTCAAGGGATTGCCGCGCAGAAAGCCGCCCTCCCGCCCCCTCAGATGTTCAGGGGCTGTTGTCCAAATCCCGGAGAAAGCATCGCCGGTTCGCCGCCCGTGTGCAGTTCTCGCTGTGCGGGGTGTTTTTTATTTCTGATAGAGATACACCTCCGGCGCCTGCTCGTATGAACCGTAATATTCAATCCTTGCCGGCGTGATTTTGATGACCGCGTAATTGGGGTCATCCGGCCCGGAGAAGAACCCCCTGAACGCGTCCTGCCAGAATTGTTGTCGGGTTATGGCGTTCGTACGGACTTCCGCGTTGGCCTCGACGTTGATAAAAGGATTCTTTTCGTTCTGAGGGTCGAGCCCGAAGGCGATGTGGACATTCCTGTTCTTCTTGATCTGGTCGACCTTTCTGGACTGAACATAGCTGATGGCGACCAAATGAAGGTCATCGTCGGTGGAGACCCCGATATGGCGCACCCATGGTTTACCGTCTTTGACGGTCGCCAGCGCCCCGGTCGGATACTTCCGTATAACCTCGACGATTTTTTCCGCGACTCTTCTTTTTTCATCACGATCTCCTTCCTGGTGTCGTCGGAATTATACAGAGCAACAAAGCAACACCGTCCCCTGATCACGATGAGGACGGGAAAGGGGGGACCAGGTCGATGAGGCCGATCTTGTCGGCGACGGCATAGGCGGTGATCAGGCATCCCGTGATGAACATCAGGTACCCGATGATGACCAGAACCCGGTATCGGTTTCTCGCCACCCGGGTCAGGATCAGGCCGGGAAGCGCCACGAAAAGGACCGATTCCCCCACCCCCCCGACGATATCGAGCGCCGAGAGAAAGATATCCGGGTAGATCAGGGCCACGATCAGCGGCGGCAGGAAGGCGATCAGCCCGATCAATACCTTATTGTCCGTCTTCAGGTAGGTATTGGTCAGGTTGCGGATAAAACCGTGCAGGCCGGTGCCGTTGGCCATGTAGGACGCGGTCACGGAGAGGATGGCGAAGATAAAACCGGCCGCCAGGAATACCCGGGAGCCGAGCAGTTCCGACATCGGCACATTGGCCGGCAGTTCGTGCCAGTAGCTCTTCTCGATGGTGTATTTTTCCGTCCCGGACCGCGGCAGCGTTCCCAGGACGATGGTCACCCAGATCACGTTGATGATGAGGCCGAGGAAGATCCCGATGAAGATCGCCTTCCGGGTGGCCTTGAAGTCATGCCGGAGCGTGCGGGAGATGGTGGGGATGATGTTATGAAAGTGGAAGGCGGAGACGGCGATCGGGAGGCCGATCGGGAAACACCTCCAGTCGGTCCCGGTCAGGAGTTCGGGGGTGAACCGATTCACCCCGGTGACGACCAGGAGGATGAAACAGATCCAGATGGCGCCGATCAGAAGGGCGTTCCCTTTCCGGTAGGCCTTGACCCCGAAGAGGACGAGACTCGTGGTCAGCGCGAAATAGATGACGGTGATCTGATGTTTGGTGAGGGGAAGATGGAAGAGCCGGTCGATCATTGTCGACATCCCGCTCAGGTAGGCGGTCAGGACGCCGTAGAGGAGGATCAGGTTGCAGGCAATGGCCAGCCATTTCCCGGTGGTCCCGAGTTCCTTTCGGAAAAACCAGGGGATGTCGAAGGTGTCGCTTCGCGCCTGGCTGATTCGGTAGGCGATGACGAAGGCCGACATCATCATCACGAACCAGGCCAGAAAGATGCCGATCAGCGCCGGGACGAAGCCGGCCAGGCCGTATTTGACCGGCAGGGCCAGCACGCCCACGCCCAGGCAGTTGCCGAGGATGATGAAAGACGCGGTGATGACCGGCAGTTTGGTTTTTTCTTCCATCTGAGACGTCAGACCAGGCTCACGATCAGCGCGCCCCAGACGGTGAGGAGGACGTTCCCGATCGCGTAGGGGACGGTATAGCCGATCACCGGAACCGCGCTCCGGGCGTCTTCCTTGACCGAGTTCAGGGCGGCGGTGCAGGTCCCGGCCCCGGTCATCGCCCCCAGAAGAAGAACCGGGTTGAGTTTGAGCAGGTAGAGGCCGAAGATCCAGGTTAGGATGTGAGGGATGCAGGTCAGGCAGACGCCGGCCAGGAATATATTGATCCCCGCCGTTCTCAGCGCGTCAAGAGCGCGGGGTCCGGCCGAGATACCGACGCAGGCGATGAAAAAGTTCAGCCCCAGGTCGGTAAATATCCAGACCGTCGCGGTAGGGATCAGCCCGAAGGTGGGCTTTACCGAACGGAGCCAGCCGAAGAAGAGGCCGGAGACCAGAACACCTCCTCCCACACCGAGGGTGATCGGGATGCCCCCGATCTTGATCGCCACCAGTCCGATCAAGATCCCCAGGATGAGACCGATACCCACCGTAACCAGGTCGGTTATATTGGTCTGACGTTCGGGATAACCGATAACCGTGACCAGGTTTTCGACGTCCGTCCGATCCCCGACCACGTTGATGATGTCTCCCCGGTAGATCTTCAGGTTGGGGCCGAGGGGCAGTTCGTGTCCCTGGCGGGTGATGCTGCGAACGTAACACCCGTGCCCGTACTTCAGAAAGATCTGGTCAAATGTCTTCCCGTCCAGATTCTTGTTGGTCAGACAGATGGGGAGGATCTCCCCGATCATCTCTTCGATGGCAGTGTCAGTAACTTCCGGGCCGAACTCCGCCCAGGAATCAAAGAGACTGGAACGGCGGCCGGTGATAATAATAACATCTCCTTTATCCAGTTTCATGTCACCGGGGACATCGCCGATGACGGTATCTCCCCTCTTGATCTTCACTATGGAGACATAGGCGTCATGGTAGGCATCATGTGAACCGGATTTCTGAAATGAATCTTCGATCTCTTTGACGGTCTTCCCGATAACTTTGGGATTTTCAATGTGATAAGCCCGGGGGACGATCAGATTCGACCAGTGAAAGGCTTCCAGGGTATCCCCGGCTTCGGCGCCTCCCAGTTCAGCCTGAGCTTTCTGGGCCTCAGCGGGAAGATCGACCCGCCAGACTTTCCCGATCACCTTGAGCAGGATGATCAACCCCGCGGTACCGAAGATATAGGTGACGGCATAGGCCACCGCGACCTCGGACTTGAGATTGATGACCGAGCTGAGGATCGAGACGGTCTTCCCGGTGGCAAGGTGCTGAATGGCCCCGTCGGCGGTCCCGATGATCGACGACTGGGTCAGCGCTCCGGCCATCAGGCCGCCGGCGTAGCCTTTGTCGAGGCCGAAGACCTTGGCCAGAAAAACAGCGGCGATCAGCGCCGCTACGCAGAAGAAGACCGCGACCGTGACATACTTAAGCCCGCCGCGCTTCAGCCCCCCGATAAAGTCGGGGCCGACCTTGTAGCCGATAGCGAAGATAAAAAATCCAAAAGAGACGGTCTTGATCAGCCCCAGGTCAAGCCCCTGATCATGGCCGCGGAATATGATCGCGCCCAGAACGATCGCCACCAGGAGAACGCTGGTGGTGGAGCCGAGGGAAAAGGATTTTCCGAACTTGACCTTCCCCAGGGCGTAGCCCCCGGCCAGCGCCGCGAAGAGAAGGATCGAGGGGTTTGCGCGCAGGAACGTGAAGACAGTATGGACCATAAAATGCATGTGAAAACCTCCTGATGTTCCCTTTAATCTTAATATGGACAGAGGTTGATTATCCGGGTAACGGTTTTAATGACGAAATCCGAATGAAGAAACCCGAATGAACATCCAAATCCCAATGTTATTAGTCAGTCCATAATTGTATGGACATGTCATTGCGAGGAGTGTAGCGACGAAGCAATCTCAACTATATGCACAGCAAGAGATTGCTTCGCTGCGCTCGCAATGACCGCAATCCTTGATGTAAATACTACAACGGTCGGATTAATAAGAGGCGTCTTCATTACTTTCTCTTGCTTGGGGGTGGTTTACTTTTGACCTCGTTTTCCCGGTATTCGGCTTCCCTTTGTCATTCGACATTTGGTTTTCGTCATTCTTTCGTCATTCGTCATTCGGATTTAGGATTTTTTGCCGCTTCCCACTCCGCCTTATACTGATCGAGGAGGTCGCTGATGCCCCGGCCGATCTTCTCGTAATCCGGCTTGAAGAGGTTGGCGAGCGACACCCGGACCGACATCTCGGGGGCATCGAAACCGCCGCCGTCCATGAGGACGACCCCCTTCTCTGCGGCCAGCCGCCAGACGAAGTCGATCGGTTCGTGGGCGGTCTCCATCCAGGTCCCGAACTCGTCACCATACCGTTCGCGGGCCAGCTTGCGGATGTCGATCGTGGTGTAGTAACAGGCATAGCAGGGCAGCTCCGGCCCCTCGGTCCCCAGCGCCTGGTAGAGAGTCTCATAACGTTCGTGGACGATGTCCTGCATCTCTTTCTTGTAGAGGTGATAATCGGCGTCCAGGAGCTCATGGAGCGAGAAGAGAACCATCATCACCTGCTGGGGAGTGGAGAGTCCCGCGGTGTGATTGAGGGCGACCGCCCGGCTGTCGGCCACCATCCGGTCGATCAGCTTGATGCCGGCCGGATCGGTGGAGATGGTCTTGTAGCGCTCGTAGAGTTCCTGCTTCTTGGCCGGGGGGAGGGCGGCGATCATCTTGTCCATGACGTTGTCCTGGTAGATCCCGATCGCCCCCAGCCGCCATCCGGTGGCCCCGAAGTACTTGGAGTAGGAATAGACCAGGATGGTGTTTTTAGGGGCGATGGCCACCAGCGACTTGAAGCCGTTAACAAAGGTGCCATAGACATCGTCGGTCAGAAGGATCAGATCTTTCCGGGTGGTCTTGACCAGTTCGGCGATCTTATCCAGGGATTCCTGGGCCATGCTCACCGAAGTAGGGTTGGAGGGATTGACGATGAAGAAGGCCTTGATGGAGGGATCGGCCAGCTTCTCCAGTTCCGCTGCCGGATACTGCCAGTTGTTTTCCTCATCCTGCTCGACCTCGATCACGACCAGCTGGTAGTCGTTGAGGGGGGGGATCTCGATATAAGGGGTGAAGATCGGGGTGCCGATGGCGATCTTGTCGCCGGGGTTGAGCAATCCGTTCTCCTTCAGGGTGTTGAAGATGTAGGTCATGGCCGCGGTGCCGCCCTCGGTCACGAAGATGTCGAGCGTCCCTTTTGGGGGGTTGCTGTCGCACATGGTCAGGTCGAGATAGGCCCGGATCACCTTCTCGGTGTTGGGAAGGACCCGGTCCGGGGTGGGGTAGTGGTCGCCGAGGATGCCGTCCACCATTTCCCCGATGAAGGAGTCGCCGTCCAGGCCGAGTTTTTCGGTCACGTGCCGGTAGCCGTTCTCCAGCAGCTGGGTACCTCGCTGTTCGGCGTGGATCCGGCAGAAAAACAGGAAGCGCTCCCCCATTCCTTTGGAGTCCGGGGCGCCGGCGATGCCGGGTCGGCTCATCACCCGGTGCGCCTCCTCGATGGCGAAAGTCAGAAGAATCGAGAAGGCCAGCCGGGGGAAGACCGCCACCCAGTTCGGGTTGCCGCGCCCGGCGTTGAGCATCATCTTGATCCGGGGGCTCTGCGCCATCGCGATCAGCTTGTCCTTCAGCTCGAAGGGGCTTAACGCCTCATACTTTTTTTCAACTTTCGCTCTATCCATGAGTCCGTACCTCCCTGGTTACAATTAGACCGCGTTCAATTACGTGTTTAAATAATAATAACGCCTGAATGGAGTGATGGAGTACTGGAGTGTTGGAGTATTGGGGACAGAACTTTGGGTCTCATCACTCCAACACTCCATTATTCCATGTCCACAATCGACCAGGTCGAAGTGTCTTAATTCGCCGACGTTCAATCAATGTCATATTCAAAATAAGATTTTAGTTTCTCCACCGAGAAGTCAGGCCGGGTCAGGGCCAGCATCAGGAGGAGCCGGGCCTTGTAGGTATCGATCTGGCCGCCCAGCACGCAGCCCATCTTCTCCAGGTATTCTCCCCCGCCGACATCCCCGTAGGCCGGGACCACGCCCCCCCATTCCACCCGGGTGGTGATGACGACCGGGATCTTCCTGTCCAGCGCTTCCTTGATCGCGGAGGCGACTTTCGGGTTGACGTTCCCGGATCCCACACCCTCGATCACCAGCCCCCTCGCCCCGTCGGTGATGGCGTGGCGGATCAGCGAGCCGTCATCGCCCGCGAAGGCGGAGTGGGGGATAACGTCCGGCAGTTTCTCGGGGATGGGGAACTTCAAGGAGCGGGGCTGGTCGTTCAGCCGCTGGACCTGCCCCATCATTATGTAGCCCAAATATCCGTGCGGGCCGGAGACAAAGGTCTGGGGGTTGGTGGATTCCGTCTTCTGCACGTACCAGGCGGAATTGACATAGTTGTTGAGAGTCACCGTCACCCCCCAGTCGGCCGCCTCTTTTGAACAGACCTGAATGACGGCGTTCATGATGTTGGCGGGTCCGTCCGGACTGAGATCGGAGGCGTTCCGCATCGCCCCCACGAAGACCATGGGTTTTTTCGAGGTCACGGTCAGCTCCAGGAAGAATGCCCCCTCGGCCATGGTGTCGGTCCCGTGGGTGACGACGACCCCTTTCACTTCCGGGTCGGCCAGCAGTTCGTTGACTTTCAGGGCCAGCTTCCTCCAGATCTCCGGTGTCATGTGGGAGCTGTCGATATTGCAGAGGGAGAAAACCTTGATCCGGGCGACCTTGGCCAGGTCGGGGACCGCCTTGATAAGATCGTCCCCGGAGACGGCCGGCACGGCGGCGCCGGTGGCCGGATTGATCCTCTCAGCGATGGTGCCCCCGGTGGAGACGACCCAGACCAGGGGAAGCTCATCCGCCGGCAAGGCGGAAGTGACGAAAAACAGGAGCGGCAGCAGTCCGGCCAGCAACGGTCGCACGATCATAATACTCCCTCCTTAGTGCTTTCGGATTGCAGGGTTCTTCAATGCAGTTATCTTTACAACCCCGCAGGCATCGGATGCGGGATGCAGGATGCGGGATGCAGGATGCAGGATGCAGGATGCAGGATGCAGAATGCAGAATGCAGAATGCAGAATGCAGAATGCAGAATACAGGATACGGGATAGGGGGTACAAGCAATATTTCCGGGTGATTGGGCCGGGCGAACCATCGCGGATATCATCCTTATCTCAGCCGTCAGGGGAGAAGGGCGGCTTTCTCTCCCACCGGTATCTTCCAGCGGGAGCTCATCCTGTCAACCAGGCGGTCGAGTTCCCGCGTCTGTTCGGCCGAGAGTATCTTCTTCAGGTCGGCAACGGTGTCGCCGATGGCCGCGCCGACCCGGGGCGCGGTCTCCCGGCGGATTATCGCCATGCGTTCCTGACCGGCGCGGATAATCTCTTCCGCCCGGGTTCGCTGCTCGTCCGTCAGATCGAGTTCCCGCGTCAGCCGACGCATGATGGTCCGGTGGATCAGGGTGGAATCACCCGCCATGATCTGCCATACGGAATGCCTGACGTAGAAGGCGGTCCCGGCGCTCCCCAGCAGGGCGCCGGAGATGAAGAGCAGGGCGGCGATGATCCAGAATTTCCAGCGGTTCATAGATGATCCTCCTTTGGAATAGAGCCCTCGGCTTGGCCTCGGGCAACAGGAGTGCTGGAGTGGTGGAGTACTGGAATGTTGGGTGCCCGTCTCTCGGCCCCCCCGGTTGTCCAGTACTCCAATACACCATTACCCCATCACTCCATGTTGATTTATTTTTTTTGCCGGTATAGGCACATCTCATTGCAAGGCGTCCGGTCTCTACAGACCGAACAGGTATAGCTCGGCGGTCCGGGGCAGATTCGTCAGAACGGTGACGGCCAGTTCGTTATAGAGACTGCCCATAGCCGACCAGCCCATGGCGAAGACGGCAACCGACGCGCCGGCCAGTAGCGGAGCCAGACGGAAAAACACGGGAGGAACGAAGATGGGCCCGTTCGCCCGCTCCGGCTTTGCCGCCGCGTCCCGGACCTCCGCCATCACTCCCTTCCGCCACTGTTCGTCCGGCCGCACCCGGGGAGGATGATGGTACGCGTCCCGCAACGCCGTCTCCAGCCGCCGGCTTTTTTCGTTTTTATTGTTCATGAATGACCTCCCGTTTCATCCAGCACCTCCGGCAGGGCTTTTTGCAGGGCACGCCGCGCCCGGTGACTCCGGACTTTCATTCTGGCCGCGCTCCAGTCCATCATCTCGGCGGCCTCCCGGAGGGAATGCCCTTCCAGGTAGGTCAGGCTGAGAGCCATCCGGTCTTCCGCCGGGAGCCGTCCCAGAAGCCGGTCCAGGAGTTCCCGGGCGTGGAGCCGGCGCCGTTCGACGTTGTATTGATCGTTCGCCTTTTCGGACAGAATGGCGTCAAGCACCTCCCGGCCGTCTTTTTCGAAGGCGGAAAAGGCGATCTCCCGGGACCGTTTGTTCCGCCGCCAGTAATCGCAGCACGTCCTCACCGCCACTTTCGATATCCAGTGTTCAAACGGCTTTTCGGGGCGATAACCGCCCAGGGACCGGTAGGCCCGGCAGAAGACATCGTGTGCCGTCTCCGCCGCTTTATCAGCGGGGAGATGCCGGCTCACAATAGCGAAGACCCGGTTCTCGTAACGAACGATCAATTTTTCAAAGGCATCGACGTTACCGCTCCGTATCTCCTCGATGATCTCCCTGTCCTTCCGGTCGGTCATGAACAACCTGTCGCTCCCTTCCTCGAAGGCGCCCTCTCATCCCGTCCGCCGGCCGCCCCACCTATCGTCCGCCGTCCGGACATTTCCCCCTGGGCCCGGATAGATCGTTGCTCTTTGCCGCTCCCGCGCCCCATCGCCGCCTCATTGCAGTCCGACTCGAACCAGCCGCACCCCATGATGTTTGCCCTTGAACCAGGCAAGGCATGCGCAAATACTCTTGCCGTCGGGAGCCCAGGCGCTGTCTGCAACAATGCACCGCGCGCCTGTAATGTTCTCCGGGTAGCCTTTCGTGTTGAAATGAGTCAACTGCCTGGCGTTCGAGCCGTCGGCATCCATAACCCACAGTTCAGTCTTGAGGTGCTCGCCCCAGGTCGTCCCCTGGCCTTTTTCCGGCCCGTAGTCGATATCGAATCCGGCGCTGGACATCCACGCGATTCGGCTGCCGTCAGGCGAGTAGTGCGCATGTTCGTCCCAGTCGCTCTCCGAATCCGTGAGCCGGTTGATTCCGCCGTTTTCCAGGTTCATCTCGTAGATATCCAGCCCGGTATGGGCGTGCCCTTCCTGCAGATTACCGGAGAAGAGCAGCCTTTCGCCGTCGCTGGAAAAATCATGGATTTCGTAGAAACAGTCTTGCTCGCCCGGTTCCAGAGTTATGACATTCTTGAGGACGGCACGGTCGCCGTCCACAAAATCCGCGATCTTGATCACCCAGCCGCCACCGAAGCTGTTGCCTCTGCGGACTCGCTCCGACCATGCCAATTTTTTCCCGTCTTTTGAAAACTGGGGATGGATGACGGCACGAAGCAGGGGAATCAGCGGGTACTTCGTGAGTTGATGACAGGTCCCCCCGTCGATTCTCGCGACGAAGAGATTCCCCCCGAGTCCGGAACCCGGAACGGCCAATCGCCGGACGGCCGCGTCCTGGTCCGGTAACCGCTCGTCCTCTCCGGTGAAAACGAGGAACTCGCCCGATGGATGAAAGCAGGGATTCCCGTTGTGCTTCCGGGGACACCCCGTCAGGGTGTGGGTGAGGACACGCATATCGCTCCCGTCCGGTTTCATGGTAAAGACATCGTAGTAGCCGTCCTCTCCCTGACGGGCCGAGGCGATCCGGTCAAGTTCAGGATGCCAGTCGACGCTCTTGCCGAACTCCGCAATCGTCACTATTGTGCCTGCCGTTGACTGATCCGCCAAGCTTATAGTTGCGCCGGTTAGGACCGCCGTTATAGTCACAAGACATGTTCTTTTCATCTTTTCTGTCCCCCTTTTTCGATCCTGTCCGCCGCATGTTCGGGCGGGCATACGGCCCGGTGCGCGCCGATCGACTGCTGCCCTGCCGGATTTTCCGGTGTCAACACGCGCCATCCGGGCCGTCTCCCGTCCTTTGTTATGCGGGTTATAACTCCGTCTGCCGCGCGGCCCAGAAATCGACCGCCAGGCCGGCCTGTTCCAGCCTTTCCTCGATCTTCTCGAAGATTTTTTCCCCGGCTTCCCTGAGCAGTTCCCGCTGCTGTTCGGTAAGAACTGATCGTATCTCGGTCGACTGCCGTGCCCGCCGGACAGTCATCTCCTCGGCCAGGTTCCCGACCACGCGTGCCGAAGTCCGGACGGAGATCTCATCGAAATCACTGCCGTGGATCGCCCCTGCCAGGTCCCGCCGGGCGGAGATGATTCCCCGGATAAGTTCCCGGTTGCCGTCCCGGTTGCGGGTGATGACCTCGGCGATCTCTTTTTTCTGGCCGTTACTCAGTTCCAGCTCCATCAGCAGCTGTCCGATCCGTGCCGCCGGAGCGAGGGAAACGTCCCCTGCTTCCCGGGCCTGGACGGTCGGGATCGCCCCGCCGGCAACGGTCAGCCCGATCAATGCCATCGCCATCGTCTTTCTCTTCATCGCCTTCTCCTCCTTCCCCTTTCGGGGTTATGGTTGACGCGGGTTGTTGTTGACATCTCCCGCGTCATTGTAATCGCTCCCGAAGGGAAAAAGGTTACAGCGGGGCCCGGATTATTTGAGGAAAATTAAAAAATTTCCTGAATAATCCGGGCTGGTGATTATAGTATATCCTGTTTAACCCGATTTATGCCTGCCGACAGGCATAAATCGGATTAGTTTTGAACAATGCCGGAGATGGCGTGGATTGTGGTGATCATTCATTAATTATATTATAATCTGGACCAGGCACTGGTTGGCGAAGAGTAGGAGAAACGATGATGGCGAGAAAGTTCTTGATGGTTGGTTTGATCGGGATGGCGGCGGGGATCATTGCTGCCTGCTCGAGTGTTGACGTGACTTCCGACCTGCACGATCAGCAGCTCACCGAAACCGGGGCAACTTCGCTCGCTCACATCCACTCCGATATCTGGGGGATCTACTTCCTCGGCTTCGAGTCCTGCCCGGTCATCACCGGGAGCTACCGCGAGCCGGGGAGCTATCACTTCTTCCGGCACACCGTGAGCCCCGGCACCGCCGCCGGGATGGTGACGGGAAAAAGCCGGGAGCTGGGGGCCGCGAAAACCATCGACCTCACCACCGACTGGTACAGCGGGTGGCAAACATATACCCTGATCTTCTGGCTCAAGGAGGCGCAGGCGTCGGGCAACGCGCTGATTGAAGAAGACCCCTCCCCGTCCGCCGCGCTGACCGCGGAGACGAAGATCGCGGAGGAAGAGTGAAGAGCGGGCTGGTAACGGTGGTCTTTCTGCTCTTCCTCCTGGTGAGGATTTTCGTTCCGTCTCCGGACTGCTTCCTCTCGCTGGATGAAGCGAAATACCTCACCCTGGCCCGGTCCTTTCCCCGTCACCTTTTGTTCAACAACCAGTTCTACACCGTCCACCCGCCCCTTTTTCCCGGTGTCATCCGTCTTCTGTCGCAGGTCTTCCCCGATCACATCGCCGGCATCGCCGTCTCTCTCCTCTTTTCCGTTGTCACTTTCTGGGCCCTGGTCTGCCTTTTCCGTCTTCTCGGCAAGGACCGGTACTGGATCACCATCGCCCTCTTCATCCTGGCTGTCTCGCCGCTCCACATCCCGACCTCGCGGGTCATCTACAAGGATTCCCTGTTCCTGGGACTCTTCACGCTCAGCCTCTACCTCTTTGTCCGGGGCGTGATCCGCCCGTCGATCCCGGTTCTTCTCGGGGCCGGAGGCGCGGCCGCGGCCTGCTGCCTCACCTCGGATCTCGCTCTTTCGCTTGTGCCCTGTTTCGCGGCCGCGTACTTCATCTTCCGGCCGCGGGGGGGTCACCTGAAAGCGGTTTTGCTGCCGGTGCTTTTGCTCCTGGCCGTCTACGGGTGCTGGTTGGGTGTGAGATGGCGCATTTTTACGGAAAACATTTTCTATCCCGCGGGGGTGGACGGGATGATCGAGTACGTGCATGATTTTACGGCCCGCCACCTCTTCACCCCCCGCTATTTCCCCGCCACCCGCACCATGTTCAACTTCAGCCCCGACCTCTCCGAGTTCCGGATCAACGCCAATGTCTATCCCCTCTCCCCGCTGATCGTTCTCCCCGGTTTCATGTACACGGTCTTTTATGCATTCATCGCCGTCATCGCCGTCTATGGTGTGTTCCGGGCCGTAATGAGGAGAAGGCTCCGGCGGAGCGCGGACCTTTTCTTCGCCGTCATGTTGGCCCTTTTTTCCCTCCCGGTCATTCTCCACCCGGAGCCCCGATTTCTGATCCCGGTCCTGCTGCCGATGAGCTATTTTTTCGCCCGGGGGCTGAGTATGCTGGCGGGATGTTTTACCCGGCCGCTGGTGATCGGGAAGGTTCTGGCCGGGCTTCTGGTTGGAATCCTGGCCGCTGCCGCGGCGATGCATCTAACCGGCGCCCGGCGCCTGGTCTTTCTCCAGCGGAAGGAAGTCGAGGCCTGGCGGACCGCCGCTTTCCTCGACAGCCTTCCCGGGGACGGGGTGATGGCCCAGGTCGGCTATCCGCCGGAGCTGGCCTATCTAACCGGGAAACGTGTTCTGGCGCTTCCCGTCTCGCCGGCCTTCCTGGATGATTTCATCCGCCGGTATTCGATTCAATACCTGCTTTACGGTCAGCGCTACCTGGCCCCCCTGAACACGGATGACCCGTCCCTCATCTGGTGTTATTACACGATCAAGCACATCCGGGCTCATCCGGAAAAGTACCCCTTGATCCGGGTGATTGAGGAGACCTACCGATCAGGCGCCCCCCCCGACCTGATATTCGTTCACGGTGTGCGGCGTAAATAACCGTCTCCCGGGCACCGTGAAGAGACGATGCCTCCAGGGTCATCGGTCACATACCACTTCATTGACCATAAAGAGCACTGCGTCTAGTTCTTTCATAATCAGTAAAACGGGGCGTACTGAGCCATTAATCCGATTTATTCCCACCTGCCTTGCCTGTCGGCAGACAGGCATAAATCGGATTAGTTTAGAACAATGACAAAGATTAAAAGAACAGCAACACGAAAAGCGATTGATTTTATCAACATCTCTGGCAATGGATTATAGGCAACAATTTATTTCTACTGGCAATGCTGCCAGAAAGAATAACACATTGTCTTTCCGGGATATCCTTTTTTATTGAATCACTCCCCGGCAGTCAGTATGATGTCTGGCGCCTGTCGGCGGAGCACTCCTACTGCCCCGGCCACTGCCAACCTCAACGATGTGATATGTTTACCTTCTTGAAACTGATCAAGCCCTTTTTTCTCCCGCCCACCGCGATCCTGATCGGAATGGTGATTTCTCTCTGCCTGTTTTTCAGGAAAAAATGGAAAGGAGGGAGGATCCTTCTCATTGTGACCGCGGCCGGGTATTATTTCCTCTCCACCGGCCCGGCAGCCTATCTCCTGGTGAAAAGCCTGGAAAGAACGGTCCCGTTCACCGAAGCGGCCGCTCCCGGCGCCGGAGATCGGGAGCCGGCGGCGATAGTCGTTTTGGCCGGGGGGGCCGTTAAAAAAGGCCCGTCCCACCCGCGGTCAGAACTGGAAGGGGCGAGCTGGAACCGTCTCTGGCGCGGGATCGAACTCTACCGGGAATACGGCGGCCGGATCCCGATTATTTACAGCGGCGGGAGCGGCAGCCCCTTCGACCCGGAATCATTCGAGGCGGAGCTGGCCCGGAGCTGCGCCGTCTCGATCGGCATTCCGCCGTCCGACTTCTGGACGGAAAATCTCTCCCGCAACACCTGCGAGAACGCCCGGGAAACAAAACGGCTGCTCGATCAGAGGTATCCCGGCGCCGATCTTCACCGCGTTATCCTGGTGACATCCTCGATCCACATGCCCCGGTCGATCCTGGCTATGCGGCGCGCGGGCATCGACCCCGTGCCGTCGCCCGCCGATTTCCTGGTTACAACCTTTTCGCTCGACCCGCTCAGTCTCCTGCCCAGCGACCGGTATTTTACCGTCTCCACCCGGTGTCTCCATGAGTGGCTCGGGATTGTCGCGTACCGTCTTCTCGGGCGTCTGTGATGTATTATTTTTTCTGCGAAAAAATAATAGTGTGCAAGCATTGAACCGACATTGCAGGGATATTTTAAAGAAAATTCGTGTAATTCGCGTAATTCGTAGTTTTATTTAGTTGCCCGAGCGCGGCGAGCTACGTTCGAAGGAGGAGATGGGTCATGAAAAACCTGATGGCGAAACTGATCGAGACCGGCGTCAGGGCCGGGGATACCGACATGTACAACGAGGATGAAATCTGGTCGCGCTACAGCGGCGACAAGGTCGATATCGGCGAGGTGCTGACCGCGGTCATCCGGTCGCTGTGCCGGGCGGTTCCTCTTTCCCGTCGCCTGCGCGCCCTCTCGCTCGGCTCGGGGTCGGAGCCGCAGTTCCGGATCCTGGAAGCCGCCTTCCGGGGGGGGCTCTATCTCCTGGACATCGACCGGGTGCCGCTCGGGATCGTGCAGGAACGGCTCCGCCGGCAATGGATCAGCCACGTGACGACGATCCGGGCGGATTACAACCGGGTCCTGATGGAGCCCGTCAACGCCCGGGCGTTTCTGAAGAGCAGGCTTGCCGGGAAGAAGATGGATCTGGTCGCGCTTCATCATTCCCTCTATTACTCGGAAAAAGGGCAGTGGGAGGGACTCTTCGAGAACCTGCACCGGACGATATTGTCCCCGCGGGGAGCGATCCACGCCGTGATGATGGCCTCGGAGAGCGCAGACCGCCGTTCGACCACCTGGCTTTACAATCACTTCGCCGGAAAATACTTCGGGTGCCGCAATGATCAGGACCTTCTGGAATTCGGGGCTCAGCTGCGGCGGAACAAGATATTTAAAGCGTCTCAGATACTCTCGCGGACCCATGAAGTGCGATTCTTTGTCGATAATTTCGGGAAGTTCATGGCCGTAATCTGGATGATACTGCTTTATCCTGATGTCCATGTCTATAACCGGCAACAGAAAGAAGAGATAACCGAATATATCTACCGGGAATTCTGGCTGAAAAAACAGCCCCTGGTCCAGTTCCAGGATCACCTGGTTGTTTACAAGGGGCTTCCTTTCCGGGGATTGATTTAGAATCCAGGCTCCTGACGTGAAAGGGCGGCGGGTCATGGCGCCGCTCGATCAGGTGATGGTAAAGATAGGCGATCCCGAACCCCTTTCCCCGGGTTAGCTCGAGATCGATCCGGTCGAGGGGAATCCGCTCCTCCACCAGTTTCTCCGCCGCAGGAATCCGCCAATGGTTACCAGGATCAGCGGGACGAGAATGAGGAGTCCGGCATAGGGGGGGGGGAGCATGCTGCCGGTTGTTTGATCCCTGCCGCATGACGTGTATCCCGTGTGTCAGCCGGTGCCGGTGTCCCGGGGCAGGAGCAGGTTCAGGACCGTGGCCACGATCGCCCCCACGGCCAGTCCCGAGCGGAGGATGGCGGAGAGAGAACCGAGCAGAATGCCGGCCTCGACGGGCGTTCCTCCGATCTTCGCGAACGCGCCCGGCACCATCTCTATCCCCAGTCCGGCCGCCAGGGTGATGGCCAGGATGAACTGATTCCGGATGCCCAGTCCGCCGGAGACGATTATCTTCAGCCCGGCGACCGCTACCATGGCGAACATGATGGTGGTGGCGCCCCCCAGGACCGGCTTCGGCATCACGCTGATCAGGGCGGCTATCCGGGGAAAAAGGCCGAGCAGAATCAAAATCCCGGCCACGCCGTATCCGACCCGCCGGGAGGCGACGCCGGTCAGGCCGATCACCCCGTTATTCTGGGAGAAGGTGGTGTTGGGCATCGCGTTGAAGAACCCGGCCAGGAGGCTCCCCATCCCGTCCGAGAGGATGCCGCCTTCGAGCCGCCGGATAAAAACGGGCCCCTCGACCGGTTCCCGGGAGACGCCCGAGCTGGCGGTCAGGTCTCCGATCGACTCGATGGTGGTGATCAGGTAGCCGATTACCCAGGGAAGCAGGTAGCGCGGGTCAAAGTCGATGCCGAATTTCAGGGGCTGCGGTACGGTCAGCCAGCCGGCCTCGGCGAAGGGGGAAAAGTCAACCCGGCCCAGCAGCGCCGCCAGGAGATAGCCGGCCACGATTCCCAGGGCGATGGATACGGTGCTGAGGAAGCCCCGGCCGAAGCGGTTGAGAATGATGATGACCGCCATCACGAACATCCCGAGGAGGAGATTGGATGGGCTGCCGAAGCCGGGGTCGCCGCTGCCGCCGCCCAGGTCGGTTACCCCGACCTTGATCAGGCTGGTCCCGATCAGCATGACCACCGAGCCGGTTACGACCGGGGGGAAGAGCCGGCGGGCGAAATGGATGAACCGGCTCAAAATCATCTCCACCGGCGCGGCGGCCATCGTCATCCCGAAGATCAGGGGTAATCCTCCGGCCTGCCCGGCCTGGATGGATAGAGAGACGAAAGTAAAACTGGTTCCCTGCACACTGAGCAGTCCCGAACCGAACGGTCCGAAGCGCTTGACCTGGATGAAGGTGGTGAGGCCGGAGGTGAAGAGGGCCATGCTTATCAGGAAGCCGGTGGATCCGGGGTCGAGTCCCAGGGAGCAGGAGATGAGAAGCGGGGGGGTGACGATCCCGACAAACATGGCCAGGACATGCTGGAAGCCGCCCAGCAAGACGGTGGTGATGTTTGCCGGATCCTCAACCCCGAAGAACGGGCGTGTCTTCATGCCACATTATACAGAACTTAGCCCTCACTTCGCTCGGGCAACGTTCTGAAGTGCCTAAAGTTTTCAGCCAGAGGCTGATCCGACTCCGGCGGAGAAGTGCCTAAAGTTAAAAAACTACTCGTCGCCACCCCGGTAAAATGCACACGGGGCGTGGCCGGAGTGGGGACGCTATATTGTATAGTATCTTGACAGTTATTGTCCCGATTCATATATTCAAAAGTATTGTTATCGAGATCCCGACGGATGTCGGGAAAATCCCGAAGCAGGAACTTAATCCGCATTATTTATAAAAATATTTCAATGCCGGAGAAATTGATGAAATCAATATGTTTTTGTTTTGCCTTTATTTTAATCTTCGTCATTGTTCAAAACTAACCCGATTTATGAATAAATCGGGTTAACCCGCTCGCAATGGTTTTCCAGGCATCACCGGGGAGAATGAGGTCGAACTCCTCGACCGTTCCGCCCGCTTTTGAGAAGCCGAGCGAACCGCCCCCGAGCCCCCGGGCCCGGCCAGCCATCGGGGATTCGTCTTGGCCGTGGCCGATGATGAGCGGTCGTTGAAAACCGCCCGCCGTCATGATCTCTTCCATCGCCTCCAGCTTGGCTTCAGGGGAGAGGGACCGGGGAGAAAAGATCACTTTGTCGATTATTCCCCCGTTTACCGTCAGTGGGGTTCCCCTCCATCCCCGGAAGATGGTTCGCCCGGTGAAATCTCTTGTCCCGCCGTAGGCCCCGGCGACCGGATCGATGGAAAAGGTCAGGAGGTGGACATCCATCATGGTCGAGATCGCTCTCAGCGCTATTCTCCAGTCCTGGGGCCCCGTCATCGGAAGACGGGATGAGCATTCTTCGACAAGTTCCATGGGCATCCCCCGGATGACCCGGTCAAAAGCGGCCATCAGCATGTAGTTGGAAGGGTGCCGGCCGAAGATCTGCCCGGTCCTGATGCGGGTGATGAAGAATGCGCCGGCGAGCAGTTGTGGAAATAAATCCCGGTTTCCGGGGAACAGGCTGCGGTAAAGAAGTAGTCTTCCGAGCGCCGTCTGGGTAAACCGGGGATAGACACACTGATCCAGGTCCACGATACAGACATCGCACCGGGAAACAACCTGCCGGATTCTATCTCCGGGGGAGCCTTCCATGGCCGGGATCGGTATTTACTCCGTTAAGGCAATGCCGGTAACTGAAAGATACATTTGTAACGTCGGCTCAATGCTTATCAACTCTTATTTTTCCTTCGGAAAAATAAGACAGGGAGAAGAGCCAGCCCCAGAAGAAGGTCCACAGTGTCCCCACCACCACGTACCAGGGCCAGGCGAGAAGATTCCGCCCGCTGAGAAGCAGGTGCTCGACCAGGGTGAGGGCCAGCAGGAGGAGGGAACTGCTCACCATCGCCCAGAGATTCATCCGGTCATTGCTCTTCCCGGTCAGGACCCCCAGCAGAAAGACACCCAGAAGGGCGCCGTAGGTAAACCCGGTCACCTTGAAACCGAGCCAGAGTTTGCCTCCGGGAATGTTGTTCAGGAGGAGCGCGGCCCCGATCAGGAGGAGGCAGAAAACGGCCACGAAGATCCGGGAAACCATCAGGTAATGCTTTTCCGATGCCCCGGGCCGGATGAAGGGCCGGTAGATATCCATGATCGCGCTCGAAGACATTGCGTTGATGGCCGAATCGAGGCTGGACATGGCGGCGGCAAAGATGGAGGCGATCAAAAGCCCCCGGACCCCGGCCGGCAGCGCGGTCATGATGTAGTAGGGGAAGATGGTATCGGGGTCGGATGAGAAGGCCGCCGGAAGGTGCCCCCCCATGACGTCGTACACGCAGAAAAGGGCGGTTCCGATCAAAAGATAGGTGAAGACGATCGGGAAGTCGATGATGCCGGTCAGGAGCAAGGCCCGCTGGCCCTGCCGGAGACTTTTGCAGGTCAGCATCCGCTGGGTCAGGTCCTGGTCGGTGCCGAGGGCGGCAAAGGTCTGGAAACAGCCGTTGATGAAGGCGACCAGGAAAAAGGTGCTGCCGGTGAGGGAAAGGTGGAAGTCGAATATCCGCAGCTTATCCGGGGCGACCAGGTTTTTTATCCCGGACCATCCCCCGGGGATGGCATTGAGGAGAAAGCAGATGGCGACCCAGGCGCCCCCCATGAAGATGATGAACTGGAAGACGTCGGTCCAGATGACCGCCTTGATCCCGCCGATCAGGGTGTAGAAAAGGGCGATTACCGCCACCGCGATAATGATGACGAAGAGAGGAAAACCGGTGACCACGCTGAGAACCAGGGAAACGACCAGGAGCCGTACCCCGCTGGCCAGGAGCCGGGTGATGAAGAAGAAGATCACCGCGGTCAGTCGGCTTCTCTCCCCGAAGCGCTGGGCCAGGAACTCGTAAATCGAGGTGACCCGGCCCCGGTAGAAAGCGGGGAGAAAGAGCCACGCGATCAGGATCCGGCCCAGGAGGGAACCGAATGCGAACTGGAGGTACGCGTAGTTTCCCCGGTATGACGCCCCCGGCGCGCCGATGAAGGTGACCGCGCTCACCTCGGTAGCCAGGATGGAGAAGGTGACCGCCCACCAGGGCATGGCCCGTCCGCCCAGGAAGTAATCTTCGGTGTTTTTTTCCCGCCTTCCCGCCAGCAGGCCGATCGAGGCGATGGAGACGAAATAGAGGCCCAGGACGATGTAGTCAAGCGGGGCGAAGGTCATATGATGTGCTGCCCTCGCTTGTCTCGGGCAGCAACAAGGAGTATTGGAGTGATGGAGTGATGGAGTATTGGAATAGCGGCTTGCCGGTCGCCATTACTCCAACACTCCAGCACTCCATTACTCCCTATTGAATGTGTTTATCGCGTTAGTGAAGTAGGTAATTGGTTGCTGTTCCTTATTGATGATTACTCGGGCGCCGGGGTGGACTCGAAGATGAAGATCATCTCGTTCTTCCCCGCCATGCCCAGCTTCTCCCGGGCCAGTTTCTCGAGGCAATCCGGATTATTCCGGATTTCTTCGATCTCCCGGTTGAGCCGGGCCACCTCCGTTTCCAGGAGCATCACTTTCCTGCCGTAGTCAAGCTGCTGCCGCCGCAGCTCGCTCAGTTTGGAAAGCTTCTGGGAGAAGAGCCAGCCGAACCCGGCAAAGAGCGCTATCAGGAGAATCAGCCAGAATATCTTCAAAAATCTGTTCAAAGTGCTAAGTTCCTGTTTCGGAATTTCAATAATCGGAAAAACCGATTATTGAAATCCCGAAACAGTTGAGAAAAACCACCCGGGATAAATATTCAGTTTTACACTAAAATAGCGGCGCAGCCGCTATTTTAAGCCGTAGATCGCCCGGTCGCCCAGCATCTCCTCGATCCGGATAAGCTGGTTGTATTTCCCCACCCGTTCCGAGCGGCAGGCGGACCCCGTCTTGATCTGACCGAGGTTGGTGGCCACGGCGATATCGGCGATGTAGCTGTCTTCCGTCTCACCGCTCCGGTGGCTGATCACGCTGGCATAACCGGCGTCTTTGGCCATCGCAATGGCCTCCAGGGTTTCGGTCAGCGTTCCGATCTGGTTCAGTTTGATCAGGATGGCGTTGGCGATTCCTTCTTCGATTCCCCGTCTCAGCCGGCCGGTGTTGGTGACAAAAAGATCGTCCCCCACCAGCTGGATTGAGGAGCCGAGCCGTTCGGTCATCAGCTTCCAGCCCGCCCAGTCGTCTTCCGCCAGCCCGTCTTCAATGGAAAAGACGGGGTATTTTTCCACCCAGGCGGCGTAATAGTCGATCATCTCCGCCGACGTTTTGGCCGCGCCGCTGTCCGCTTTCAGGACATACCGGCCGTCGTTATAAAACTCGCTGGCGGCTGGGTCGAGGCAGATGAAGATGTCCTTACCCGGCTCGTAACCGGCTTCCTTGATCGCCTGCAGGATGACCTGGACCGCTTCCTCGTTTGAATCGAGATCGGGAGCGAAGCCGCCTTCGTCCCCGACTCCGGTGGAAAAGCCCCGTGATTTCAAAACGGTTTTAAGGGTATGGAAGACCTCCACCGCCATCCGGAGCCCCTCCCGGAACGAGTCCGCTCCGCGGGGCATGATCATGAATTCCTGGAGGTCGACGTTATTGTCGGCGTGCTGTCCCCCGTTCAGGATGTTGAGCATCGGGATGGGGAGGACCCGCGCCTCTTCCCCGCCCAGAAACCGGAAGAGCGGGAGCCCTTCCCGGGCGGCGCCGGCCTTGGCGAAGGCCAGCGAGACCCCCAGGATGGCATTGGCCCCCAGGCTGCTCTTGTCGGGGGTGCCGTCGAGGTCGATCAGCGACCGGTCCAGTTCCTCCTGCCCGGAAAAGTCGCGGCCGGCCAGCGCCTCCCTGATCGGGCCGTTCACATTGCCGACCGCTTTCAGAACCCCTTTCCCCTGATAGCGGGCCGGGTCCTGATCGCGCAGTTCCAGGGCTTCGTGTTCCCCGGTCGAGGCTCCGGAGGGCACCGAGGCCCTGCCGAAGGCGCCGCCCGCCAGGGTCAAATCAACTTCCACGGTGGGATTTCCCCGGGAATCGAGAATCTCCCGGGCTTTGATATCTTTGATCGTGTTCATGCCGTTCCTCCGGAGGAATTAAAATTGCAGGTTGATGTATCGATAAGTGAGTGTACCGCATCCGCGGTGATTATCCACTTTTTTCTCGGGAAATGGGGTATTTCCTTTCCGCTCGCGCTTTGATAAGATGCCAGGTAATGAGCAGGCAGTTACGATTGACTGTTAGGGATCTGATCGAATTCTTCCGGAGTTCGGTGGTGCCGCCTTCCGAGAACCAGGTGGGAACGGAGTACGAGATCTTTTGTTTGAAAAAAGACGATTTTTCCCGCCTCTCTTATGACGGATCACCCGGGATCAGGGAAATTCTGGATACCCTTCTCGAACTGACCGGCGGCGAACCGGTTATGGACGCCGGCCGGCCGATCGGCCTCAAAGACAATGATTTCAGCGTCAGCATCGAGCCGGGCGGCCAGCTCGAGGCGTCATTCAGCCCCTGCCGGACCGTGGGGGAGCTGTCCGGCAAACTGAAGAACTACCTGGCGCTGTTGCACGAAGCCGGTTCGCCGGGGGCGGTCTTTATCGGTTCCGGGGTCGACCCGGTCAACTCCTTCGATGATGTCCCCTGGATGCCGAAGCAGCGCTATCAGATCATGCGGAGGTACTGGGAAGCGAAGCCGGGATTGAGCCTCTACATGATGAAACAGACCGCCGCCATCCAGGTCAGCATCGACTACAACTCGGAAGAGGACGCCGTCCGCAAGCTTCAGAACGCCGTTATCCTCTCCGATCTCCTGACCGACTTCTTCTCCAATTCACCGATTTACGACCTCGTGTACCGGTATACCGGCAGCTTTCGGAAAAAAATCTGGTGCCGGACCGACAAGGAGAGAAGCGGCACCCCGGCCGGCTGCGGGCGCCCGATCAGCTCCTTTGCCGATTATGTCGATTACGCGCTTGATGTCCCGATCATCTTTCTTTACCGGTCCGGCCGGTATTATGAGATGGCGGAGCGCCTTACCTTCCGGAAATTTCTCAGCGCGGGATTCCAGGGAACTTACCCCGATCTCAACGATTGGCTGACCCATCTGAACACGATCTTCTCCCTGGTGCGGTTTAACAACACCACCCTGGAGATCCGGACGTTTGATTCCAATCGGCCCGAGATGGTGCTGGCGATTACCGCCTGCGTGAAGGGTCTCTTCTACGGCGGGGAGGTCTATGAACCGCTGATGCCGCCGGCCGAGATGCTTGCCCGGGCCCGGGCCGGCCTGCCGGCGGATGAGGCGGAGTACCTGGCTCCTCTTGATCTCATTCTCCGTGAGGGGAGGACATCGGCCGCCCGCGCCTGCGAGGCCTTCAGCGGGGAAGAAGGGATCAGCGCCCTGATCGATCGGTTACGAATCGGATGACCTCTTCCTCGTAGCGCGCGTTATCCACCCGGTTCGATTCGACCAGGAGTCCCGGGCTGGTGATGTTGAACTCGGAAAGGTGCCCGTCGATCAGATCGAGAGCGGAGAGGATGATCCCCTCTTTTTTGCAGAACGCTCCCACGGCCCGGCAGATCGTCTCTTCCCGGGGGGTCAGGGCGTGGGGAAGACCCCGGGCGCCGAAGTCGAAGTTGGCCTTGAATGAACCCGGGGCCGGGACCTTCTTCATCACCGCCAGGACCCGGTCTTCGAGCAGGAAGACCCGGGTCTCACCCTCGGTCACCGCCGGGAGGTAGCGCTGGAGCATCACTTTCCCGGTTCCGCGGGCGGTCGAGGAGCGGACCTCATCATCGAACGCGGGATCGGAATCCTGGAGGAGTTTGACGTCGCGCCCGCTGCAGCCGAAGAGCGGTTTGAGGACGGCGCTCCCCCCCGCATCCCTGACGAATTCCCTGATCCGGGGCAGGGAAGAGGAGACGAGCGTTTCGGTGATATACTCCGGGAAAAGAAAGATGGAGAGTTTCTCGTTATAGCGGAGGAGGGCGAGCGGGCTGTTGATGACGAGCGGGCGGCGGAGCTCCTGCAGGAGAAGGAGCAGGGTCAGATAGGAGGCGTCGAAGGGCGGATCTTTCCGGATGAATACGCAGTCGAACAACTCCAGCTCGAAGCTGCCGCAGGAAGCCCGGTCTTCCAGGATGGAAGAGCTGATTTCCTTTTCATGGCGCCGGGCCCGGGCGGAGAATCCCCGGTTATCCCGGGAGATATCGAACTCGGTGCAGGAATGGACCTCGATACCGCGCCTGATCGCCTCGTTCATCAGGAGGATGGAGGTGTCGTTCTCGATGTGGAGCTTTTCGAACGGATCGAGAATGTACAGCTGTCTCATTGCAGTTCCTCTCCCGGATAATTAGTAAACCACAGAGATCACGGAGTGTGAATGAAGAATGTTTAATGGATATAAATTCCCAGATAAACCTCCGTGTTCTCCGTGCTCTCAGTGGTAAAGTTATTAATCCGACCGTTGTAGTATTTACAGCAAGGATTGCGGTCATTGCGAGCGCAGCGAAGCAATCTCTTGCTGTGCATATAGTTGAGATTGCTTCGTCGCTACGCCTCTCGCAATGACATGTCCATACAATTATGGACTGACTAATAATTATCCCAGAGATGGGATGGACAGACAAGGAGGAAACAGATGCTGCAGGTGGTACAATTCGGGTACGGCGGCGACAATCTCGGCTACCTGGTTCACGACACGAAGGAAGCGATCGCCATCGATCCGGGCAATCCCGGTTTCGCGGCGGGGTACCTTCGCAAACACGGTCTCCGTCTGAAAGAGATCCGGAACACCCATTCCCATTTCGATCACACCTCGGGCAACCGTGGTCTGGCGGCTGAATTCGGTGTCCGGGCAGTCCCCTCAAGTGGGGGGGAACGCTTCTCCCTGGGAGACGACGTGATCGAGGTGATCCCGACGCCGGGGCATACCCCGGACTCGGTCTCTTTCCGACACAACGGCTGGGTGATCACAGGGGACACCCTCTTCATCGCCAACGCGGGGAACTGCAGTTCGGGGCTTCTCCGGGCCTTCCGGGAATCGCTCGCCCGGCTGCTCGCGCTGCCGGATGAGACAGTGATCTACCCCGGGCACGATTACACCGATCGCTCGCTCAGGAGGGCGATGCTGATCGAGCCGGAGAACGAGGATATCAGGCATTTTCAGTCGGCGTACAGGCCGCCGCCCGTCGTCTCTACCATCGGTGCGGAAAGGAAAATCAATCCCTATATCCGGACGGATGAACCGCCGGTCGTCGCTTACCTGGAGAAGAACGGGAAGCCGACGGGGACCGCTCTCGAGCGATTTGGCTCTTTCCTGGATATAAATTAGAGCTTTGGGCTAACTTCTGTGGGAGGGGTTTCCAACCCCGATTCGCGGCTTCCCTGATCGAGGTTAAAAACCTCTCCCACAAATACTTCATTGAAATTTCGAAGCAGTAAATCAGCGACCGCAGGGAGCTGATTTACTGCTGCGAAAAATATCTTGGAGAGGTAACGGCAATTCGATATGATTGTATTGGCATGAAGGCTGTTTTATTCATCCTGTTTATTGTGCTGGTGACGCTTCCGGTGTTTGCCGGGGAGTCGTCTCCGCCCTGCCGGATGGAGGTCTACTTCGGCCCCACGGGGGGACTGGCTCCGCAGAATTACAACAAGAAGGTTGTGTTGCTCCAGCCGGACCTGGCCAACGAGAAGCCGGCCGCGGGCAACATGAGCAACCCCCTGGTGGACATGATCCGCCGGGCGAAAAAGACGATCGACATCGCCTCCTACATCCTGGATAACCGTTCGGACGAGTATTTTGAACTCCTGAATGCCAACCGCCGGGGTGTAAAAATCCGGCTCTTTCTCGACGAATCGATCGCCGACTTCGCGACCGAAAAACCGATCATCGACCCGATGGTCGAGGACCTGGCGAAAGAACGGCCGATGATCGAGGTGAAGGTGCTCGATCCCGAAAAGACCGAGCAACTGACCGGGATACCCTTCAAAACCATGCACGAAAAGTTTGGGATCTTTGACGGCACCGACTGCTATAACGGTTCGGCCAACATCAGCCGGCTGGCCACGCTGTTCTACCACGAGAACCGGTTCTTCTTCTGGAACTGCCCCGAAGTGGTGAGAGCGTTCCAGGAGGAGTTCGACCGGCTGTGGGCGATGGGACGCCAACGGATAGGTCCGGGGGAGGGCGGAGAGAAATGAGAACCCCGGTCGTTCTGACGCTGCTGCTGTCCCTGTACTGGCTGATCGCGCCGCCTCTTTCCGCGGAGGTTGAGGTCGTCTTCAACAGCACCCGTCCCCTGGTCGATGAGATCATCTACCGATTCAAGGAAGCGGCGCCCGATTCGCGGGAGGCCCCGGGTGGGTCCATCGACGTGGCCATCTTCAGCTTCACCTCGCGCCGCTTGGCCGACGAACTGCTCCGGATCGGACGGGACTACCCGAACGTGAAGATCCGGGTGCTGGCCAATCTCTCCATGCTGGAGTCTCCGTTCTCGGTCATCCCCTACCTGGAAAACATCATCAGCGGGGACCCGGAGAAGTACCGGGCCGAAGCGATCCGGGAAACCGAGTACATGGAAGACGAGGAGGAGGAGGGAAAGGTGAAGAGGGAGGAGGCGATCGAGAAGAAGATAAAGGTCTTCATGAGCCAGTTCCGGGGAAAGCCGATCCCCAACATCGAGGTCAAGTACCACTACTATCCCGGCTGGTCCTGGAACGAGCAGGAAGGGAAGCCCGCCTACGACCACTTCCACCAGAAATCCAACATCTGGCACCACAAGGCGGCGGTCGTCAACCGGGAGACCATGATCACGGGGAGCTACAACTGGTCAAGCTCGGCCGAGATCAAGAACCTGGAGAACATCATGATCTTCTCCGGCCCGGAGGAGAAGCACCTGGTCGACGACTTCATGGCCGAGTTCGACGCCATGTGGAACGACCCCGAGAGCGCCGCCACCGGCGAGGAGTGCCTCCGGCGCCGGGACAAACGGTATCAGGAAATCCGCCGCGAGCGCGCCGAGCAGGACGCCGCCACCCCCTGATCGCCCCAAACCCCTGCTCCGGTTTTACCGGAGCAGGTGGATCAGTTCACCCGCTACAACACTGCCCCCTCACCAAAGACCCCCGTGGCTTTATGCCACGGGTGAATCAGTTCATCAGCTAACCCGGCCCCCGATAAAAACCCCCGTGACCTTGTGTCACGGGTGAATGAGTTCATCAGCTAACCAGCGTCAGCATACCCCAAAGACCCCCGTGGCTTCATGCCACGGGTGAATCAGTTCATGAGCTAACCACCGTCACCCTCGTACCCCCGGACTCTTGCCCGTGCACCCGGCAGAAAAAGTGTGACCCAAAAATGGGGAAATCCCGGGACACTGACCATAAAATCCAATATTCAAAAGCGTATGGACAGAAAGTGGAATTCATTTATAATAAATGCATGCAGTACTTATTCACTGTCAAGTATTTAAAGGGACCGGATAATTGATCGGGAAAAGAACAAGGGTTGGGAGGAGCGGGAGAAGATAATCGAGAAGTTGAGATCTATCGAAGGAGATGAAAGATGGAAACGCTGCAAGATATTCCCCTGAACGCGATCTCCATTCCGAAGGACCATATCCGTGTCCAGAGTATTGACGAAAAAGCCCTCAATAAGCTCGCCGTGTCCATCCTCACCTCCGGTTTACTGGTCCGGATCATCGTCCGCCCGGTGGGGAAGGAGAAATATGAACTGGTGGACGGGGAGCGGCGTTACCGCGCCTACTGTTCCCTCTACGAGAAGGAAGGTCAAAAATGGATTACCATCCCGGCCATCGTGGAGGAGATGTCGCCGAAGGAGGCGGTCCGCCGCCAGGTGGCGATCAACGAGAACCGGGAAGACCTCACCCCCTTCGAGAAGGCCAAGGGCTATAAGTTGGCCTGGGAGACCGGCTACTTCAAGAGCTACCGGGAGCTGGCCTCGATGGTAGGGAAGTCCCACACCTCGGTCGTCCGCTCGATCGGCATCTTCGATAAATTCCCTCCGGAGATAATAAAGGGGTTCGAGGATGGGACCATTAAGAAGGCCTATCTTGAATCGTTTTACCGGCTACCCGATAAAAAAGCGATGCTCAAGCTGTTTAATGCGATCATTCGTGACAAGCTGAAGTCAGCCCGGATCCGGGAACTGGCCAACCACCTGGACGAGAAATGGCTGAGCGGCGACCGGGAGCTGTTGATGCAGATCGCCGAGCAAGATCCCAAAATCAAGGTTCTTCTGGGGAGCGAGATCGAGATCGCCGACCTGGTCAAGAAGAGCAAGCTGACCATCAACTACACCAATCTGACCCGAGCTCAAGAGCTCGTCAAGCTTCTGAATGTCTTAATGGAAAGTGGTGCATTCCGCACCACTTTGGCGGAATACCATAAGAATCAATAGGTTACAAGCCCCCCGCGCCGAAAATCGGCAAAAACTCATGGACAAAACTTCATGTGGACCCAAACTGATTCTCTAATCGTTTTCCTATTATCTTTACTTTAGCAAAATGTACTTAATATATAAATTTGCGACCCCCGATTTCATCGCGGTAGACTCCGGGAGCTAATTTACTGTTTCGGAATTTCAATAAATGTCGTAGCGGCAGCCTTCAGGCTGCCATAATATGGCGACCTGAAGGTCGCCGCTACGAAGTTGCGCCGAAGGCGCTAAGTTCCTGTTTCGGAATTTCAATAATCGGGAAAATCCGATTATTGAAATTCCGAAACAGGCGAAAAAGCAACCAGGAAAAAATATTTTGTTTAGTTTTGTTATGCCAAGGGCTTACCGTTGTTTATTGAGCAGTTGCATTCAAACTAATTCTTGGATAATTATCGGTCTGCTACAAGTTTAAAAAGTACAATTCACTCCAATTCTTCTAAATTAGCGCCGGAGGCGCTAATTTATATGAAGAAAGTCGCGCAAATCCGGGAACCGATTAAAACCTGGCCGGTACATGAACGGCCTCGGGAGGTACTTCTGGAACAAGGACCCGATCATCTCTCCGACGCCGCTTTAATCGCCATTCTTCTCCGCACGGGCACCGCCGGAAAAGACGCGGTTCATCTCGCCCGAGAGTTGCTGGATCGATTCGGGGGCCTGAGCGGCCTTCTGCGCGCTCCTGAAAAAGAGCTGAAAAAAGTCAAGGGCATGGGGCCGGCCAAAATCACCCAGCTGATGGCTGCTCTGGAGATTATCAAGCGGCAATTGCGCGATAACCTGAAGAAGAGCGGGGTAATGACTTTTCAGAATCCGCAGGCTGTTTTTGATTATCTTCAAACCGCCATGGGAGCGTATAAAAAAGAAGTCTTCAAAGTATTATACCTCACTGCCGGCAATCAGTTGATCGATGATGAAGACCTCTTCCAGGGGACTCTTAACGAATCGGCCGTTTATCCCCGGGAAGTTGCCAAGCGGGCATTGGAAAAAAATGCTTATTCGATCATCATCGCCCATAATCACCCTTCCGGCCTCTTGAAAGCTACCGACCGAGATATCAGCATCACCAGGAAATTGATTAAAGCGCTTAAGACAGTCGATATTAAAGTGCTCGATCATGTTGTTGTGGCCGGGAACCACTGCCTGAGTATGCGATTGGAAAGATTGGTGGAATTTTAAAATGCACGAAGCGGAAGTCAGGAAAGAACTGGATCGATTGCTCGACTTACGGAACTGGCACGTCAAGAATCCCGCCGAGGTCAGTGTCGAGTTCGAGATGGAGAGGAGATGGGGTAAAAATATTTCCGGCCCCACCACAGAGTTATATCCGAATAAAGAATTCGCCGATTATCTTCTTTATGGGCGAGACCGAAAACCGTTGGCCCTCATCGAAGCCAAACGGACCAGTAAAAACCCCCGGTCCGGACAGACTCAGGCCGCCGGTTATGCGGACAATATTAAAGCTGAATATGACTTTGATCCTTTCATCTTTCTCGCCAATGGAGAGGACATCTGGTTCTGGGACCGCCTCCGGTATCCTCCTCGTATTGTTCGGGGATTTTTTGAGCGTGATGATCTGGAGCGTCTCGACTATCAGCGTTGCTCCCGGCGTCCTCTCTCGGCAATCCAGATCAATCCGGAGATTGCCGACCGGGATTATCAGGCGGAGGCGATCAAGCGGGTCTTCAACGGCCTGGAAAAGGGATTTCGCACGTTCCTGCTGGTCATGGCGACGGGGACCGGCAAGACCCGGACCGCCATGGCTCTGATCGATGCCCTGATCCGGGCCCGATGGATCAATACGGTCCTCTTTCTGGCTGACCGAAAGATGCTCCGGGACCAGGCCTATGGCCTGAGAGGTTTTCAGGGATTTTTTACCGAGGCCTGCGGGAAAGTCAAGTCAGGCCGCTTCGATAAGAATAAGCGTCTCTACGCGGCGACGATCCAGACCATGATGGAGTGTTATCGGGAGATCTCTCCCGGCTTCTTCGATCTGGTCATCTCCGATGAATGTCATCGCTCGATCTATAATAAATGGAAGGACGTACTGACCTATTTCGATGCCATCCAGGTCGGCTTGACCGCCACGCCATCCGACTGGGTGGACCGAGACACTTTCCGATTCTTCGACTGCCCGGAAAAAGCGCCCACCTTCAACTACGATTACCAGACCGCCGTCGATGAGAAATGGCTGGTTCCGTTCATCCCCTATCATGCCAAGACGTCTTTTCAGATTAAAGGCGTCCGGGAAGACCAGATCCCGCCCGCGGTAAAGAAAAAGTTAGTCGAAGAAGGCCGGACTCTCGACGAACTCAACTTCGAAGGAACGGAATTCGAGAAGCGTTTCACCAATACCGGGACACATGAAGCCATGGTCCGGGAGTTCATGGAAGTCTGCCAGAAAGACGAGTCCGGAGTATTGCCGGGAAAGACTATCATCTTCGCCATGACCAAGAATCACGCCTACCGTCTCCTGGAGACCTTCGACCGGCTTTACCCGAGCTATAAAGGCCGCCTGGCGGAAGTCATCACCTGCGACGACGCCCGGGCGGATACCTTTCTTTCCCGTTTCGAAAACAACCGCTTCCCGCTGGTGGCGATATCGGTCGATATGCTCGATACCGGGGTCGATATCCGGGAAGTCGTCAACCTTGTCTTCGCCAAGCCGGTCTTCAGCAAGATCAAGTTCTGGCAGATGATTGGGCGGGGGACCAGGACCCTTGAACCCGCCGCCCTGAAGGAATGGTGCCGGGAGAAGAGAAACTTCCTGGTTATCGACCACTGGAATAATTTCGAGTACTTCAAGATGAAGCCGGAGGGGGTTGCCCCTAAACCGGAGGAGTCTTTGCCCACCCGCGTCTTTAAAGTGCGCGTGGAGAAGCTCCGCTATTTCATGAAAGAAAAAGATTCCGCCG
>JAZDIV010000055.1:0-11947 GCA_043804695.1 PVC group bacterium | reverse complement strand
GTTTAAAATCTAAAGGGTTAAATGTCACTTCTTGTACAATAGAATTCGAACTAATCCCCGTACATCATCCGACTGTTACCGGTTTGAATAGTATAACCCGCAATAAGTAACTAAATTTGCGACCGAAGGTCGCTAATTTATTTTAAGGAGGTTATTTCCATGTCGCAGCATCCGAGTTTTGGAGGGAAAGGCAAGATCAAAGCCAGGCGTAATGTTCTCAAGCGGTATGAGCGTGTCCGCTACCTGCAGGAGAAGGGTAAGTGGGATGGCGAGAAGTCCGTTCTGGGACTCCCGAAAACAACGGTAAAAGAATAATCCGGCCCGGCTGACCAGATCGATGAAATTATTGACGGTATTTGCCCTCACTCTCCTTCCGTTCTCCCCGGTCTTCGGCGACCTCACTCCCATCCCGCGAACAGTCACCGGGAATAACGTCAATCTTCGGGTCAGCCCCGGCCTGAAATCGGAGATCGTCGGCCAGCTCCAGAAGGGCCGGCAGGTTGAGGTGATTCTTACTGACGGCGAATGGTCCGCGATCGTTCCTCCGCCGGGGATTGCGGCCTGGGTCTCGGCCCGGTATGTCAAAGATGGAGCGATCACCGGCAGCCGGGTCAATGTCCGGAGCGGTCCCGGGGTCTCTTACGGCCGGCTGACCTATCTCCGGGAAGGAACACCGGTCACGGTTCTCCAGGAAGAGGCGGAATGGGTGAGGATCGCGCTCCCCGAGACCGGAAGACTCTGGGTGGATTCCCGTTACCTGTCATCTTCCTCGCCACCGGCAGCGGTTCCCACGCCGGAGAAAACGGGTCGTTTTCGCGCTGTTGTTCCCGCGGCCGGGACCCCGCTTCCCCGGCCGTCGCCGTTGGCCGGCGACCGCGCCGCCGCGCTCCCCGCGTCGCAGTCGTCTCTCTCTCCGACCCCCGTCCCCCGGCCGGCTCCGCTCATTGCCGGTCCGATCCCGCCGCGTCCTGTCCCCGGCGCCCGGCCCGCCCTGCCGGGGGTCGTCAGATCGTATACCGGATTTATCCGGAAGCTGGATCAGCCGGTGGCCTTCTCCGGCCGGGTGTATCAATTCGAGCTTGTTCAGTCCCGGTATGATTCGGATGCGACCGGCTTTCTGACCGGAGACATCATCGACCTGAGGAAATTTCAGTCCCGCCAGGTGCGTCTCTGGGCGGTGATCATCGACAAGCAAAACGGCCGGCCCGCCCTGATGGAGGTCAGGGGAGCGGGCGTTACCTGGTAATCTTATTTTTGCTGCGCAAAAATAAGAATGTATAAATAATTATCATCCTAAAAAGGCAATATTGTCCCGGGTCGCCAAAAGTCTTTTTAGCGTGTAGCCTCGAAGGAAATAACTTAGTTTAAGCTACAGCTCCGACGAAGTCGGAGCCAATTATAAATTTGCGAGCGCAGCGAGTTAATTTATAATGACCACATTCCCGACATTCAAAGGGGGGATCCACATCCCCGGATACAAGGAGCTGACGGAAGGGAAGAAGATCCGGGAACTGCTGCTTCCTCCCCGGGTCGTCATCCCCCTGAACCAGAATGCCGGAACTCCCCCCCGGCCGGTGGTTGAAGACGGCCGCAAGGTCGAGGAGGGCGAGGTGATCGCCGAGCCGTCCGGCCCGGTCTCTTCCACCCTGCACGCGTCCGTCTCCGGGACGGTGACCGTGCTAGACGCGTTTCCCTCTCCCGCCGGACCGGATGCCCCGGCGATCGAGATCGAGACTGACCCGGCGGTCTCTTCCCGGCGCCGGATGCCTCCTCTCCGGGACATTTCCCGGCTCTCCCCGGATGACATCAGGAAACGGGTGGCTGAAGCCGGCATTGTCGGTCTGGGCGGCGCCGGCTTTCCCACCCAGGTCAAGCTCAGTCCCCCCGCCGGCACCGAGATCGAGTACGCGGTTATCAACGGGGCGGAATGCGAACCCTTCCTGACCGTTGACTACCGCCTGATGCTGGAAGAAGGGGGAAAGATGCTTGACGGTCTGTGCCTGATCATGCGGGCTGTCGGGGCCCGGGAGGGGGTGATCGCGCTCGAGGCCAACAAGATGGACGCTTTTTACAAGCTTCAGGCCGCGGTCCATAAGGAGAAGAATATCCGGATCCGGCTGCTCCGGGTCAAGTACCCCCAGGGAGCGGAGAAGCAGCTGATCTATTCCCTTTTTCGCCGGGAAGTCCCCGCCGGCGGCCTCCCGTCGGCGGTCGGGTGCGTGGTTCAGAATGTCGGGACTGCGGTGGCGATTGCCGAGGCGGTTTTCGCCGGCAAGCCGCTGATCGACCGGGTGGTCACCGTCACCGGCTCCGAAGTAAAAAAGCCCGGGAATTTCCGGGTCCGGATCGGTACCCCCTTCCAGTACCTCCTGGAGGCGGCCGGGGGCATCCCCGGGGGGGAACTGCGGGTGCTCTCCGGCGGCCCCATGATGGGGATTGCCCAGGCGAGTCTTGCCACCCCGGTCATCAAGGGCACCTCGGGACTGCTGGTGATGCGGGCTATCTCCCGGGAGCGCAACCTGCCCTGCATCCGGTGCGGCGACTGTCTGCGGTCATGTCCGATGGGACTGATCCCCAGCGACCTGGGGACGCTGGTTGAGAAGGAGCGGTGGAGGGATTTTGAAAAACTGGGGGGCAACAATTGTATCGAGTGCGGCTGCTGCGCCTACGTCTGTTCGGCCGGCCGGGACCTGGTCCAGCTGATCAAGCTGGGAAAAGAGGCTTTAAAAAATAAAAACAGGGAGTAATGGAGTGGTGGAGTATTGGAGTGATGGGGGGGGCCGGCTTTCCAGCACTCCATTACTCCAACACTCCAGTCGAATGTTTGAATAGATCTGATCATACCTTGTGAGTATTAAAGAGTAATGTCCGGTAAGAATCAAAAAGACAGATTGTTTCAGGTCTCTCCCGCCCCCCAGCTTTACGGCGGTGAGACGATCCCCCGGATCATGTGGGCGGTTGTCATCTCCCTCCTTCCGGCACTCCTGGCCAGTCTCTATTTTTTCGGCTTCAAGGTCCTTCAGATCGAGGTGGTCGCGGTCGTCACGGCGATTTTGACCGAGGCGCTGATTCAGAAGCTGCGGGGGAGCCCGGTCACCGTTTCCGACGGCAGCGCGGCGGTGGCGGGGCTGCTGCTGGCTTTCAATCTTCCGGCCGGGGTCCCGCTCTGGCTCCCGGCGGTCGGTGCCGCCTTCGGGATTGCCGTGGGGAAACAGGCCTTCGGGGGTCTGGGGCGCAACATCTTCAACCCGGCCCTGGTCGGCCGGGTTTTCGTGATGCACTCCTGGCTCCCTCAGATGACGACCTGGTCCCCTCCCCGGACCGCCCTCTATGCCGGGGTCGACGCGCTCACCTATGCCACTCCTTTGGGAGCGGCCAAGGAAGGGGTGGCCGCCCTGGTCCCCTCTCCGGGCGGGGTGTTTTCAACAATGGACATGTTCTGGGGCAATATCGGTGGCTGCATCGGGGAAACATCGGCTCTCGCCCTCTTGATCGGGGGCTTGTTCCTCCTGATCCGGGGTTATATCCGCTGGCAGACCCCGGTCTCCTTTATCGGAACGGTGGCGCTTCTGACCTGGGTGCTCCCCGCCCGGGAGGGGGCGATCGCGTTCGCTCCCTACCATCACGTTCTGGGGGGCGGTCTTCTGCTGGGCGCCATCTTCATGGCCACCGACATGGTCACGTCTCCGGTAACCGGAACCGGCATGTTGATCTTCGGTCTCGGCTGCGGTCTGATTACCGCGATCATTCGTCTCTACGGGGGGTTCCCGGAAGGCGTCTGCTATTCGATTCTGATCATGAACGCTTTTACCCCCCTGATCGACAAGTTCGTCCGGCCCCGGATTTTCGGCACTTAAATTTTTTCTGCGAAAAAATTTAAACTAAAAATCTGCGCTGAAGGCGCTAAATAACTGTTTCGGAATTTTCAGCCCGAGGCTTCAGCCTGAGGCTTCAGCCTGAGGCTGATCCGCCTCGGGAGGAGATCCGCCTCGGGAGGAGATGCGCCTTTGGCGCACAATAATCTTATTTTTTTCTACGAAAAAATAAGAATGGTATGTTTAATGCCGACAGGTTAATAATTGTCGTTCAATGTATTAGGAATAGCAATCTTGTTTATACGGCTATAGCACTCTGCTTTTTCTTCTCCGGAAGGACAACATGGTATTCTTTTTGTTAACGCTGCCGGCAGAAATAGACCTTTGGCTATAATTCATTGCCGGAGAAAATAATAAAATCAATATCTTTTCGTGTGGCTATTCATTTAATCTTTGTCATGGTTCAAAACTAACCCGATTTATGAATAAATCGGGCTAAGATATGAGGTTATAAGGCTTTTTTATCATGTTGCCTCGGTGAAATATCTTAGTTAACCAACAGACCCGACGCAGTCGGGTCCATTATAAAGTAGCGAGCGCAGCGAGCTAATTTATATGGGGAAGGAGAAGATCTATAAACTGGGGCTTATCCTGATGGCGATCTGTCTGATCTCCGGGACCGCTCTGGCGGTCGGCTATCACCTGACCAGGAGCGCCATTGAGAAGAGAGCCGGAGAGGAGCAGATTCAGGCCCTCAGGGTAGTGCTCCCGCAAGCGGCCTATTTTTCCGAACGGAAGCGGGGGGAATCGATGGATTATTACGAGGGGCTGGACCGGGATGATCGTTTGGTGGGGTTCGCTTTTTCGGGGGAGGCCAAGGGATACAGCAGCCTTATCCAGGTGATGGTGGGGATTGACCCGGACGGCACGATAATCGGGATCAAGATCGTGGAGCAGAAAGAGACCCCGGGCCTGGGCACCAAGGCGGTCGAGGTCCCCAGTACCCGCACCTTCTGGCAGGCCCTTCTGGGCCGGGGCGAAGGAAAGGAGGCGGCCCGGCCCTGGTTTGAGGCCCAGTTTGCCGGAAAGATGCTCAAGGAACTGAAGGTGGTGACCGGGAAGACCGATACCGACATTCAGGCTTTAACCGGGGCCACCATCACCAGCCGGGCGGTGACGGACGCGGTCCGGGAAAGCGTGGAAGTGTTCCTGAAGCAATGGAAGGAGCAAGGGGAATAACAGGGATGAGAAGGGAAGAGGCGGGTGATTTCCGTGCTCTTCCGTGCTCTTCCATGCTCTTCCGTGCTCTTCCGTGCTTTCCCGTGAGACAGACAGTGATGATCAGTGATTTTACAAAAGGGCTGTTCAAGCGGAACCCGGTCTTCGTTCTGCTCCTCGGGCTCTGTCCCACCCTGGCGGTCTCGACCTCCGTCTCCAATGCGATCGGGATGGGGGCGGCAGCGACCTTCGTCCTGGCCTTCTCCAACCTGATCGTCTCCCTGATCAGGCAGGGCGTCCCTAAAAAGATCCGGATCCCCTGTTTTATCGTGGTCATCGCCACCTTCGTCACCCTGGTGGAGCTTTTCCTGGAGGCGCACCTCCCCGGCCTGAACAAAAGTCTGGGGCTCTTTGTCCCCCTGATCGTGGTCAACTGTATCATCCTGGGAAGGGCGGAAGCATTCGCCTCCCGTAACCCGGTTTTGCTTTCCCTGGCTGACGGCCTGGGGATGGGTGTGGGGTTCACTCTTTCCCTGATGCTGCTGGGGGCGATCCGGGAGATCCTGGGGTCGAACACGCTGCTCGGTTACGCACTGGTCCCGGGCTTCCGGCCGGCCATGATCATGATTTTGCCCCCGGGAGCTTTCCTGACCATCGGTCTTCTCCTGGGGTTATTCGCTCTCATCCGCTCCCGGCGCGAGGCAAAGGAGGCTGAGATCGGTAATCAGTAATCGGTGATCAATGGATGGAAAAAACTCAACCCCGCAGGCGGGATAAATATCGAATTTACCCGCCGCGGGCATCGAACGAATGGGGTCGAGGTAGAGGGAAGAAATCCTATTCAATCACATTCAAATCGTCTGTTAAAAAAGGGTGCGGGGTGGGGGGGTAATTGAACTAATCGTCTGTAGGGAATGAATTACTGAAATGTCATGATCGGAGAACTGTTCATCGTCTTCATCGGGGTGGTCCTGGTCAACAATTTCGTCCTGGTCCGTTTCCTGGGGCTCTGCCCCTACATCGGGGTCTCCCGGGACCTGAAGTCGGCCGCCGGGATGGGATTGGCGGTTATCTTCGTGATGACGATGTCCGCCGCCGCCACCTGGCTCATCTATCACTATCTCCTGGCCCCGACACACCATAACCTCTGGTTCTGCCTCTGGGGGGATGGGCTCGACCCCTCAGCTTTCGACTTCAGCTATTTGCGGACGATCGCCTTTATCCTGGTCATCGCCGCCCTGGTGCAGCTGGTGGAGATGGTGATCACCAAGAGCAGTCCTGCTCTTTACCGGGCGCTCGGGATCTTCCTCCCCCTGATCACCACCAACTGCGCCGTTCTCGGGGTGGCCGTGCTGAACATAGACACGTTCTTTAAAGGAGGGGAGGCCGTCTCCGGGAGCTTGTTAAAATGCCTGGTTCAGGGGTTCGGGGCCGGGGTCGGGTTCACCCTGGCCCTGCTCCTGATGGCGTCGATCCGGGAGCGGCTGGAACTGGCCGACGTCCCCCCGGCTCTGCGCGGGGCGCCGATCGCCTTTCTGGTCGCCGCCCTGATGTCGATGGCGTTTCTGGGGTTTTCGGGTCTTATATAAATCTCTGGTAAGGATTATTTGTTTATTCAATTTGTAATTTGGGATTTATTTCTGTGGCTGAATAACGATTAGCACGATTCACCCGGAGGGTATTGATTCCCGGAGTTCAAAGAATAATATGACGGAAATCCTGGCAGCGGTCATCATGATCGGCGGAATGGGGCTGATCTTCGGGCTGGGTCTGGCCGTGGGCAGCCGGGTCTTTTTTGTCCACCTCGATCCCCGGCTGGAGAAGATCGAGGAACTGCTCCCCCAGCTCAACTGCGGGGCCTGTGGGTACGGCGGGTGCGCGGACTGCGCCCGGGCGTTACTGGACGGAAAGGCCGAACCATCGGTCTGTCCGGTCGCTCCCCCGGAAGCCCGCCGGGAGATCGCCGAGCTTCTGGGGAAGATGCTGGAAGAGGAAGAAAAGCTGGAGGCCCGGATCTTTTGCCGGGGGGGCCATGACGCCGCCCGGCGGTATGAGTACGAAGGGATCCAGAACTGCGCGGCGGCCAACCAGATCGGGGGCGGTGTTTCCGCCTGCGATGACGGGTGTCTCCGGTATTACACCTGCTGGAAAATCTGCCCCTTTGACGCGATCCGGATCGACGAGCGGGGAAATTTCGTGGTAGTCCCGGAAAAGTGCCGGTCCTGCGGGCTCTGCGTGCAGCACTGCCCCCGGGAGATAATCAGGATAGTTCCTTCTCAATCCCGGGTGGATATCCTCTGTTCCTCCTTGGCCAGAGGGAAGAACGTCGTCAAGGTCTGCTCGGTCGGCTGTATCGGCTGCGGCAAGTGCGTGAAGGAATGCCCGGTCGGGGCCATTACGCTGGCGAACAACCTGGCAAAAATCGATTATGAGAAGTGTGTCAGTTGTGGTAAGTGTATTGAGGTCTGCCCCCGGAATATTATTTTTTCTTTGGATAATCTTATTTTTTCTGCGAAAAATAAGAATGGTATATCTGAAGCCGACTGATAAATTATATTCCATATGGTAAAATAGTGGCTGGTTAGAGGGCTATTTTATCGTGTTGCCTCGGTGAAAATATTTTAATTAACCAGCAGCCCCCCGACTGAATCAGTCGGGGGGCCAGTATAAAGTAGCGCCGAAGGCGTTAATTTATGGATAAAGAAAAGATCAAGAAGGCGGTTCGCGACCTGCTGACGGCTGTCGGAGAAGATCCGTCCCGCCCCGGTTTGCGGAAAACCCCGGATCGGGTGGCCGAGATGTGCGGGGAGATACTGGGGGGAGTGGGGATGGATATCGCCCGGGAAATCAGGGTCTTCCCCTGCCCGGGTTTTGACGAGATCGTTCTTCTGAAGGACATCCCGTTTTATTCGCTCTGCGAGCATCACCTCCTCCCGTTTTTCGGCCGGGTCCATATCGCCTACATCCCGAAGGACAGCAAGATCACCGGTCTCAGCACTCTGGTCAGGGTGGTGGAACTCTTCAGCCGGAGGCTGCAGGTTCAGGAGCGGATGACAACCGAACTCGCCGACCTTTTGATGGCAAAACTTCGCCCGCGAGGCGTCCTGGTTCAGATCGAAGCGGAACATCTCTGCATGAATATGCGGGGGGTGAAAAAACCGGGCACTCTGGTCAAGACCGAGGCGGTCCGGGGAAACTTCCGCCGCGACGAGAGGACGCGGGCGGAGGCGTTGAGCCTTTTGAGAAATTCGTAGACCATGAGCACACTGGCGGAGCAGGTTAAAAGGGCCGGTGTCGTGGGCGCCGGCGGGGCGGGGTTTCCCACCCACGTGAAAGCGGCGGCCCGGGCGGACTATGTCATCGCCAACGGGGCCGAGTGCGAACCGCTCCTCCGGGTCGATCAGCAGCTGATGATCTCCGGCGCCGCTGAGTTGATCGAGGGGCTGGAACTGATGGGCGACGCGGTGGGGGCCTCAAAAGTCATCATCGCGCTGAAGAAAAAATACCAGGGCGCGGTCGACGCCCTGAAAGGAGAGATCGCCCGCCGGAAATCCCGGGTGGAACTCTCTCTTCTCGGCAGCTATTACCCGGTCGGCGATGAGCAGGTACTGGTTTACGACGTGACCGGGCTCCTGGTTCCCGAAGGGGGAATTCCGATGGACGTCGGCGTGGTCGTGGATAACGTGGGGACGCTGATCAACGTCCGCCGCGCCGCCCGGGGACAGCCGGTTACCCACCGGGTCTTAACGGTCGCGGGTGAGGTCAGGCGCCCGATCACCCTCTCCGTTCCTGTGGGCGCTTTTGTGGAGGACATCATTGCCGCCGCCGGAGGGGCCACCGTCGATGAATACGAAGTGCTGGACGGCGGCCCGATCATGGGGACCTTCTCTACGGGGCAGATATCCAAGAAAACGACCGGTCTGATCGTGCTCCCGAAGAATCACCAGCAGGTTCTCTACAAGCGGCGTTCGATCGAGAACGACGTCAGGCGGGCCGCCTGGGCCTGCGACCAGTGCCGCACCTGCACCGACTACTGCCCCCGGTACCTGATCGGACACCGGATGGAGCCCCATATCATCATGAGACTGGTCGGCCAGCAGCGGGCGGACTGCATCCCCCCCGAAGACCTGGCCAAAGCATATCTTTGCTGCCAGTGCGGTGTCTGCGGCATGTACGCCTGCCCCACCACCATCTCGCCGGACCGGGTGATCGCCGGTCTGATGAAAACGATGAAAGAGAAGAAGGTGGAGAAGACGCTCCGGAACGCGGATCTGACCCCTCATCCGGTCAAGGACGGGCGGAAGATCCCGGTCTCCCGGTTCGCCGCCCGGATCGGCGTCAAGAAGTATGACCGGGACGCCCCCCTTCAGAAGGAACCGCTGGCGGTCGGGAGGGTCAATATCCCGCTCCAGCAGCATGTGGGCGTCCCCTGCCGCCCCCTGGTCGCCGCCGGCGCCCGGGTCAGGGAAGGGGAGATGATCGGCGATGTCCCCGAGGGTTCCCTGGGCGCCCCGATCCATGCCAGCATCAGCGGGACGGTGGAGCATGTTTTTGACGACTCTATTTTTATCCGGGGGTGACAATCATCTGATTGTCACCCCCGGATAAAAATAATGGGGAGATATGTCAGAACAGGTATTTTAATCGGATGAAAAAGACAGTGTTCGCAATAATCTGTTTTTCTTTGCTCATTCAGGCCTGCTCCCCGGTTGAAATGGGACGGCGGGTCATCGGCACTTCCGTTCAGTCCCTGGAAGAGGAGAAAATAGGCAGGTTTTCCGGCATCGTCCTGGCCGGGAAAAGCGAGACCTATCAGGCCCTGATTGATGTTCTGCAGGAGTACCGTCTGTATATCTACCTGGACAGCCCCGGTAGCGGATACGTGACGGCGATGTGGTTCAACCGCCTCTATCCCAGCTGTATCGACACCACGGAGGTTGGATTTTTCTTCAAGGAAGAAGGTCCCGACCGCACCCGCCTGGATGTGGTCTCTCTCGACAGTGAGCTGGCCCGTTTCGCTGCCGAGATGATTTTTGAAGCGATCGACAGCAAAGAAGGTATCTCGATGCTGGTCCAGCCGACGCCCGCTAAGGAGTCAACCTCATCCCCATAAAGAGAGGGGAGGGGAGAGGCGGATAACGAACCGCAGAATATCGAATCGCGTTTAATCAGTTAAAACTTCAACCGCATCCCCGACCCGGACCGTTCCTCCTTCGATCACCCGGGTAAAAACAACCTCCTCCGGCATGATGCAGGGTTTTTTGTTCCTGATCAGCACGCATTCCGGATAACATTTTTTCCCCGCCCGGCTGATCTCCTGGATGCTCTCCCCGATCTCCAGCCGCGTTCCGGTCGGGAACTGATAGAGGTCGATCCCCTCGGTGGTTATCGTCTCCACGAACCTCTGGAAGCAAAGTCCCTCTTCCGGGGAAGCCTTGAGCTTTTTTCTCCCCTTGACCCCGAAGAGGGTCACCTGCTTCTCGCCCGGCCCGGAACGGGTATCTCCCGCCAGGCCGAAATTCACCTTGAAAAACCCCTCCCGGAGAGACTCCCGGGGGCTTCCCTTCTCCCTCCCGATCCTGATCTGCGTTACTTTCCCCGATTTTTTCAAGCGATCTTTCCCAGGATATCAAAGGGCACCGAAAGGCTGCCGGCAGGGAAAATGATCACCTTCCCGCCCGGTCCCTCCTCAAGACAGCAGTTACCGGCGAGGAAGAAAGCCGGCAATGGCCCGAAGGCCGGAGGGATAATCTTTTTCCTATCCATTGTTCTATTACTCCACCGCGCCGGGTTTCCTTCAAAACGTCAGCTTGGCGTAGGTCACCAGGACGTTGGCAAAGTCCCAGTTCCCGGTCGAAGCCGATTTCTTGCCCACGTTCCGGTAGGCGACGGATACCCCCACCGGCCCCGCGATCTCAGCGTCCACCCCGGCCGTCACCCGGTTCTCGGAGAATGTGTCCCGGTCATCCGGGTAATCGAAGGCGAAGAAGAACTCGTTGTCCACGAACAGCTTGACCGGTTTCAGGCCCAGCCAGACCAGCGGGAACTCCGCGATGGGCTTGACCCGGAGCAGCCACCGGTAGAGGGCGTTGTCGTATTCGATCCGGTTGGCTTCCTTCAGGGTGACCCATCCGGCCGGGGAGTACTTGAAATTGATCCGCCCCACGTAGGTGTTGGTGTAGACCCAATCGGTGTCCTTGCTCTTGCGGGACTCCTTGTACCAGTAAGAGGCCCCGACGTCCATCCAGGGCAGCAGCGAATAGTAACCGCTGGCGATGACGCTCCGGTAATAATAATCCTTCATGTCGTTCTTCCAGCGGAACATCCCCGTCACGTCCAGCTTAACTTCCTTCGTCACCTTGCAGCTGACCGGGGTGTAGAGCCACCACTCCCAGTCGTCACCGGCCCGTCCGGCCGCCGCCGAGAGGAAAAAATACCCGGCCGCCGCCAAACCGACTCCTGCTGATAGATAATGTTTCTTCATGACACCCTCCTTTGAAGTTCAGCGCCTTCGGCGCAAAAGTTTATTGGTCCCAATAAATTTTTCCGGATTACGGAATCTCTTTCAGAAAAACTTGATTAAAATTTCGATACTGGCGCCCTGAACACTCACATTGCACTCTTATAGGAGTGTTATACGATTAACAAATTGCCATGGCAAGGAAAAAAATAAAAAAAATGTTTAATCACCGGTTTACTCATAAATATTCGTTCTATACTGTCGGAGTAATACGGTATATATATCTTACATTTCCAGCTTCGGAATTTCAATGTCGTAGCGGCAGCCTTCAGAGGCTGTCCGATAATTCAGATTTTAGGCATTTTAGAGGTCATTGCGAGGAGCGCAGCGACGAAGCAATCTCATCATTTTGGATAAGAGGTGGTTATGAATGAAAAAATAGATTGCTTCGCCC
>JAZDIV010000054.1:0-7153 GCA_043804695.1 PVC group bacterium | reverse complement strand
TCAAGGATTGCGGTCATTGCGAGCGTTCGCCGAAGCCGCGAGCAAAGCGTGGCGGGAAGCAATCTCTTGCTGTGCATATAGTTGAGATTGCGTAGCCTGTCCCGAGCGATAGCGAAGGATCTCGCTCCTCGCAATGACATGGCCATACAATTATGGACTGACTAATAACATCACGGTTTACGCGTTCTCGGGCGGAGAGCCCGTTCGCGGGGGCCCGGCGGCGGTAAGATCGGAGGTGCAGTAGGGGCACCGGATCGCCTGGATTGATATGGTACTCACGCAGAACGGGCACTGCCTGGTAGTCGGCTCCGTCGCGGCCTCGTCAACCTCCCGCTGCAGCTTGTTGAGTCCCTTGATCAGCATGAAAACGGCGATCGCGACAATAAGAAAGCTGATGATGTTGTCCACGAACACCCCGTAGTTGATCGTGACCGCGCCGGCCGTCCGGGCGTCCGCCAGCGCCGGGTAGGGTCCGGGCGGAACGCCGTATTTGAGAACAACGAAGAAGTTGGAAAAATCGATCCCTCCCAGCAACAGTCCGATCGGGGGCATCAATATATCGGAGACCAGGCTTTTCACGATGGTGCCGAACGCCCCGCCGACGATGATGCCGACCGCCATGTCGACCACGTTCCCGCGCATGGCAAACTCTTTGAACTCTTTCAACACTCTGTCCAGCATTGCGTGCATTTTAGTTATTACCCGGACCCCGGTTGCTGTTTGATTTTTATTGCCCGGCTCTCTGCCGGACTATCTCGTAGCAAAAAATCGCGGCGGCGGTGGACGCGTTGAAAGAAAGTGAGGCCCCCTCCATCGGGAGGGTGATTTTTGCATCAAGGTGTTTGTCGAGCCCGTACCGGATGCCGGTTCCTTCCGATCCGATGACCAGGCAGAGGGGGAAGGGAAGATCGGCTTTGAACAGGCTTGTTCCTCCAGCCGGCACCGCTCCGGCGGCCCAGAAGCCGTTCTCTTTGGCCTCTCTCAGCGCGCGGGAAAGGTTTGTGACCATCGCCGCCGGCACGTAGTTTTCCCCGCCCGAAGCGACATGGAGGACGGTCTCGGTCACCCCGCAGGATTCGTGCCGGGGCAGGACAACGGCGAACCCTCCGAAACAGGCCGCGGTCCGGATGATGGACCCCAGGTTCTGCGGGTCGCTTATTCTGTCCAGGAAGAGCAGCGTGTATCCGGGATATTTCCCGTTCCGCACCAGTTCCGGGTACGGCGTGTAGCGGTAATCCTCCACCTCGGCCGCGATCACCTGCCTCCGTTCGGTCCGCCTGATCCTGTTCATCTCTTTCTCCCCGGTGAACTCGACCGGGATGCCGCTGGCCTGTACTGTCCCCGTCAATTCCGGGTCCTGAAGGTTATCCCGGAGATAGATCTTTTTTATACTGCCGGGGTTGGCCTTCAGCCGCTCGATAACCGAGTTTTTCCCGTAAAGAAACATCGTCCGTTCCCTGGAGTCGCAAAAAGGATTATACCTGTCCGTTCGCCGGGAAACTGTCACGTGATGGCTGCGAAGATACGCTTCCCCGATCCCGTTCGCCAGATACTTTCAACATTTTTCTGGCCGCCATCTGCGCCGTACGCTACTATCCCCGGCTGAACTGAATTCGCCACACCCAAGACCCAGACCGAGAGGGGGTGCCCGGATGTTCAAAGAGATAGAGACCGAGCTGATCGAGGTCATAGAACGGACCGACAACGTCATCAGCTTCCGGTTCGATGACCGGGGCGGAGTCGATTTCCGTCCCGGCCAGTTCTTTCAGCTTTTCCTGGAATGGAAGGGCGCCAAACTCGACCATTACTTCTCCTTTTCCAGCTCGCCCACCGAGCAGGGCTACCTGGAGTTCACCAAGAAGATCTCCGACAGCGACTACTGCCGGGCCCTGCTCGCCCTGCGGCCGGGGGACCCGGTCCGGATGAAACTTCCCCTCGGGCGGTTCATCTTCGACGGGCAGTCACCCCGGGCGGCCTTTCTCTCCGGCGGGATCGGGATCACTCCCATCCGGAGCATCTGCCGCTACCTGACCGACGTTGGATCGTCCTCCCGGGCGCTGGTTCTCTACTCCGCCCGGACCGGCCGGGATTTTGTCTTTCTCGATGATTTCAGGGAGATGGAGGAGAGAAACCCCCGCCTTTCGGTGACATTGACGGTGACCGATCAGGAACCGCCTGACGGGTGGACGGGCCGCACGGGCCGGATCAGCGCCGCCATGGTCAGGGAAGAGATCTCCGATTATTTCGGGTGGGTTTTTTACGTCTGCGGCCCGCCGAAAATGGTCGAGGCACTCGTCTCCATGCTCAGGGATGAACTGAAGCTGCCGCCGGAGCGGGTGATCATCGAAAACTTCAAGGGCTATTAACCTGGATTATTTATGAAAATTAAATATTTTCATGAATAATCCGGGATAATGCACACAATATCATATTAAAATTAAAATGAACATCCGACATCCAATAACCGGTGTCCCATCTCCAAATATTTTATGCCGATGTTCGGGAGAATTTGAAAATTGCAAGTTGATTGTTGGAAATTGGTCCTTGGAAATTCATTACGGAGCAGAATGGTCTCATTGTGGAGACATCCGTGGCTACCTGTGCTCCATCAGCTTCCGGTAGCACCCTTCCCAGAGGGTTTCTTTTCTCGTCAGCGCGTTGATCCGGATGCCGGAGACGCGCCCGGCCAGACTGATCAGAAGATCGGGGAGCGCATCCCAGTTCTCCTCGCGGAGGAGGGCCTCGATCGTGCCGGACGTCTCCCCCGCCCACTCCCACCCGCTCTCGAAGTCGGCCGCCTTCTTCCAGTAGCCTCGCTCATCCCAGGCATCCGCGGTCTCCCGGGCCGTCACCCCGACCTCCCGGAGGCAGAAGACGACCATCGCCAGCATGTCTTTTACATCTTCGTCCACCGCCTGCTTCCGGAGCAGCCGTCGCTGGATCTCGGCCACGGTCCGCATCAGGTGCCCCCGCCTTTTCCCGGGAGAGTTGCTGTTGATCACTCGCGCCATCTGTCCGCCTCCCCCCGTCGTCATTCGTTCAAAACTAACCCGATTTATTCATAAATCGGGTTAATTTTGAACCATGACAAAGATTAAATGAACCGCCCCGCGAAAAGATATTGATTTCATCAAATTCTTTTCATGATTCCGAAGACACCATACGAAATTTTCTCCCGGCAGTACAGGTGATATTTTTCTTTTTTTCCCTGTCCGGGCCTGCTAAAATTCTTTGATGGTTGCAGAATGCTCCGGCTTCGGAATTTTCCCGACATCCGTCCCGACATCCGTCGGGATAACAATACTTTTGAATAAATGAATCGGGACAGTAATTATTAGCCACCAAGGCACAAAGGCACCAAGAAAAGAGGGGAAAGAGCAAAATAATCACCTTATTTGGTTTTTTCTTGGTGTCTTGGTGTCTTAGTGGCAAAAGTAGCGCGCGAAACGAGCTAATTTATGAGGGATTGACATGTTCTCCAAGCTGATGCCGAAAGAGGGCCGATTCTTCGAGTATTTCGAAGCGGCCGCGGATAAAATAATCGAAGGCTGCCGGATTTTCGAGGAGATGCTCGGCCGCTATGTCCAAACGGAGTACCGGGACGTCTGCGTCCAGGAGATCGTGAAGCTCGAACACGACTGCGACGGGATCACCCACTCCGTCATTGACCTGATCAACAGGGTCTTCATCACCCCGATTGACCGGGAGGACATCGAGCTCCTGATCCGGACCATGGACAGCGTGATGGACTCCCTCCAGGATATCTCCCAGATGATGGTCACCTATGAGATCGACCGGGTGCCCCCGGGACTGGCGGGGATGGCCCGGGTTCTCTCCCAGGCGATGGGTGAGGTCAAGCCGGCGCTCAGGGTCCTGCGCAGCATGAAAGAGAGTGGGGATGCCGTCCGCCACTGCGTCGAGATCTACCGGCTGGAAGACGAGCACGACGACCTGGTGCGGGACGAGATCGCCCGGCTCTTCCGCGAGAGGAAGGACGACCCGCTCCAGGTGATCAAGCTCAAGGATGTTTACGAGACGATCGAGAACGCGCTTGACTGCTGCGAGGACATCGCCAACGTCATCCAGTCGATCACCATCAAGTACACATAGGCTCCAAGGAGCCCATTATGACAGTTCTGGTGGCGGGGATCATCGCTGTTGCCCTGGTCTTCGATTTCTTCAACGGGTTCCACGACTCGGCCAACAGCATCTCCACCGTCGTGGGAACCCGGGTTCTCTCCCCCCGGCTGGCGGTGTTCTGGGCCGCTTTCTTCAACTTCATCGCTTTCCTGGTCTTCGGCCTCCACGTTGCCCGGACCATCGGCAGGGGGATCGTGACCGAGGATGCCATCACCGTGTACGTCATCCTGGCGGCACTGATCGGCGCCGTCGGCTGGGATATTCTGACCTGGCTGCTGGGCCTCCCCACCAGCAGCTCCCACGCCTTGATCGGCGGCCTGGCCGGCGCCGCCGTAGTCAATGTCGGCTTCCGGGCGCTCCACTGGGGCGAACTGGACATCGTGGTTGCCTTTATTTTTGTCGCCCCCCTCCTGGGGATGGTCCTGGCAACCTTCAACACCATCGTGGTCAGCCGGCTCTGTCGCCGGCAGAGCCCCTGGAAGGTGGACAGGCGTTTCCGGAAGCTGCAGCTGGTCTCCGCCAGCCTTTACAGCCTCGGCCATGGGGGGAACGACGCCCAGAAGACGATGGGAATCATCGCGCTCCTCCTCTTCACCTCCGGAGCAACGAAGGAGTTCCACGTTCCCCTCTGGGTGGTTTTATCCTGCCAGGGGGCCATGGCTTTGGGGACTCTCTTCGGGGGCTGGAGAATCGTGAAGACGATGGGGATGAGGATCACCAAGCTGAAGCCGATCGGGGGCTTCTGCGCCGAGACGGCAGCAGCGAGTACTCTCTTTCTTTCCACCTTTCTGGGGGTACCGGTCTCCACCACCCACACCATCACCGGCGCGATCGTCGGGGTGGGGGCGACCCACCGAATCTCGGCGGTCCGCTGGGGCATCGCCGGCAGGATTGTCTGGGCATGGCTCTTCACCATCCCCGGCGCCGCCCTGATCGCGGGGGGTGCGTATTACCTGCTGCGCATTCTCGGCTGCCGCTGACCCTTCCGGGAGATCGTACCTGGTTTTCGGTTGTCCTGTATAATTTTACAAGGGGACAGGCTCCCAGTGTGCCGGCTCGGATTATGGTTACTTCAAAAAAAAGCCCCGGTTCTCATGATGAGAACCGGGGCTTTTCCCGCGTTCGCGGTCTTGACGGATGCTTACGCCCGTGAAGAGACCACGTTGATGGCTTGCTGACCCTTGCGGCCAGGGGCGACCTCGAACTCGACGGCCTCACCCTCGCTCAGGGTCCGGAAACCTTCGGTCTTGATCTCGCTGTGATGGACAAAGACGTCCTCACCGCCATCCAGGGCTATGAATCCGTAGCCCTTGCTGTCGTTAAACCACTTCACTGTTCCTGTTGCCATGACAATCTACTCCTTTTTGATGTCATTTTGCCGGACCGGGCGGGACGGAAGACATTCTTCCGCTCCAAACACAACACCTTTCCGGAGCCGGTCCAAAAAAAACGGTCGCGAGTTTATGTAAGACACTCACGACCGTTCAGGTGAAAATACCTGTTGAACCAAGGCTTACTTATACTATGGCGACTACTTTACTCCCCTCAGGTTCTAAGTCAACAGATATTTTACCGGTTTTGAATGCTCAAGCCGATCGAGGGCTTTTGTGCCGAGACGGCGGCGGGAACTCTTTTCCTCTCCACCTTCCTGGGGGTGCCGGTCTCCACCACCCACACCATTACCGGGGCGATCGTCGGGGTGGGGCGGCCCACCGCCTCTCGGCGGTCCGCTGGGGCATCGCCGGGAGGATCGTCTGGGCCTGGCTTCTCATCATCCCCGGCGCCGCGCTGATCGCGGGCGGGGCCTATTACCTGCTGCGCCTGCTCGGCTGCCATTGATCCTGCGGCCGGCGATTAAAAAATATGAGCCAGGAGCAGACGCGACCCCCAAAAAAACAAGCCCCGGTTTTCAGGTGAAAACCGGGGCTTGTCTCTTGCAACAGGGCCGTGTTTACTGCTGGGCACGGACCACGTTAATGGCCTGCTGGCCCTTCCGGCCGGGGGCGACGTCGAATTCCACGACTTCGCCCTCATTCAGGGACTTGAATCCGTCGCTCTGGATGGCGCTGTGGTGGACAAAGACGTCCTCGCCGTTGTCCAGGGCGATGAACCCGTAGCCCTTGCGGTCGTTGAACCATTTGACTGTACCTTTAGCCATTATGGTTGTCTCCTTTACTGCATTGTTCTACCGGGGGGCGTGCCGGAAGACCTTCTCCCGAACAGTGATAATCCACTCCCCGGACTGGCTCAAAAAAAACGGCCGTAAGTTCCAGTAAGGCACTTACGACCGCTCAGGGTATGACACCTGTGAACCAAGGCTTACTAAGACACGACTACTCTACTATTTCCTCTTTCCAAGTCAATAGAAAAATTTTTTCTTTCCGCCCGGTTCTATTTTGGGACGGTCTTCGACGCCGGTTTCTCCGGAGATTATAATGGGGACGGCACCGAAGAGGCCGCCGTCTTCGGTCCTGTTTCCGTTTTTTCCCCCGAAAGCCGCTGGGCGGTCCGGAGCGTGACAGGGTTCTCCTTCGGGTTCGCCACCGACCGGCCGGCGTCGGCGGATTATGACGGGGATGCCCGCCTCGATCCGGCGGTCTTCCAGGCGGCCGCCGGCCTCTGGGCGGTGAAAGAAGCAACGCGGGCATACTACGGCACCTACCTCGACCTGCCGGTCACCCGGTAACCCCGGGTGCTGTTCAATAAACCACAGAGTGCAAAGAGAAATATCACAGAGAGCACAAAGGATGATTATAATGAGCTCATACAATCTCAGTGTTCTCTATGTTCCCTCTGTGTTCTCTATGGTTAATTAGTTGTCCGAGCCCCGATAAATCGAAGCATTTTATTGAGCACCCTACCCCGGTCCCGGTGTGACTTTCCTTCGGCGGGGTCCCTACCGGGAAAGGGTGCGGCTACCAAAAGTTAGCACGAAGAACTTGCTATTTCGGAATTTTCCCGACATTCGTAGGGATCCCGATAACGATATTTCCGAATAAATGAATCGGGACAA
>JAZDIV010000053.1:0-8439 GCA_043804695.1 PVC group bacterium | reverse complement strand
TGCGAGGAGCGTAGCGACGAAGCAATCTCAACTATATGCACAGCAAGAGATTGCTTCCCGCCACGCTTTGCTCGCGGCTTCGGCTAACGCTCGCAATGACCGCAATCCTTGCTGTAAATACTACAACGGTCGGATTAATAATTAAAAGGGGCCGGAGTAGAGGAAATAAATCAGAGTAATCTGTGAAATCTATGGACAAGAACGGGGGCGAGGTAGAGGGCAGCTTTATTCTTCCTCGAATGGAAAACGGTACTGCGACAGCCCCAGCTCGTCCCGCATGACCACCATCTCTTCCTGGAGCGGTTCCGGGAGGGATACTCCCTTCTCCTCCCGCTCCAGCCCGGCCAGGTACTCTTTCTCCCCCGCCGTATAGATCCGTTCAGCGCCGGGAACTTTCCTCGACTCTCGCAGCCGACGCAGAATATCCCCGGCGATCTTTTTAAAGGCATCCAGCCCCAGGAAAAATTCCGGGTTGATGGCGATGAAGAAGTGGCCGAGGCTGTAGGGAGCCGGCGTGCCGTCCCGGCACCCGGAGAGGTCCTTCATGAACGTCCCCCGCTGGAAGGCGGCCGAAAAGATCTCGACCGCGGTCGCATAGCCGTACCCCTTGTGGCCGCCCGCGGTGTCACCCGCGCCGCCCAGCGGCAGGAGCGCCGCGGTCCCCGTCACCAGGTCGGCCAGGATCCGGTGCGTGTCGGTGCGGCAATTCCCGTCCCGGCCCACCACCCAGCCGGGCGGGGTCTCTTTGCTCAGCCGGTCGAGAACCTCGATCTTGCCCCGCTGGGTGACCGAGGTGGCGCAGTCGATCATGAAGGGGAACGGCTCGTCGGTCGGGGCGCCGATGGTGAGCGGGTTGGTGCCCAGCATGTTCTCCACCCCGAAGGTGGGGGCGATCGAGGGGCGGGCGTTGGTGCCGCAAATCCCGACCATGCCGTTATCCGTCGCCATCAGGGCGTAATACCCGGCGATCCCGTAATGGCTGGAGTTCCGGCAGACCGCCATCCCCATCCCGAGGGCGCGGGCCTTCTCGACCGCCAGCTCCATCGCCTGCTTCCCGATCACGTGCCCCATTCCGTTTCTCCCGTCGATGACGACGGTCGTCGGCGTCTCTTTCACGATCTCGGGGCGGGTCACCGGGTTGACGATCCCGGCCCGGATCCGGTTGTAGTATATCCCCATCAGCCGCTGGATGCCATGCGAGTCGATCCCCCTCCGGTCGGCGGTGATCAGGACATCGGCGCAGACGGCGGCGTCTTCTTCGGGAACGCCGAGCCCGATGAAAACGTCCCGCATGAACCGCTCCAGCAAATCAAGTGCAACCCGGCATTCCATGGTATTTTCCTTTATGGTCCACTAATTTATTAGCCGCAAAAACTGCAAAAGTTTCCCCTACCTCACCCCCTTTTATTAGCCGCAAAAAACGCAAAAAGGCCCTCTACCAGGGCACCTTTTATTAGATGCCTATCAGACGGATCGGCCGGATCAGACGGATCAGACGGATCAGACTGATATGGGATGTTCATGCTTTTTCCATCCGGGCGAACACGGGGGTTCGCCCCTACAAATCGTTCGCGGTTCGGCTTTTTCCTGCCGTGAACCGATCACTGATTACCGATTACCTGTCCTACCTCCCCATCACTTCTCTTGCTCTCCGTACAACCTCCCCGGGAGTGATCCCAAGCTTCTCATAAAGAACCGGCCCCGGGGCGCTCGCCCCGAAGCGGTCCAGTCCGATCACCGCTCCGCGGAGCCCGACATAATGCTCCCAGCCGGTGGTTACGCCGGCCTCCACCGCCACCCGCGCCGTCACCTCCGGGGGGAGAACGCTCTCCCGGTACTCCCGGGGCTGCCGGTCGAAGAGTTCCCAGGAAGGCATCGAGACCACCCGGACGGCCGCACCCTCCCCGGCCAGTTCCCGGCCCGCGGCCAGGGCGATCTCCACCTCGGAGCCGGTCCCGATCAGGATAACTTCGGGGCCGCCGCCCGAGGATTCCCAGAGTACGTAGCCGCCCTGGAGCAGCCCGTCCGCCGGGGTCAGCCGGGCTCGGGCCAGCACCGGGACATCCTGCCGCGTGAAAACCAGGGCCACCGGCGTCTCCCGCTCTTCGAGCGCCGCCTTCCAGGCCGCCACCGTCTCGGTGGCGTCGGCCGGACGAATGACGACCAGGTTCGGAATCGTCCTCAGGGCCATCAGCTGTTCCACCGGCTGGTGGGTGGGGCCGTCCTCTCCCAGCCCGATCGAATCGTGGGAGAAAAGGAAAAGAACGTGCGCCCGGGAGAGGGCTGCCATCCGGATCGCCGGACGCATGTAATCGGAGAAGACCAGGAAAGTAGCGGTATAGGGGATGATACCGCCGTGGAGCGCCATCCCCACCGCGATCGACCCCATCGCGTGCTCCCGGACGCCGAAATGAATGTTCCGGCCGGCGTATCCCCACTCTTGCCCCACCACCCCCTGGAGACCATCGGGAGAGGAGCGGGGAGGCTGGAAGTCGCCGTACCCGTTCAGGGTGGTCTTGGTGGACGGGTTGAGATCGGCCGATCCGCCGATCAGTTCCGGGATATTCTTTGCCAGCACCTGCATCACCTTTCCGGAAACGGACCTGGTGGCGGCGGGGGGTGAATCGGGAGGGAAAACCGGGAGGTCCCTGTCCCATCCGGCGGGAAGTTTGCCCGCCATCACCCGGGCAAACTCGGCGGCCGGTTCCGGGTAGGCTTCCTCATATCGTTTCAACGCTTTCTTCCATTCGGCTTCCCGGTCCTCCCCCCTTTTCAAGGCGGCACGGAAATGTTCGAGCGCGTCATCGGGGATGAAGAACGCCGGCTCAACCGGCCATTCCATCCGTTTTTTGGCCCCGGCGATCTCCTCTTCCCCGAGGGGGGAACCGTGGGAGCCGAACGTCCCCGCCTTGGTGGGAGCACAGCATCCGATGACCGTCCGGACCATGATCAGGGTCGGCCGGTTCTTCTCTTCCCGGGCCCGGCGGAGAGCGTCGTCGAGCGCGTCCAGATCGTTGCCGTCGGCAACCATGATCACCTGCCAGCCGTAGGCTTCGTACCGTCCTCCCACGTCCTCGGTAAAGTCGAGCGCCGTGGATCCGGCCAGTGAGATCCGGTTATCGTCGTAGAGGACGATCAGCTTCCCCAGACCCAGGTGGCCGGCCAGGGAACAGGCCTCGGAGGTCAGCCCTTCCATCAGGCAGCCGTCGCCGGCAATGGCATAGGTATGGTGATCGACGATCTCGTGGCCCGGCCGGTTATAGACGGCCGCCAGGTGAGCCTCGGCCAACGCCATCCCGACCGCGTTGGCGACACCCTGGCCCAGGGGGCCGGTCGTCGCTTCGACACCGGGCGTCAGGTGGTTTTCGGGATGGCCCGGCGTCAGGCTCCCCCACTGGCGAAACGATTTCAGCTCCTCCAGCGGCAGGTCGTAGCCGGTCAGGTGGAGCAGAGAGTAGAGGATCATCGAGCCGTGCCCGGCCGAGAGGACGAAGCGGTCCCGGTTGAACCACTGCGGGTCGGCGGGGTTATGCCGGAGATACCGGTCCCAGAGGACATAGGCCATCGGGGCCGCGCCCAGGCAGATCCCGGGATGGCCGGAGTCGGCCTTCTGGACAGCGTCGGCGGAGAGAAAACGGATGGTGTTGATGCATTTCCAATCGAGCTGTTCCTGTTCCTTCGTCATGATACCTTTCCCTTATTAGTATTTTGCGCTTACAGCGCAAAATACAGTCCTTGTGATCCCCGATTCGAGTCTGGTATCTTGCCACAAAGCCGGCGATTGTGAAAATTAAAATTTTCCTGCGGAAAATTTTACATTATACATAGTGCCATGACTGTATGCGAATGTCAGAAATAAAATGGTAGCCGCATCTTTTAAGGTGCGCAGGCGAAAGAGGCTATCCCTTAAATAACATTTGAACCCTCCGCGAAGTCATTGCGATCCGCCTCAGGCGGAGAAGCAATCTCCTTTAGATAAGTATAATAAATGGCGCATTTAGTAATTTGAATTTATTTCGGATTTAGTCATTAGGATTTCGGCAACAATATTAACCGGTCTGTCTTATATTACCCGAACCAATTATAAGAGAGACTCTCATGCTATATATTATCTTTGCCCACATCGTTATCCTGCTTCACCTGGCCTTTATCATCTTCGTTCCGCTGGGGGGATTCCTGGTGCTCCGGCGGAGGTACTGGGCCTGGATTCACGTCCCCGTCTTCGCCTGGGGGGCGGCGATCTCGTTCGGGGGCTGGATCTGCCCCCTGACGCCGCTGGAGAACTGGCTCCGGCACAAGGGCGGGGAACTGGGATACAGCGGTGGATTTATCGAGCACTACATCCTGCCCGTCATCTATCCCGGCAATCTGACCCGCGGCATCCAGATCGCCATCGGTATCGGCGTCCTTGCTATCAATCTCATCATCTATAGCATCGTGATCAGCCGCGCCCTCCGCAAAAAGCATCCCCGTTCGTAGTGCAGGGCTTTCTCGCCCCGAGGAGGTAAAACATCTTTTCGGGGCAGCCCAGCCTCAATATAGTAAAATAAAACGGCCCCTGCCGCTTTATGCGGCAGGGGAGAAAGTTCATAAGCTACTTCTAACAACAAGCTCCAAACGGCCCCTGCCAGCTTGTCTGGCAGGGGAGAAAGTTCACCAGTTACCTCCGGCAGCAAAGCCCAAACGGCCCCTGCCAGCTTGTCTGGCAGGGGAGAAAGTTCATCAGCTACCTATCTCTCCGCCTCCTCCTCCCCTCACCCACCAATAAGCAGATTCCCCTTTTTCTGTGGCCAAATTCCTGGTAAACTTACCTGATTTTTTGGGGTGCTTATCCTCTGTCTCTCGGTCTATAGCAGCCCATAACCTAATATCATTGAATTTTTTCTATGTTTGTCGGTTTTCTATAGGGGAAATTTCTAATATCATAGACTTTTTTCTGCGTTTACTGGATTTTCTAAGGGGAATTTCCAGTATACATAGAAATAATTCTGCTCAATCAATAGTTAGGAGGATACAGAATCATGAAGAAAGTACTAGTTCCATTGTGGGGTCTGCTTGTAATTATATTCCTAGGTTGTTCAAAAGAGCTACCCTCAAAAGTCACTTCATTTCAACTCGGTCCTTCTGAGGTTATGTCATTGACTCGTTCTTCGGATGGGTGTGACACAATGGTGAAAGTGATGCTTACAATTCAAGGAGGCATTCCTATCACAACTCATACCGGACCATCGCGATTAGTTGACAACTCAGGTGCGGAATATTATTTGTTTAATTTTCCAGATGGTTCTAAGGGTGGGTTTATCATGACGTATCCCGACTTCAAACAAAACAATACGGGTTCTATTACATTCAGTTTCCCTTTATCTCAAATTCCCGAAGAAGTAATAGGCGTTTATTTCAAAACAACGTTTTCAATTGATGACTTGCCGGCTCAACCAATTTCAGTTCTTGTGCGAGAATAACCTCCTAACCAGGCGCTCAAGCTGACCGGAAGAGCTAATGCTACTGTCGAACATTTTCATCTTCGCCGGCGTTCTTAGGGGAGCATAGTTTTTTGGTCGGCCCCTTCCGGCAGCTTAGCTTTTCGTTAGGTCGACAAATGGGAAGAAGATATGTTTAGACCGCTTGCGACAACAAGAATGAATCAAACATAATAGTGATAGAAAATGCGAGACAGAAGATTTGTTGCTGTACATCGTGGTGGACTACTGACAAAAGAGAATCATAAAAGACTAATTAGGTGGGCTAGGGCTTGTTCTGAACATGTTTTGTCACTCCTTGATGGCACAATTGACATGCGGCTGATTCATGCTATTCATGTGGCGGAAGAATGGGAAAAAGAAAATGTCCCAGTGGGTGACGCGATGAAAGCTTCCTTAGAAGCACACGCTGCTGCAAGAGAATTCACTAATCCGACTTCAATAGCGATAGCCCGCTCTGTTGGACACGCAGTTGCTACGGCTCACATGGCTGACCACTCACTAGGAGCCGCATTGTACGCTTTGAAATCCGTGAAGCTGATGGGTAAATCGATTGAAGCAGAACGAGAATGGCAAAAGAATCAGCTGGAACAATTGCCTTTGGAAATTGTGGAGCTAGTGTTAGCTACAATGAAGCAGAAAGAAAAAGGCCTGAGAATTTGATAAGAATAATGGCGACCTAACATCTAGATTAGTCTTTTGTGAGTGTACATAACAGATCATATAAAGGAGGTGCTATATGCCTATTATGGTGCTGTTGGTAATAGTCGCGGGATTCGTTTTCGTCCTGGGCATCAGGATCGTCAGACCGACGCATCGCGGCCTGATTGAACGCATGGGCCGGTATTGCAGGTTTGCGAAACCGGGATTTAATTGGGTCATCCCGGGTATCGACAGGATGTTCCAGATCAATATCACGGAACAGATGGTGGATGCCAAGCCGCAGGAGATCATCACGAACGACAATCTGAACGCGAAAGTGGATGCCCAGGTATATTTCAAGGTCAAGGATGATGAGGAGAACGTCAAAAACTCACAGTACAAGGTGAACAACTACAGCTACCAGATTGTGAATCTGGCAAGGACCACGCTCCGGAACATCATCGGCACGCTTACCCTCAAATCCGCGAACAGCGAGCGCGGAAAGATCAACGATGAGTTGAACAAGACGCTCAAGGAGGAAACGGCCCATTGGGGAATAGCAATCGTCCGGACGGAATTGAAGGAGATTGACCCTCCGAAGGATGTCCAGGAGACCATGAATAAGGTGGTCAAGGCGGAGAACGAGAAGATTGCGGCCATCGATTTCGCGACCGCCACGGAGACGACGGCGGACGGCGAGAGACGGGCGCATATAAAGAGGGCGGAAGGGCTTAAGCGGGCCAAGATCCTGACCGCCGAGGGTGAAGCGGAAGCCATCCGGCTGGTGAACGAGGCCGCCGAGAAATACTTCATCGGCAATGCCCAGCTTCTCAGGAAATTGGAGGCCATGGAGAGAGCGCTCGAGAAGAATGCCAAGATCGTGATTCCGACCGGTTCGGAATTGGTCAACGTCATTGGCGAGATGGCCGGCGTATTGCCCATTACGAGAGAGAAAGCGACGTCGCCGAATAAGCCGTCCGACCGCGCGCGGTAAACGGCGCCGTAAGGATCGGAGCGACACGAATAGGAGGTTTGCGCATGACGATTCGATTCGCCGGATCTCTTGCCGCCGTCTTCCTCCTGACGGTTTTGCCGGCTTGTGACAGTCCGGAGAAACAGAAGGAGGGCATCTCAATTCAGTTTCTATCTCCGCCGGGGGGCGAAGCAGCCAAGCTCCCTTTCTCGGAAGCTGTCCGGGTCGGAGACGTGTTGTATCTGTCCGGCCAGGTGGGCGTTCTTCCCGGAACCACGGACCTGGTAAAGGGCGGTATTCGGGAGGAAACGAAGCAGACGATGGAGAGTATCCGCGGAGTTCTGGAACGGCACGGATCCTCTTTGGACCGTGTGGTGAAGTGCACCGTCTTCTTGGCTGACATCAGTGAATGGCCGAGTATGAACGAGGTGTATCGCACCTACTTCCCGGATAACCCGCCGGCCGTCTGGCACCTGGGGCTGGTTTACATCGCCTTCGGTTTCGCCTACATCATCTACGTGACCTTCTTCGTCAAATACCTGGTCACCGATGGTGGATACAGTACGGCGGGCGCCGGAAGGCTCTTCATGACAGTAGGCTGGGCGAGCCTCTTCTGCGGGCTGATCTGGGGCACGGTCTCCGACATAAAGGCGGGGAACTGGGCTACAGCGGGGGATTTATCGAACAGTACATCCTGCCCGTCATCTATCCCGGCAACCTGACCCGCGACATCCAGATCGCTCTCGGGATCGGCGTCCTCATCCTCAACCTCACCATCTACGGCATCGTGATCTACCGCGCCGTCCGGAAAAAGAGCTGAAAATACCCCCCCGAGGTTTATCCTCGAGAAGTATAAGTTCCACAGCTATACACATCTTCAAAACAAAACCGACCACTGCCACCTTGCGTGGCAGGGGAGAAAGTTCATAAGCTACGCGGGGAGATGTGTTACCCCACCTGGTTAATAAGCAGATTCTTCTTTTTCCGTGGCTGAGTTCGGGTTAAACTTGCTTTGTTATTTGGGATGCTCATCACTTGTTTCTCTGTCTATATCAGTCCATAACCCGATATCATAGAATTTTTTCTATGTATATTGGATTTCAAAGGGGAAATTTCCAATATCATAGAAAAAATTCCGCTCAATCAATAGTTCTGAGGCTAAGAGAAAAAAAGGGAGAAAAGATTTTGGAGATCACCACCGGGTTTATCCCGGTGGGATCATGACTGGAAACTAAAATGGAATACCCCTCTCCCCTAACCCCTCCCCCCCCCGCGCTAGCGCGGGGGGGAGGGGGGGCTATAGTGTGGGAGGTGACGATTGGTGTAGTTGTAAGTAATCGTTCC
>JAZDIV010000052.1:0-52103 GCA_043804695.1 PVC group bacterium | reverse complement strand
TTGTGAAAATATTCTGGTTTTCCCATTTAGGCTTACACTCAAGGTGCTTTTAGCAACAGATTATTTGGATATGGAAGAGATTGGCTATATTTTGTTTCATACTAAGTCTGAAGATGCATTAGATCTTGTTATCCAAAGAATAAAGAATTTTAGGGCGTTACCTTCTGTGAAACGTACGGCTGAGATCGATGCTTATAGAAAAACAGAAGAAGGTCAACTAACCTTAGTCAAAGCGCCTACAGCTGGGTATTATATGTATTTGTGTTTTTCCACTGGTTTATGCGATAGAGGCAGAGTTAAAGTCAATAAAAGTAGAGATAACCAGTTATCTGCAATTAAGTTAAAGAATAAGGATGTTGTTAATAAGCTACTAACTAAGTTTGCAGATGTTGAAATTTATGATTTTAAAGATGGTTGGTTTTTATGGAAAGAATATTTTGCGAATCCCAATAGGTTATATCCGCCTTTCGACGTTTCAATCCAAACAAACAGCACGGATGAAATATTAGTGACCATAATTAAAGACGATCCGGATCATCGAGTACCGGGAAAAAGCGGGTGGTTTCAAGCGGACGGATGAGCTGATGGAGGTCTGGGGGATCGGCCCCAAGACTTACGAATCGCTGAAGAACCTGGTCACCGTCCAGTCGGGTTTCGTTGATCGGTCTTTTCCCGGGAACGGACCGCAAAAGCCGCCGCGCGGACCCCGGACCATGAAATGCTGGCGCTGCGGGGATACATTCACCGCGGGAGAAGGAGTAACGAGCGGAAAGTGCCCGTCCTGCGGCACGACATGGAAGGCGAGGTAGTAGGGGCGAACCCCCGTGTTCGCCCTGATGTTGAAAAGATGACCGTCCAACGTCGAACGATTTGTTGTAGGGGCGAACCCCCGTGTTCGCCCGGATGTTGAAAGAATGAACGTTCAACATTCAACGTCGAACATTCAACTTTCAACGAACTGTAGGGGCGAACCACCGTGTTCGCCCGGAAAAAGAATAATGGAAACGGTTGACGAATATCGCTCCCTGGTCACGGCTGACGACTTGGTCTTCACCCGCGTCCGGATCGGGGAGAGCGACCTGATGATCCGGGCCGACCGGGAACCGGGCCGCCCGGCCCGGGAGGCCCTCGTCCGCTACCGGCGGGAAATCGAGCGCTACCTGTCCGAACATCCCGGTTTCCGGGAGAGCCTGGTGCCGGTCCGCGCGGCACCGGATGCTCCCGATATTATCCGGAGCATGGCCCGGTCAGGCTTCCTCTGCGGCGTCGGGCCGATGGCGGCAGTGGCCGGAGCGCTGGCATTTTTTGTGGGACGGGATCTTTCCCTTCTTTCTCCCGAGGTAATCGTTGAGAACGGGGGGGACATTTACCTTGCCTGCCGGAGGGAAAGGAACATCCTTGTTTACCCGGGGGAAGGACATCCGGTATCTCGGAATCTGGGTATCCGGATCGTCCCCGGGGATATGCCGGCCGGGGTGGCCGCCTCCAGCGGCACCCGGGGGCGCTCCCTGAGCTGGGGCCGGGCGGCGGTAGCCGTGGTTGTGGCCGACGACCCGGTGCTGGCCGACGCCGCGGCAACTGCGCTCGGCAATCGGATTTACCGCGAGGAGCGATCGGTTCTGGCGGCGGCGGGGGAGGCGATCGGGTCCATCCCCGGGGTCCGCGGCTCCCTGGTTGTCTGCGGCGGGCTGATCGCCGTCCGGGGCCGGATCGAACTGGTCGGTTTATAAATTTCTGTTTCGGGGTTTCATTGAGCGAATTTCCCATGAAGGAAAATCCGCTCAATGAAACCCCGGAACAGGCGAAAAAGCATCAAAGACTTAATAATTAGCTTTTCTTTATGATAGCCAAGGACTACAGTTAGGGCGTGATCCGTTGGATTTTTCTCATCCCACAGGTGCTGCCTATTAAAATCTATTTTAGCGAACTGTTGTTCTCATAAATTAGCGACCGAAGGGAGCTAATTTATAAAATTTATAGTGACAATCGTCATAAAAGTGGTATGATGATAATACAGAGAGATTCTATCTTATTGTCTTGTAAAATCGTTTTTCAACCGGTTGCTATCATGATAAGGAGCGGGGCCATGTCAACATCATTATCGTTGAAGAATCATCGGACTGGTTGCTTCGCAGTATCGGCTGTCGGACTGATCGTCCTCTGCCTGGCGATGGCTTTTCCGGGGAGCGGCCGCGGCCAGCCGATCACCGAGGGGTTCAACAACTTCGACACCGGAACCCGCCCGGCCGGATGGACCTTTAACGGCTGCAACGCCAACAGCGACACCTATACCACTGCCGGGAATTTCGGCGTTGCTTCGCCGTCGATCAAGCTTGACGCCACCGGGGACTATATCCAGACCGCGCCTCTCTTCCGGCCCGACGAGCTCTCATTCTGGGTCAAGGGGCAGGGGACGGACTCCAGCAGCGCCCTCCTGGTGGAAGAATATTACGTCGGCGCCGGCTGGAACGAGGTGACCAAAGTCATGCCGCTCCCGGTCGCGGGAACGAATCTCGGGCCCTTCGAGATGGCCTTTTTGACCACCGCCGCCCGCTTTAGCTATACCCAGAGCACGGGCGACCTGGCCTTCGACGACGTGGACATCAGCCTCGCCCCGCCGTCGCCGACCGTGACGCCGTCCGCTCTGCCGACCGCCACCCCCACCGTGACCCCGGTCCCCACCGCGTCTCCGACCCCTCCCACCGACATCCCCAACCCCAGCTTTGAGCTCGAACCGCCTCTGGTCGGCTGGACGCCGGTGGCCGGCAAGCCCACCTATGTCGCCCGGTCGAATGTCACGGCGTACCAGGGGACCTATTCCTGCACGTTCAGCGCCACCGGTTACGTGAGCGAGCTGTATACCGACCAGGGGATTCGTTCCGGCGAGGCTAATATCATCGGCGGTGATCAGTATGATGTCGGCGGCTGGTTCTACGTGGCCTACGAGAAAGGAGCCATCACTGCTACCTGGTTTAAGTTCAATATCGAGTGGCTGAGCGACGGAACCGTCGTCAAAACCGACAGCGATTCCGACTGGTGGCTGACGGATTTTAACACCTGGGAAAACCGGGAATACCGCGTGACCGCTCCCGCCGCCGCCGACCAGGTCCGGGTTTACATCGCCGGCAAGGAAATCAGCAACAACAATAATAACATCTACATTGATGTTTTCTACGTGGTCCATACTCCGGCCATCATTGTGACCGCGCCGACGCTGAACGAATCCTGGTACATCAATACAATTAATAATATCACCTGGGTTTCATACCAGGTTACCGGGAATGTCGATATCCATTATAACACCGACGGGGGACCCTGGACGCCGGTCGTTAGCAATATTGCCGATACCGGAACCTATCCCTGGAATGTCCCCAACGATCCCAGTCCCCAGGCCCGGGTCCGGGTTCAGGAGGCCGGGGGAGTAGGGGTGTCCGGCCAGTCCAGCCTCTTCCGGATCGTCAACCGGAACACCATCAATGTCCTCTCTCCCAGGGGGGGAGAGATTTGGTTCCGGACCGGCGTCTACGATATCGAGTGGTCGTACGGACCGGAAGTCGGCCCCGGGGCGGTTGATCTCCATTACTCGACGAACAACGGCTCTTCCTGGATTCTCATTGCCAGCGGGGTCGCCATCGGCTCCAGCCCCCATCCCTGGACCATCCCCAACGTGAACAGCAGCGCCTGCCTGGTCCGGGTCCGGCAGCCGGCCTCCGGCACCGCCGGCCAGTCCCCGGCCGTCTTCACCATCGCTTCCCCCTACTTCACCGTAATATCTCCCAAGGGGGGAGAGGTCTGGTATTCCGGGGATGATCACGCCATCACCTGGACTTCGACCGCCGGCATCATCGGGAACGTCAACATCGACTATTCAACCACCGGGGCAGCCGGGCCCTGGTTCCAGATCGCGGCCAATCAGTCCAACACGGGGATCTACTATCCCTGGTCGATTCCGAATGTCTCCACCACCACCGCCCGGGTCCGGGTTTCGGAAATCGGCGGGATCGGCCTGCCCGGGATCTCCGCGGCCGACTTCACGCTGAAAGGCCTCACCCCTCCCCAGCCCTACGTCCCCCTGAAGTGGGAGGTCTGGATGGATGTGGACACCCAGGGCTGCGGGATCTACAGCATCGAGGCCTACGACAACGACAACATCTGGATCGGGTGCGGCTGCGGACTGGTCTATTACTGGAACGGCACAGTCTGGGAACTCCAGGCGGATCAGGGGGGGGACCCGATGCTGGGTACCAATGTCAAAGAGTTCGTGGCGCTGGCTGATGACGATGTCTACGGCGGCGGCACCGGCGGCTATGTTATCCATTACAACGGCTCGTACTGGGAGACCGTCTATGGCCCCGGCAAGAACGTCTATTCAATGGATGCTGCGGACCCGGATCATGTCATGGCCGGCTGCTCATCCGGGTGGGTGAACAGCTATCTCTCGGGAGAGTGGACAACCACCACGGTCGGCGAGTCCGGCACGCTTTACGGCTGCGTCTACCTGAAGCCCGACGAGGCCTACGCCATGCGGGCCGGGTCCGATACGGCGACCGCCGCCGTCTTCAGCTCCGAGGACAGCGGCATGAGCTGGTCGAAATTCAAGGAATTCGGCGGCTGGGGACTGGGCGGCCATCCGCTCGGCGGCTGCCTCGACCAGTATGGCAGAACCCGTCTCTGGGCGGCCGGCGACTGCGGCCAGATCGTGCATTACAACGGTTCATCCTGGTCCATGCAGACGCAGTCCGAGTATGGGATAAACTTCCAGTGCGTCGAGGTCCTTGATGAGAACAACGTCTGGGCCTCCGGGGATGGGAATATCTTCCATTTCAACGGCTCGGAATGGATTATTGAGAATAACAAGCTCTCCACCATCTATCAGTTCTCAGCGGTGGACAACCGGCATGTTTACGCGATCGGTTCCACCGCTTCAACGAAGATCTACCGTTCCTGGGCCAAACCGGCGCCGACGCCGTACAAGCCGACTCCGATCGGCTACAAGACACCGTCACCGACACCGGTTCCGGTCAACGGACCGATCTTGGGCCGGGTCTACGACCGGGTAACGGGGGCGGGCGCCGGCAATATCTACGTCCGGGCACTTCCGCTGGAGGCGGGTCTCCGGCCGGGTGGAGGGTTTACCAACTCCTCGGGGTACTATACTATCCCGAGTTTGCTGGCCGGCACCTATAATCTCTATGCCGACAGCAACCAGGGGTTTGGCATCCGGGTCTACCGTTCCCAGTGGTATAATCAGAAAGACACCCAGTCCCAGGCGTCGAGTGTTTCTTCGAACACGTCGGGGGTCGATTTCCCCCTGTACAAGGACGGGGTTTTCCCCACCCCCGTTCCGTCCCCCACCTCCTCCTTCGCGGCGGTCCGGGTGGCCGGCGGCGACTATAACGGCGACGGGGTGTCGGATATCGCCATCTTCCGCGAGACCGCCGGCCTCTGGGCGGTCCGGGGATTCACCCGGCTCTACTTCGGCCGGTCCGGTGATATCCCCGTCTCGGGTGACTACAATGGCGACGGGTGCGCCGATGTCGCCCTCTTCCGGGGATCCGCCGGCCTCTGGGCGGTCCGGGGGATGACCCGGAACTATTTCGGCGGCGCGGACGATCAGCCCGTCCCGGGGGATTACGACGGGGACGGATCCTGCGACATCGGGATCTTCCGTCCCTCCACCGGCCTCTGGGCGGCGACGGGCCTCGGCCGGGTGTATTTCGGCGCCCTCGGAGACACGCCCGTCAGCAGTGATTATGACGGGGACGGATTAGCGGATATCGCCGTCTTCCGCGCCTCCTCGGGGCTCTGGGCCGTCCATGGCGTCACCCGGATGTATTACGGCCGACCCGGCGACCTCCCCGTCCCCGGCGATTACGCCGGCGGCGGGGTACCGGGTGGTCCGGCCGTCTTCCGCCCGTCTTCCGGACTCTGGGCGGTCCGCGGGGTGACCCGCGCCTACTTCGGGAGCTCCGCCTACCAGCCGGTGCCGGCCGATTATAGCGGAAACTCCCGCGTCCAGGCCGGCCTCTGTCGGCCCGAGTGGAACCTGTGGGCGATCCGGGGTCTGACCAGGGCCTATTTCGGCGGCCCGGGGGATCTCCCGGCAACCAGATAAATAGTTTATAATGTAGTAACGGAGCTTGTGCTTTCATCCCGCTTCTTCCGGGGATCTGCTCAAGTCCGAGCAAGCTCGATCACTACAGTTATTAGTAAGTCCATAATTGTATGGACATGTCATTGCGAGGAGCGAGATCCTTCGCTATCGCTCGGGACAGGCTACGCAATCTCAACTCTATGCACAGCAAAAGATTGCTTCCCGCCACGCTTTGCTCGCGGCTTCGGCTAACGCTCGCAATGACCGCAATCGTTGATGTAAAAACTGCATACGGTCGGATTAATTGTCGTAGTGCAGGGCTTTAGCCCTGCCCGAAATAAGCCCCGATTACATCAGGGCACTACGAGGTTGCGCCGAAGGCGCTAAGTTCATGCTTAAATTTTTCGGAGAAAAATTTTCAAGGAGATTCTCTATGAAGCGATCTCGTTCTTATAAGTCAGCCGGGGTCTTAGCGGTCATAGTCCTCATGGGATCAGTAATTTTTCTCCCGATCGCTCTTGTCGTCGGAGCGGATATCCTCCCTTTTGAGCCGGATGATACGCTGGAAGATATCCGGTACAAGATCGACCATAACGGGTATCAATTCGCCGTAGAGAATAACTGGGTCTTCGATATGTCCCCGAATGAAAAAGCATCATTTTTCAGCCGTCACCAGCCTCTTTCTCCCCGGCGCCGTTCCTTTCACGACGGAATCGGCCCACTGGCAAAACATTTGGGAAAGAAGACTCTTCCGGCCAGTTTTGACTGGAGAAATTACAACGGCCGTTCATATATCGGCTCCGTTGGGGACCAGGGCGATTGCGGCTCCTGTTATGCATTTGGCGCCGCCGCCGCCGCGGAAGGGACCTATAACTGGGCCACCGGCAGGTATGACGGTGCCCGCGCGGATTTTTCCGAGGCCTTTATCGCTTTCTGTCTTTCCGACCATTACAGCGGATTTGACGGCTGTTCCGGGGCCGACTATGATTATGATGAATTGCAGGCCCTGATCGATTACGGCATCTGCACCGAGACTGAATACCCTTATAGCGACCATGAACAGAGCTGCCCGTTCGGAACTTATCCAGCGCTCACTCAATTCCAATCCTGGTACCGGGTCCCCTGCGATGACATCGACGCCATCAAAACCGCGATCATGACCTATGGTGTGGTAGACGTTGCGGTCTATGTTGGATCCGCTTTTCAAGGTTACGCCCACGGGGTTTATGAAGACTCCAACACCACCTGCGACGGGTCTCCCTGCGACCATACTACCTCCAACCATGCTGTCTCCCTGGTTGGCTGGGACGACTCCCCTCCGGAAGGAGGGGGAGGATGCTGGATACTGCGCAACTCCTGGGGAACGGATTGGGGTGAGAGCGGGTACATGCGGATACGATACACCTCCGCCGTGGTTACCTGCGCGGTCTCCTACCTCGTCTATCAGCCAGCCCCGTCGCCGGCCTCACTTAAGATCCAGACCGCCAATGTCAGCAAGATCGGCACCTTTGCCGGGAACCAGTCGATCAGGATCTTCCAGGGTCTGGCCCCGGATATCGCCCTGCTCCAGGAGTGGAAAATCGCTGACGGCACCTATCGGGACTATGTCGATGAAGCATTCGGCGCGGAATTTTATTATTTTCTGGGTTATGATCCCAGCTATCCTGATCCGATCGGGCAGTCCTGGGCCCAGAACAACGGAATCGTCAGCCGCTGGGCGATCCAGACCGCGGGGAACTGGCCGGATACCGTGGGTACCAAGAAGCCGGACTTTGCCTGGGCAGAGATCAACCTCCCGGGAGATACTGATCTGTTGGCTGTCAGTGTTCATCTGAAAGCGGACGCGGGGGAAGCCGCCGAGCGGGCCCTGGAAGCCACTCTCATCAAGACCTATGTTGAGGATTATATCGCTTCCCAGGGCTTCGCCGGCTACATCGTCGTCGGCGGGGATCTGAACACGGAAAGCCAGTACGAGTGGTGCATCCAGACTTTCGCCACTTTTCTCGAGCCGACCAGCCATCGGCCGGAGGACCGGCTTGGGAACGAAAACACCAACCAGCCGCGAGACAGCCCCTACGACTGGATCATGCCGAACCAGCTCCTGGACAATCTTCATGACACCCTGATTATCGGTACCGAGGATTACGAATACGACGAGGGGATTGTCTTCGACAGCCACGTCTTCTCCCGGTGGGCCGAAACGACGGATGCGCCTGCCAGCACCCCGCTCTGGAACCTTCCACCGGTCCTGTATGGGGACTCCCACAGCACCGCGATGGACCACATGGCGGTGATGAAAGCGTTCGATGTCTTCCCGTCACCGACTCCTTCCCCCAGCGTGCCACCAACACCGCCGCCGACCCCGTCCATCCCTCCCACCCCGCGCCCGACCGCGTCCCGTTCGCCGACCCCCCGGCCCACCCCCACCCCGGTGATCGTGATGGGGCCGATCTCGGGCCGGGTCTACGACCGGGTAACGGGGGCCGGCATCGCTGATATCTACGTCCGGGCGATGGGACCATCCATAACGAGTGCCGGGATTTCCAACAGCCAGGGGTATTATTCTACCGGGACCCTCAACATCGGGACCTATCTGGTGTACGCGGATGTCTTCGAGAACCCGGATTACCGTGGCCAGTATTACGACCAGAAAGACAACCAGGGCCAGGCCACCAGGATTCCTTCCAACACCGGCGGGATCAATTTCCCGCTCTACCGGAGGGGAGTTTATCCCACCCCGAGCCCGGCCCCCACCCCCGTCTTTTTCCCGGCCTCGATCGACAGCGGCGACTATGACGGCGACGGGACCTCCGATCTCGCCGTCTTCCGGCGCAGTTCCGGTCTCTGGGCGATCAAGGGAGTGACCCGGACCTACTTCGGCGGGAGCGGAGACACGCCCGTCTCGGGCGATTTCAACGGCGACGGCCTTTCCGACATCGCCGTCTTCCGGGCTGCCACCGGCCTCTGGGCGGTCAGAGGCGTCAGCCGGACCTATTTCGGACGGGCGGGCGACATCCCGGTCCCGGGGGATTATTCCGGTATCGGAGTCTGTCAGATTGCCCTTTTCCGCGCAGAGATCGGCCTCTGGGCGATCAGGGGGGTGACCCGGGCCTACTTTGGAAAGAGCGGTGACCTCCCGATACCGTTTAACGGCGCCCACCCGGAGAAATACATCGCTGTTTTCCGCGGGTACACCGGCCTCTGGGCGGTCCGGGGATTGACCCGGGCCTATTTCGGCCGATCGGGGGATATGCCCGTTCCGGCCAATTACCCCGGCCTCTACCCGGGCGCGACCAGCCTCGGGGTCTTCCGGGGAAGCTCCGGTCTCTGGGCGATCCGGGACTATAGCCGTTTCTACTTCGGAGCGGCCGGCGACCGTCCGGTGCCGGGGAATTACCGGGGGAAGCTGAAGGCGGACATCGCGATCTTCCGGGAGTCCGGCGGACTGTGGTCGGTGCGGGGGATCACCCGGATTTACTTCGGGAGATCCGGCGATCTGCCGGTCACCGGCCTGGCCATCAACCCCTCCGGTGCGTCCGTTCTCTGATTTAAGTCACCACGAAGATCATGCCTGCGCGCCGCCGCGCTGCGCCGCGCCAGCGTAATCTTCGTGGTTTTTTAAAATGCGGCCTTACCGTGTGAGATAGACGACAGATGTTATCCATTGCCCATCGGGGAGCCTCGGCGGTAGCGCCGGAAAATACCCTGGCCGCGTTCCGGGAGGCGGTCCGGGTCGGAGCGGACCTGATCGAGCTTGATCTCCGCCTGAGCCGGGACCAGGCGGTCGTGGTCTTTCACGATCGCGACCTCTCCCGGACCACCGATGGGGCCGGCCCGGTAGAGGAAAGAACCCTGGCGGAACTAAAAAGACTTGATGCCGGAGGATATTTCTCTGCTGATTTCGCCGGGGAGAAAATCCCCACTCTGGAGGAAGTCATCCGTGAGATCGCCCCCGGACGGATCGGGCTCTGCGTTGAATTGAAAATTGACGCCGGGAGGGAGGAAGCGCGGCCGGAGCTGGTCCGCCGGGTCCTGAAGATTGTCGAGCGGGAGCGGTTCCAAAACCGGGTGATGGTGGCCTCTTTCGACCGGGAGGCGGTCCGGCTCTGCCGGACCGTCCGGCCGGCGATCCGGACGGGGTTGATCTTCAGCCGGGAAGAAGCCTGGAAGGAGTGCGCGGATGACGGCTACTCGGGTCTCGATGTCCTCTCCGCCCGCTGGAACATCATCACCGCTCCCCGGGTGGCCGCGGCACACCGGGCGGGAAGAGAAGTCATCGCCTGGACCATCGACCGCAAAAGCGAGCTGGAGAGGGTTGCCCGCTGTTTCGTTGATGGCGTCGCCAGCAACAATCCCGCCTGGTTGATAGAAACACTATCTAAAAATAAGCCGGGGGAATAGAGTTTTCTCGGATTTCCTGCTCGAAATCCTTTTCAAGCAGGGTCTAACTAACAATCATTTTAGAGAGTTTATCTATGAAAAAAATAATGCTCTGTCTTATCTGGTGTTTATTGCTGCCTGCGGTTGCTGTTCCACAGACCCGCTGGATGCGGCTTCATCCCGATGTCTCCTGGAAATATCTCGAGCAGTGGGAGAAGAAGCACCAGTGGCTGACTCCGGCCCGGGAGGGACGTTGGTATTTTCAGAAACACGAGGTCGGCCGGGCCCGCGAGAAGCTGGCCGCGGCGGTAGCCGGCGGCGCCGATGACGGCCGGCTCCTCTATGAACTGGGCTACTGTTGCCAGGAAGAGGGCGATGACGAGCTGGCCCTCCGGTATTACCGGGAGGCAGCGGATCGGCTCGCCCGGCTTAATCCGGATCATCTGTATCATTTTAACGCCGAATACCTGACCGGTGTCCTCTACGAAAAACGAGGCGACGCCGGGCCGGCGCTGGTCCATTATGAAAAAGCAATCCGGCTTCAGCCGGAGACGATGGCGCTGCGCTACCGGAAAGCGCGCATCCTTTATCAGCAGGGCAAGATCGACCTCAGCCTGGCCGAAATCAGGCAGGTTCTGGAACGCGCGCCCGAATCCGGCTCCGCCGCCTACCTGGCCGGAGTGCTTTCTCTGGAACAGGGAAATCTCGATGCCGCCCGCCGGCACCTGGAAACAGCGGCCCGGAACGGCGCCGAGGCAGCCCCGGTGAATTACTGCCTCGGCTACATCGCTTCCCGCCAGGGGCGGCAGGATGAGGCGGCGGCTCTCTACCACAAGGCGCTCCAGGCCGCCCCGGCGCACCGTGAAACCCAGATCGCCCTCGCCAACCTGTCGTATGAACGGGATGACCTGGCCGGCGCCCGGCGCTGCTTCGAGGGCCTGGTCCGGCTGGAGCCCGCGAACGCCCGCTGGCATTATAATCTGGGGGTTGTCTACCGGGGGCTGGAGATGGACGCGGCCTCCGCCCGGGAGCTGGCGGAAGCCCGGCGCCTCGACCCGGAACTGGTCTTCCTCTCCGGTCTTCCTCCCGAAGGAGTTCCGGCTCTCTTCGCGGCGGCGGCCCGGATGCAGGCCGAGGGGAGAAACAGCGAGGCAGCCGCCCTCTACCGGGAAGCGCTGGTGGAAGATCCGTTTTTCCTCCCCTCGAGGTACAACCTCGCGGTGGCTTACAGCGCGGGGGGAGAGAGGAATCAAGCCCTCCAGCAGTACTCCCGCCTCCTCCGGATTGATCCCGACTACGCGCCGGCTCACCTGAACTCGGGGATTCTGGCCTACCAGAAGAAAGAGCGGGCCGATGCCGCCCATCATCTCCGGCGGTACCTGATCCTGGTCCCCGCCTCCTCGCAGGCCGACCTGATCAAGCGCTACCTCCGCGAACTGAGAGGCTGGTAGGGGAGGGGGGGTAAAAAAGGGAACGCCCAACGTTCAACATCGAACGGCCCGGTCAACCATCCAACCGACAGCCCTTCCCTGTTTTTTTGTTATTGAGAAGTTTTTCCGTATTTATTTTTCCCTCAGGAGTGAAAACTCCTGAGGGAAAAATAAATTATTCGTATTCCGCGGTTAGCGTTTCTTCCTGATCGCCGCCGGTATACTCCATGGTCCGGAGCGAGGTGTCCCCCGTGATCTCGGGCTTCAGCGGGCAGGTTTCAAGGATGTCGCAGTTCTTGCAGTACTTGTTCTTCTTGGGGGGGAAATAGCCGCTCTCTTCCTGATCGGGAGAGTAACTCGCCTGGAAGAGTTTGATGTTTTCCTTCATCTCCGCAGCGACCGCATCGATGGCCGCCACCACTTCGGGGAAGTCTTCCTCCTTTCTGGTGGTGACGATCTGCTCGTCGAAGTTGGTCATCAGGAGCGACATCTGTTTGATGGTCATCGTGAAAAGCGTCTGACAGGCCCAGAAGTAGATGGTCAGCTGGTCGTCCTCATCCGCGGCCGGCTGGCTTCTGCGGGTCGGTTCCGTTTTGTAGTCAAGAATCTCGAAGGCGCCGTCAGGGAGCCGGTCGATCCGGTCAACGAAGCCGGTCATGACCGCGTTTTTCCCCAGGGGCACCTCGAAGTAGGCTTCGATGGCGTGGGCGGGACGGTATTTCCCGTCGGCGCAGTAGTGCCGGTGATACCTGGTCAGCTGCTCTACCCCCTGGTTGTAGTATTTCTTTTTCTCGTCCTCGTCCCGGTATCCTTCCCGGTGGTTGTTGAATGCCGTATCCCAGAGGCTGAGGAGGTGCTTGAGCGAAGATTTTCTGGAACCGTGGGGATCGTAGTAATTCTCAAAGGTCTCGTGGATGGCGGTCCCGAAAGAGAAGAACGGTTTCGGCTCCCGGCTGAACTTCCCGTCCAGGTAGGAGTTTTTCCAGGCCCGGGGGCAGCGTTTGTAGGAACTGAGCTTGGAGTAGCTGAGCCGGATCCGTTCTCTGAAGACTTCCGGCGTTTCCCCGGCGATCACCCGCGGCGTCACCGGCCAGGCGGGACAGGCGTCCAGGTATTCGCAGGAATTGCAAAGAGCCCCTTTCTCGGCCAGGGCCGCGGGGTCATCGACGCTTCCCGATATTTTCTTCGATTCCGGCAAAATCCGGTCGAGGAGAGAGAGCATGACGTTTCTGCCTTTCTCCAGGCTGACGATGTTCGCGGCGGTCTGGTCGATCAGGCCGGTCACGGCTTTGATATCTTCCAGAGTCGGCGTAACGCTGATCTTCCGGTTGCTGCGGAGAAAGTAAAAGCTGACTTTCGACACGTTCCCTTCCAGCCTCTTGTGAGCGTTCGCCCCCAGATAAATGATGACCGCCTGCAGATCACGGGCCAACTCGGCCGGTTCCAGAACGTTCTTTCCCGTCTTGTAGTTGATGACCTCATACGTCCCGTCGGGGAGCAGGTCCACCCGGTCCGCCCGGGAAGAGATGAAACATTTTTTTGTTTTGACCTTGACCATCAGGCTCAGGTACTTGACATCATGCTTCTGGGCCGAGTAGGAACGGTAGAAATCCTTCAGGATGTTCTCGCCCAGACCCCGGTACTGCTTCTCCTCTCCGGCGTCCTTGTAACCGGAAGGATCCCAGTTGCGGGCGAACAGGTTGAGGAGGAATTCTTCGGAGGGAAGGGGGGTCGTTCCCTCTTTGTGGAAGTATTCCAGAGCGCTGTGAAGAGCCTGGTAGAAGCTGAGGCCGGGACTGGACTTTGCCGGTACCGAGATCTGGTCGATATGGGCCAGTTTATACTTCAAGGGACACTGCAGAAATGTTCGTATCTTCCCGAGTGACAGCTTGATGACTTCCATCTCGGCCTCCTTTATAAATTAGCTCCCTGCGGTCGCTAATTTATGTTAATCACATCTTGTTAGAATATATAATAGATTGAAAACGGTAAATTTGCGAGCGTAGCGAGCTAATTTATAGATAGTATCATATTCGCCGGCGGCGGAACAAATTATTTTAAATTGCAACCGGTTTCGATTGTGATATCTTTTTTGTCTCATATTCCGACGCTCTGCTTCAATCTGATCGACCCGGGCAAGAACTTGCCATGAAACTCATCGCCAGGAAAACGCGGATCAACGCCCCCCGTCTGATTATCCTTTCTTTTTTAGGGACGATACTGCTCGGCACGGCGCTGCTGGTTCTCCCTTTTTCCACCTATACTCCGGGATGCATGAACGTGGTGGATGCCCTCTTCACCGCGGCTTCCGCGACCTGTGTGACCGGTCTGGTCGTGGTGGATACCGGGACTTTTTTCACCCCCTTCGGCAAGGCCGTTATTCTGGTTCTGATCCAGCTGGGAGGATTGGGGATCATGACCATGTCGACCTTCTTCCTGGTCATGCTGGGGAAACGCCTGACGCTCAAAGACCGGATCATGTGGCAGGATACGCTGGGAGAGAAGAAGGTCAAGGGGGTCAAGGGCCTTATCCTTTTAATCGTGGGCATGACCGTTTTCCTGGAGGCGATCGGCGCGGCTCTCCTGGCCTGGCGTTTCCACCGCGCTTATCACTACCCGGTCGGCCAAGCGGTTGTCCACGGGGTTTTTCACTCCGTCTCCGCCTTCTGCAACGCCGGGTTCTCTCTTTACCAAAACAGCCTGATGCGCTTCGGGAACGACTGGTGCGTGATCGGAATCATGGGGGGCCTGGTCCTGCTCGGCGGGATCGGTTTCCTGGTCTGGTACAATATCACCCATTTTTATTTCTGGCGGAAAGACCGGACCCGCCGCGGCCGCCTCCGGCTTCAGTCCCGAATAGCGCTGGCCGTGAGCGGGATGCTCCTTGCCGTCATGTTCATGCTTCTGCTGGCGGCGGAATGGGGCAACACGCTGGAGGGACTGCCGCTCGGCGAGAAAGTCTCGCGGTGCTTTTTCCAGGCGGTCACCCCGCGAACAGCGGGTTTCAACACACTGCCCGTCGACCGGCTGAATCCGGCCACTCTCTGGATAACCATTGTGATGATGTTCATCGGAGCCTCCCCCGGCGGTACCGGCGGAGGCATCAAGACCTGTACTTTTGCCGTGATCCTGGCGTCGGTTTACGCGATGATAACGGGGAAGAAGCAGGTCGTTCTCGGCCGCCGGAGCATTGAAGATCAGACCGCGGTGAAAGCGATCAGCATCGCGGTCATTTCCCTGGGCATCATCTTCATTGTCTGCGCCGTGCTCTTCGCGGTGGAAACGACCTCCGCCCGCCCGTTCTGTCGGACCGGTTACATGGGGGAGATCATCTTTGAGACCGTCTCCGCCTTCGGAACGGTCGGACTTTCCACCGGGATCACCCCCCATCTGTCCTTTCCGGGAAAGTTCGTGATCATCCTCACCATGTACGTGGGAAGGATCGGTCCCCTGACTCTCGCTCTCTTGATCGGCCGCCGGAAGCGTCCCCCGATGCTGATCCGATATCCGGAGGAGTCGGTAATGGTCGGTTAAGTCCTAAAATTCTAATGGATATTTGCGTATTTATGGTATTATTATCTTAAAGTTTTCCGGAGGAAAATTTTAATTATGAAAGAGTATGTTGTCATCGGAGCCGGAAGCTTCGGGAGCGCCGTCGCCCAGACCCTGGCCGAGAAAGGGAAACAGGTGATGGTTGTGGACAAGGACGAGCAGGTCGTCCAGAGGATGAGCGAGATCGTTACCCAGGCCGTCCAGGCGGACGTCACTGACGACCTGGCCCTGGAAAGCCTGGAACTCGGCGAGATGGATGTTGCCGTGGTCGGCATCGGGAGCAGCCTGGAGGCGAGCATCCTGGTGACCATGCAGCTGAAAGAGATGGGGGTGAAGACGGTTGTCGCCAAGGCCGTCAATCAGACTGATAAAAAAATATTAAGCCGGATCGGAGCCGACCGGATCGTCTTTCCGGAAAGAGACATGGGGATCCGGGTGGCCAATTCTCTGGTCTCTCCTTCCATCTTCGACTACATCCAGGTCTCTCCCGGATTCGGGATCGTGGAGACAAATGTGCCCACGGCTCTGCGGGGGCAAACACTGGCGGAAGCCAATGTCCGTTCCCGCTTCGGGATCGACATTGTCGCTCTCCGCCGCCAGGCGCCGAAGCTTGATGCAAACGGTGAATCGGAACTGAAAGACACCCTGATCATCGCTCCCCGCGCCTCAGAAGTGCTGGGGGAAAACGACACCCTGGTGATCATCGGGGAAGAGAAAAACATCGAGAAGTTCAAATCTGTCTGAACCGCAACCTCCGCGTGGCCAAAGTGCGCTTCTTCGAACGAAAGGAAAAAAAGCTCCTGCAGGAACTGGAGAGAGAACCCTCAAAAGCGGATAATTTTATCCGTCTGGGAAAGCTGTATTTCCTCAATGGCGATTATGACCGAGCGGTTGATATCTATCAACGCGGTTTGAAGGTCGCTCCCCGGGACATTTCGCTGCTCTTTAATTACGCGGTAACCCGGGAAGCCCAGAAGGAGATCGACAGCGCCAAGGAGTTGTATTTAGAGATCCTTTCGATCAATCCCAACGATAAATTGGCCCAGGAACATCTCGATAAGATTACCGATTTTTAAAAAATTGCCCGGCGCTTTCCTGAAAGCAGGTTTTCCTCCTTACCCCCGAAAATAGTGGGCCCGAGTTCAGTGTTCCCGAAATCCCGCCATTCATCCCCGGAGCCGATGCCCCCGGCAGTCAAGGTATTGCTTCTGGCAAATATGGGGAGTTTCATCGTCGCTCGATTATGGGGAACCGTCGACTTTACCCGTGTCTTTGGGCTTACCGTCCCCGCGGTCTTTTTACACCTGCGGGCATACCAGTTCATAACCTATCTCTTCGTTCATGGAGACCTGTTTCACCTCCTCTTCAACATGCTGGTCCTCTATTTCTTCGGCCGGGAACTGGAGATATTCTGGGGAACGTCTTTTTTTCTCCGCTATTACTTCATTTCGGGAATCGGGGCCGGCATCTGCTCGATCCCCTTTATCTGGGGCATCAACGCCCCCCTGATCGGCGCCTCCGGGGCTCTCTTCGCGCTGCTGATAGCTTACGGACTGCTTTTCCCGGACAGGGTGGTCACCCTGCTGCTTTTTTTTGTCCTCCCCCTCCGGATGCGGGCCCGGCAGATGGTCGCCGTCTTCATCGTTCTTGAACTCCTTTTTCTGCTCGGCGGCGGCGGGGGAGGGGGGATTGCCCACTTTGCCCACCTGGGCGGAGCCCTGGTAGGATTTGTCTATCTGAAGTGGCCGGCGCGGCGAAAAAGGAAGGAGCGTCCCGCCGCCGGCCCCGTTCCCCCAAAAGAGAGCGGCGGCTACCGGGACGAGCTGAACCGCGTCCTGGATAAACTGGCCCGGGAAGGGTGGGGGGGATTGAACGACCGGGAAAAAGATTTCCTCCACGACGCCCGGCATAACCTGTAATCATGATTACCTGGGCATCAATTCTGGCGGGTGTTCTCCTTCTGCTGCCGATCCCGGCGGATGCCGGCGGCCGTTTTCCCGATGAGCGGTGGCGGGAATTGATCGAAGAGGCGTCCGGTCGCGGCGATTACGCCGCCGCCCTTGATTATCTCAGTCGGCTCGAGCTCGGCCAGTCTGAAAACGCTTCCCTCCGGCAGGCCCGGATCCGGCTTTTGAACGGCCTGGGCGGCAGTTATTACCGGGAGCGGGATCTCTCCCGGGCCCGGGACACTTTTCTCGAAGTGCTGGACCGGGACCCCGGGAATTTTACCGCCCTGCGCATGCTGGGGGAGATCGCTTATTATTCCCAGCGCCTGGAGGATGCCGTCCGCTACTGGGAAGAGGCGTTGTCTCTCCAGCCGGACGACAGCAGGCTGGCCGGGATGCTGGAGCAGCTGAAAAAGGAAGCGTCGATAGAAGAGAGGCTGGACGCGTCATCGCTCGCCACCTTCGACATCCGCTTTCATTCCCGCGACCCCGATTACCATGTCAGCGATATTCAGAGCTTTCTTCTGGAAGCGTATCAGGAGATCGGGTATGACTTTAACTATTATCCGACCCGGCCGATCGTGGTGCTTCTTTATACCGGGGAGGAATTCTCGCAAATCAGGCATACCCCCCGCTGGGTGGGAGCTCTCTATGACGGTAAAATCAGGCTCCCGGCAGGTGGAAAAGGGCTGGACGCCGCCGATATCAAGAAGATACTCTGGCATGAATACACGCACGCCCTGATTAATGATAGAACCGGGAATACCTGTCCCCGCTGGCTCCATGAAGGACTGGCCCAGTATGAGGAGGCGAAGGTCGTCCCGCCGGCCATTCGGCTTGATGAAGAGCTGATGCCCCTTTCCCTGCTTGAAGGCGCATTGGGCTTTGACCGGGATCCCGGAAGTGTTACAGTGGCCTATGCTCAGGCATATTCCCTGGTGGATTACCTGATCCGGCAGTATGGTTTCTGGAGGATTAACGTTATCCTCGATGAGCTGAAGAAGGGCCGGGAGTGGAGAAATGTCTTCGAGGATGAACTGCTGATTCCGGTCTCCAAACTCGAGAAAGAGTGGCGGGAGGCACGGTAATCTCTTATTTTTTCTTCTTATTTTTTCTTCGAAAAATAAGAAGAAAAAATAAGTAGCGAGCGAAGCGAGCTAATTTATAGATGAAGGCCACCGTTATCGTCAACCCGGTCTCCAGCCGGATTGCCGATCCTGATCGTCTCCGCCGGGTCGAGAAAGAGCTGGCCCGTCACGGTTTCCGGGTTACGGTCAGCACCACGACCGCCCCCCTGGAGGCTATCGCCCTGGCCCGGCGGGCGGTGGGGGAGGGGAGTGAACTGGTGATCTCGGCCGGGGGGGACGGCACGCTGAACGAGGTCATCAACGGCATCGTCGGATCCGGGGCCCGGCTGGGCATTATCCCGGCCGGACTGAGCAATGTGCTGGCCCTGGAACTGGGCATCCCCGCCGATATCGATCGGGCGGTCGGGATCATCACCGGCGGTCATACCCGCCGGATCGATCTCGGGATAGTCAACCAGCGATATTTCGCGATCATGGTCAGCGTCGGTCTCGATGCCGAAGCGGTGAGGATTGTCAATCCGGCCTTAAAGAGATATGTGAAGCGGTATGCCTATTACCTGGCCGGCCTGAAGGCGCTGATCGCTTTTCGGCCCCGGCTCTTCAAGCTTCTGCTTGACGGGGAGCGCGAATTAAGCGGATCGGTCGCAGTGATTTCCAACGCCCGTTTCTACGGCGGCCCTCACCAGATCACACCCGGCGCCCGCATTGACGACGGCTTTTTCCACTGCTGCCTGTTCGAGAAAGGCAGCCGCCGGGATTACGCGCGGTATTTTTTGGGCGTGCTCAGGAAAAAACACCACACCCTCCCTGATGTCACTTTTGCCCGCGCCCGGAGCATCCGGATTGATGACCCCGGGCTGCCGCTCCAGGCGGATGGTGACTACATCGGGCGCACCCCCGCCCGGATCGAGCTGCTCCCCGCCCGGCTGGAGGTTCTGGTCCCGGCGGGAAACGAATAAAAACAGATAATCCGCGTCTAATAGATAAAGAATGACTGTGCCTGATGAAGACTTCGAACTGGTCCGGCGCTGCCTGGAAGGAGAGATTGATGAGTTTCAGGGATTGGTCGAGAAATATCAGGAGCGGCTCTCTCTCCTCATCTACGGGATTGTTCTCGACCGGGAGCAGGCCCGGGACCTGGCCCAGGAATCCTTCATCAAGGCCTATCGCTCTTTGCATACATTCAAGGGGAAATCGCGCGTCTTCACCTGGTTGTACCGGATCGCTTTCAACCTGGCCCTGGACGCGAAAAGAAAAAAGTCCGGCAAGAATCTGGTGGAGTATGACGACTCGGTGGAGCTGGAAGCGGTCGCCAGCCGGCCCGGGCATGCTTCCCGTCCGGATCGCGAGATCATGCGGAGCGAGCTGTCCGCTATGCTCATCCGGGCTCTGGACACGCTCACCGTCCCCCAGAGAACGGCCATCCTCCTCCGGGAATGGGAGGGCTGCTCCTACGAGGAGATCAGCGCGATCATGAAATGCTCCCGGGGAACGGTCATGTCCCGGCTCCATTATGCCCGGGAAAAGATCAGAGAAAAGATGAAGCCCTATCTGGCGGGAGCGTATTAATCCGATTGATTCATAAATCGGGTTGGTTTTGAACAATGACGAAGAGCCACATCATCACTTTTTTGTCAGCGTGGGATCAGGCGGAGCGTTTCCCCGGAACACCGTGCCATGAAAAAGATCGGCTGCCGCAAGATTGAATCTTGGCTGGATTTGTATTATGACGGCCGGCTGTCTTCGGAATCAATCCGGGCGTGCGAAGCGCATCTGGAAAACTGTGAAAGCTGCCGCCGCCGGCTGCATGATCGCCGGATCCTGAGCGGGGCGCTGGCCGGCCTGGCCCGGCAGGAGGCGGGGCAGGGGGAGGGTGTTTCTTTCTGGCCGGCCGTCCGGGCCCGTCTGGCGGCCGAAGCGCCGTTCGGCGAAAAACGTTTGGGAAGAAGGAGCCTGCAGCTGATCCCGAGACCGGCCTGGATAGGAGTTGCTCTCAGCGCGGCCGCCGCGCTGGCGCTCTTCTTTTCGGGAGTCCTGACGGAAAACCGCCTCCCGGAAAATTATTGCCGGATAGAATCCATCTCCGCTCCCGAACATAATCTGATGATATTCCGCGGTGAGAGCGACGGTTTGACAATCATCTGGCTGATGGAGTGAGGAACTGATGAAGGTTGCCTGCTGCCTAATCATGATCATGCCCCTCCTGGCCATCGGCCCGGTTCGGGCCGGCGAGGAGACGATCGAAGTGACGATCGATGTTCTCCAGCCCACTGATGAACCGGGAGAGATGGCCCCGGGGCTGCGCTATCTTGAGAAGACGATGCGGAGGTCTCCCCTTAAGTACCAGAATTACCTGGAACTGGCAACGGCCTTTCGCGCTATTCCGCTCGGCAAAGAAGAGACGATCTCCTTTCAGCTTCGCCGGCATTTGAAATTAGTAATAATTCCTAAAAACTTTAACGCCCGGACGGTTCAATTCTCTCTCAAGCTCTGGGCGGATAGCCGTCTCATCCTTGATACCGAACTCTCTCTGGTCAGGAAAGGGACGGTCATGATCGGCGCCCCCGGCAACCCTAACCTGATCATCGCCCTGTCCGAGGGTTTCTAGTTCAATTCCCCCCGGAACCCGGCTCCTCCGGTCATATCCCTGCTGTAAAACCTGTCCCCCCGATAAGATTGTCAATGCCGGTTGACTATTCCCGCAAAATGACCGGAGTATAATTCCCTAACTTGCTGCTTCGGCATTTTCCCCGATACTCATCGCGGTCCCGATTATCAATAAATTTGAATTTGGTGGGCACTAAATCATTCATTCATTGGAAGAACCCCATAGGTTATCCACGCGTTATCAACAGACGCCTGAAGATAACTTGCAACAGTTATCAGGGCAATACTTTACAAAAACACAACCCCCGCTGGAGTATTATACTATACTTTACATAATGAACATTATCACGACCAGTGCGACATTTTAATTTAAAAAAAATCAGCTGGTGCCGCCTTGGTTTAAATACGACTCTATCGCTTCCAGATGCTTCTTTTTAGGGGCGGTCCTCCCCGCTATCCAGCGTTCGATGGTTCTCCGGCTTACACCAAGATGCTCGGCCAATTTCGATGTTCGGAAGTCGAATGGGCCCCAATTGCAGTAGAGATACTGCTTGTGAAGCTTATGCCATCGTTCCAGAATAGGATCCATCGATTAGTCCTCGCTCTAATCAGCAACAGTCGGCAGAGTGAAGGTTATGGTAGTCCCCCGGCCGAGCTCGCTGACAACCGAGATTGAACAGCCGTGCTGGTCGAGTATTTTTTTGACCAGTGCCAGGCCGAGGCCGAGGCCTTTCTGCCGGGCCCCGTCTTCCTTGCTCCCCTGCCAAAATTTTTCAAACATCATGGTCTGATCTTTCGGTGAGAGTCCCTTCCCTTCGTCACGGACGATCACCTCGATCATGTCTTTCTGACCGGCGGCCCCATCTGCCCGGCGCGCTTTTAAATCGATCCGGGCGCCCTGGGGACTGAATTTGATCGCGTTATCGGTCAGGTTGATCAGGACCTGAATGATCTTATCCTCATCGGCCCGGACCGGCGGCAGGTTATCATCCGCAAATGTCTTGATCTTCACCTGCTGCTTGTCGGCAACGGCCTTGAGAGTTGTTGCGCAGTGTTCAAGCAGATCTTTGATCTTGAAATCGGAGAGGTCAAGCTCCTTCTCCTTCTGCTCGGACGAGAACGACAGCATTTTCTGGATGAGATTGGTCAGCCGCTGGAGGCTTTTCACCGAGACCTCGAGTCCTTCCCGCTGGAGTTCCGTGATGCTGCCCAGCTTTTCATCCAGCATCATGTGCAGGTACCCGGTCATTGACACCAGCGGTGTCCGCAGTTCATGACTGACACTGGAAATGAACTCGCTTTTCAGATTATCAAGACCCTTTAACTGCTGATGGGCGCTCTTCAGATCGTCCAGGCTGAGGCGAAGGTCATAGAGGAGATAGATCCCCTCAATGGCCCGGGCCAGTTCATCGGCTATGTTCTGACAGATCTTCTGTATCTCGGGCAGGCGCCCCGAGCGATCCTGAAAGCCGGCGTACAACATCCCTAAAACTTTGTTTTTGATCAGCAGGGGGAACGCGACCGAAGAGGAGATGTCCCGGTCTTTCAGGTAAAGACTGAATCCATCCTGGGAAGAGCTGAGGCTGGTGGGCAGATCCCTGACGATCAGCTGCTTCTGGTACACTATCTCGGCCACCATCGTGTCCTTGAGCGAGAAGATGGAGAACCGGTTGCCTTCCCGGTCGGAGGCGGGGATGACGTGGTAATAATTGAACTGGGTTTTGGTGTATGTCTTTCCTCCCCGGCCGATCAGGGCTATCCCCATTTCGTGCCATGGCCAGAGGGGAAAGTTGATCAGCTCTTTCTTGATGTCATCGATCGTCTGATTGAGGTCGAAAACCGCATTGAAGTCGTGGGCGATCCTCCCTAAAAACGCAATCGTCTGAATCTTCCGGTTGAGGTTTCCCCGCATGATCTCGATGCTGCTGGCCAGTCGGCCGACCTCGTCCCGACCGGTCACTTCCAGGGGTTTATCCAGCTTCCCCTCCCCCATCTCCTTTGTCTTCTCGGTCAGCTGGCGGAGGGGGCGAGTGATGGAATGGATGATTATCCAGAGGATGACGAGAAAGATGGCGGTAATCGCCCCGGCGGAGATCACCTGAACCAGGATCAGCTTCTTTTCGACCGCCGCGACCTCCTCTTTGGAAATCCCCAGATAGATGGTGCCGATCTTCCCGATCGGCGACTCCATGGTGATATCCTGTATCTCCTGGTGGACTATCTCAGGGTCGAGGGGCGGGTCTCCTTTTTGCAGATGCTCCAGTTGTTCGGCCGACAGTCCCGTCTGAACGACTTCCCCGTTTTTTTTCGTTATGACAGCGTAGACAACATTCTTCTGGTCGACCGCGGAGGTGACGTACTGTTTCAGGAGACGGTTGTCGATGTCGAAGAATCCCTGGTAGGCGGAACTGATCCCCAGGACCCGGCCCATGGTCCGGCCCATCTCCTCGACCCCCGTGTTTAACGCGTCCCGGAGATGGCGGATGGAGATGATGGTGGTGATGACGGAGATGCAGAGAAGGCTGCTCAGGACCAGGATGGTCAGCTTGGCTCCCAGGCCGAAGAATCTTCTGCTCTTCACCTGCAAAGACGCGGGAAGGCTGGAAAATCCCGCAGCCGGGCTTTCAGATGTGGGCGTCATACTTTCTTTCACTCCGCCTCAGAAATGTAGATTGGGAATATACCGATTAATTAATCCGCGAACCCCCAGCGCCGGGGCGGCCAGTACTTAAAAAAAACTTCCCCGACCAGGTACTTCTCGGGAACGAACCCCCAGTAGCGGCTGTCGCGGCTGTTGGTGCTGTTGTCCCCCAGAACGTAGTAATGGTTCTGTTCGAGAGCATAGCTCCGGCGGGGTTCTTCATCTATCAGGACGCTCCCGTCGGTCACTTCCAGTCCGTGCCCGTCGGCCCTGACCAGGTCCTGCCAGGATTCCCGGGTGCCGGGATCGAGGTTGATGACCATTCCTTTCGCCGGCACGACAAAGCTCTGGCCGGGCCGGCCGTAGGGGATCTGCTCAAAAGGCCGGCCGTTGGTGTAATACATTTTTTCCATCTCGGGCGTCGCGACATCCTTCCCGTCGGCGATGATTTTCCCGTCCCGGATCTCTATCGTCTCCCCCGGCAGGCCGACCAGACGTTTGACATAATCGATGCTGACGTCCTCCGGGTAATGAAAGACCACGATATCCCCCCGGCGGGGTTTTCGCAGCGCCGGCAGTTGAAGATAGGGAAGCAGGATTGAGGTGTACGGAATCCGATCCGGTGTCCGGGCTCCATAGATGAACTTATTGACCAGGATCTTGTCCCCGATGTGCTCGAGAACGAGCGGTGTCCCGTCGTCACAGGTCTTCCTGTCGTACCGGTACTCCCGGCCGCAGGCCGGGCAGATCTTTTTAACCCCCAGCAGAGTCGGCTGCATGGACCCGGTCGGGATCTTGAAGGGCTGGACGATGACGGTGCGGATGATGAAGACCATGAGCAGGGCGAAGAGGATGGATTCCGCCCACTCCCGGAAGGCGCCCTTCCTGAAAGGCGCCAAGTCCCCGGTCAGGAGGACGCTCAGTTTCTTGGCGTTGCTCCTGATCTCCTTCGGGTCGCCGTTCGGCGCGGCCGTTTCCAGGCGTCCGATCGCCTCGGAGAGTTTCTCCCGCCTGTCCGGGGAGAGCTTTTTCTTCCGTCGCTTCAGGATCCAGCGGCCGGACTTCAGGACGGCCCGGGTTTCCTTCCGCAGCTTTCTCTCTTCCCGGCTCATGCCCCGCTGTTTCCGCCTTCATCAAGGTAACACTGGAGGATAATCTGGGCCGACACCCGGTCGATCTCCTTCTTCCTTCTCTCCCGGCTCAGGTCCCCGGACAGTAAGACCTGCTCGGCCTGCCGGGAGGTCAGGCGTTCGTCCCGGAAAGCTACCGGCAGGCGCGCCGTCTCTTCCAGCCGCGCTCCCAGCCGGTAGGCCCGCCGGGCCTCCTCTCCCTCCGTTCCGTCCATGTTGAGAGGAAGTCCGATTATGATCCCGGCAGCCTGCACCCGGCGGGCGACCGCCGCGATCTGCAACACGGCATCATCCGGTGTTCTCACCTCCAGGGTGGGAAGCCCCTGGGCGGTAATCCCCAGGGGATCGCTTACCGCCAGTCCGATCCGCTTCTCTCCCGGATCGATTCCCAATATTCTGCCGTGACTGTGCATTGTTAGGTTTTTCACCTATTGATATTCGGTGAGATATCTGTAATCAGTCTTGATTCGAATATTTGGAATTTATCCTTACATCAACCCTCGATATTTCTTATTCTTCCGAATTTTTTGCACCAGTTTTTTAACGTCCTGGGCTCTCTCCCGGGTGCAGACCAGAACCGCGTCGCCGGTCGCCGCCACGATCAGGTTGGAGACGCCGGCCAGCCCGATCAGCGGCCCGGTGCTGAAGCCGATGCAGCCGTTGGCGTCGTGCGTGACCAGAGCGCCCCGCGCCCGGTTGCCGTCCGGGGTGCGCGGGAGATACCCCCCGAGCGCTTCCCAGGAACCGAGATCGTCCCACCTGAAGGCGGCGACGGTCACCAGCACATCACGGTGCTTTTCCATGATCCCGCAGTCGATGGAGATGCCGGGCAGTCCGGGATAGACGCGTTCAAGAAAGGATTTCCTGCTCCGGGCCGGGAGGGAGCGGAGCGGGCGAAGAGCCCGGGCCACCTCGGGGAGATGCCGCTCCAGCGCCCTTTCGATGGCCTCCAGCGACCAGATGAAGATGCCGCTGTTCCAGGCGAAGCGGGGGTTCCGGATAAACTGCCGGGCCCGTTTGCGGTCCGGTTTTTCGACAAAACGGTCAACCCGGTAGAAGGAACAGCCGTTCGTCTCGGTGATTTCCCCCCCCCGGCGGATATAGCCGTACCCGGTTGACGGGAAGGCGGGCTTGATGCCGATGGTGATCAGCGCCCCGGTCCGTTCGGCGGTCTGGGCGGCGGCGGCGATTGTTTTCTGGAATTCCCGTTTCGGCTCTATCAGATGATCCGCGGGGAGGATAGCCATCACCGCGTCCGGGTCTTCGCGGGCGACGGCGTAGGCAGCCAGCGCGACGCCGGGGGCGGTATTCCTCCCCACGGGCTCCATCAGGATATGCGCCGCCGGGATTTCGGGTAGAATCTTCCGGAGGGCGGGAGCCTGCTCTCCGGTGGTGACCACCCAGATACGGGATTCATCCGCCAGCGGCTGGAGGCGGGCAACGGTCTGCTCGATCATGGTCCCCTTCCCGACAATACTCAACAGCTGCTTGGGTGTGGACCGGCGGCTCAGGGGCCAGAAGCGCTCCCCGGTTCCCCCCGCCATGATCACGGCATGAAGCATGGTCTTGATAACCTCTTATAAATTAGCGCCTTCGGCGCTAATTTATATTGGACCCCCCGACTGATTCAGTCGGGGGGTCTGTTGGCTAATAAAAATATTTTCACCGAGGCAACCCTATAAAAAAGCCTTATAACCTCAGCCAAAATTTACCCCAAAGAATAGAATTTATCTGTTGGCTTCCAATATACCATTCTTATTTTTCCGCAGGAAAAATAAGATTATTGAAATTCCGATTTCGTCATTCTTTCGAATTTCGCTCCGCCCCGATGAAATCGGGGTCATTCGGGTTTCGCTCCGCCCCGATGAAATCGGGGTCATCCCCCTCCCCTTCCCCCTTCCCCTCCCCTTCCCCGCTCCTGGCCAGCCGGTAGATGCCGATCACGGCCAGAATGAAGACCCCGATCTGGATACAGAATCCCAGCCAATTCCGGGCCGTCCACTGGGATGGGCCCCGGGGACTCGTGTCCTGAGCAGCCAGGGCGAAGGGGAAGAGGACTCCAAGGCTGACTGATGCGAGCATGGAGATTGCTTTTTTCATCGGTGTCGCTCCCCGGTAACCGGTTAGAGGGTGTGATTATGCGAGATGTATATATAGCATAAAGGGCGGATGACAGGCAATTTTATATCGCTCCCGGCCGGGTGGGCGCCTGGCCGCCCACTTTCCGGATCGAATCCCCGATTGCCGCGATCATCCGAGCGTTCCTGTTGAGAATATCGTCTTCCGAGAAGTGAATGACCGTCCAACCTCGCTTTTCCAGCCAGCGGTCGCGCTTCCGGTCTTGCTTCTTCCGTGGCGCCCGTCGATGCCACCGGCTGTGATCGCATTCGAGGGCGATTTTCCCCTTCCGGCAGAAAACGGCGAAGTCAAGCCGGTAACGGCATTTTTTCCCCTGCATCACGCAGAACTGGCTTCGCGCCCTGATTCCGGAAGACACGAGGACCTGTCTCACGATCTCTTCCAGGGGAGGGACATCGAAGAGTTCGCCGATCTCTTCGGCCCGTAACAGCCGGTCCCGGGTGGTGTAGGCGAAGGTGATTCGCCTCCGGAGGCGGTTTTCTATCGGTCGCGGCAGCTCCCGGGCAGGTCCCAGATGCAGCTTCCAGTACCACTCCCCAGCCCGCGGGTGGGTCGGCTGCCGGGGGATAAGTTTCCGCCGCCGGTGACGGGAAATCTTCCCGATGGCGGCATACCAGGTGATCGCGCCCCCCCGGGGGCCGCACCGTTTGACGGGGTAGATCGCCAGGTAGCGGGGTCGCCGGCGGAATACTATGTGTCCGGGGATGCGGTACCAGTGCTCCCTCTCCGCCATTTCCAGGTCGGCTATTCTCCGTGCCACTCCGATCAGAACCAGATCCTTCCGGATCTTTGTGCTGTCAGAAGAGAATGCCTTTTTATTGATACCGTCTTTTACCACGATGACAATGCGCAAAATTGGGATGTATTTTAATCCCGGATTATCGAGAAATGATTATTAATTAGAGTATGCCCGCAAAGCGGGCATACTCTAATTAAGCCAGAGTTCTCCTTTCCGAACGGCCCGGTCAAGCGCCCCGGCAGGCGTTTCCTTCCCGAGCAGGGTCGCCTTGACCGCATCCCCCAGGTATTCTCTGACCTGAAGCCACTGGCGCCAGCGGGGCTCGAAAAACGCGCACGCCAGCTCCCCGACGGGGACCAGGCTGTCGGGGTTATCCCGGAATTCCGCCTGCATGATCTCGAGGTCAAGACTGGACTTCCGGACCGGCACGTAATTGGTCCGGATCGCCCACCGGGCGGAGTTCTCCGGGCTGGTGAACCACTTGATGAACTCCCAGGCGACCCGCTGTTTCTCCGGCGAAGAGCGGGAGAAAATGACGATGTTGGTCCCGTAAACCAGGTTTCCCCGCTGTTTTTTCTTTAAAAGCGGCGCAATACCCCAGTCGAATTTCAGCTGTTTCTTCATGAAAGTCCGGGAAACGCAGGAAGCGACAATCATCGCCACTTTCTGAGCCGCGAAGTCGACCTGATGCTGGTAACCTTCCAAGTAAAAGTCGGCCACGCGGTATCGATGGACGAGATCGGTCAGGTATTGAAGGGCTTCGGCCCCCTCGTTCGAGTTGAAGGCCATGGTCCGGGTTTTCTCGTCAAAGAGGCGGCCGCCGTTCTGCACCAGCAGGCACTCGAAATAGGTCGCGTGATCCGAAAACTTGAACCCCCACTGGTCCGGCCGGCCGTCACCGTCCAGGTCGCGGGTCAGCTGTCGGCAGACGCGGGTGAACTCATCCCAGGTTTGCGGGGGTTTTCCCGGGTCCAGGCCGGCTCGCCGGAAGAGGTCTTTGTTGTAGTAGATGACGGGGACGCTCTTGTTGAACGGGAGCGACATCAACTTCCCGTCGTAAATGCTGTTCTGGATGAAAACCGGGAAGAAGTCGTCCAGGCTGCTGTTGAATTCCGGATCTAGCTCTCCCAGGTCGGCCAGAGCCTCCCCGCCCAGCAGCGTCGATATCCACGCTTCATACGCCTGGGCCATATCCGGCTGGTTCCGGGCCACGATCGACGCCAGCAGCTTCTGTTTCAGGGCTTCATAGCTGCCCATGCTCTCCGACTTGACAAACCAGCCGGGATGGGCGGCGTTGAACTCGCCGATCATGGAATCGAGCACTTCCCCCAGCAGTCCGCCCATGGCGTGCCAGAACCTCACTATTATTTTTTCTCCTCTTTCTTTATCGGCGGTTCCTTCGGAACAGCCGATAAAGGGAAGAAAAAATACTAATAAAAGTGTTAAAACTAATTCAGATGATGCAAGTCGTTTTAAATAATGTTTCATAACACATGTGATTTTTCGCGCTAAAATTTCCTTTCAGGAAATTTTAGCCTTTCATTCCCGAGCGTGTTATCCCTTCGATGAATTGCTTCTGGGCGATGAAAAAGATGAGTAAAAGCGGCAGGATGGAGAAGGTGGAAGCCGCCATCAGCAATTCCCAGTCGGTTCCGCTCTCCTGGTTGAAAACCGCCAGCCCGACCTGGAGCGGCCGCATCTCGGGCGTGTTGGTCATTACCAGTGGCCAGAGCAGCGAATTCCAGATCGTGATGAAGGTGAAGAGGGCCACGGTCAGAATCACGCTTCGGGAGATGGGCAGGACGATCTGAAAGAGCATCCGCAGCCTTCCGCAGCCGTCGATGCCGGCCGCGTCGAAAAGGTCCTGGGGCAGGGTCTCAAAATGCTGGCGCATGAAGTAGATGCCGAAGACCGCCCCCAGGAAGGGGACCACCTGGGCGTAATAGGTATTGACCCATCGGAACCAGGAGATGATCGCATAGTTGGGGATCAGAATCACCTGGTTGGGGACCATCATGGTGGCGAGCAGGAGCAGGAAAAGGGGCTCCTTGAACCGGAACTGCATCCGGGCGAACGCGTACGCGGCCAGGGCGGAGGTGAAGACCTGCCCGATGGTGACCAGCACCGAGACCAGGATGCTGTTAAAAAAGTAGCGGGCAAAGGGTGCCGCCTGCCAGGCCTTTTTAAAATTCCCCCAGAGGAACCGCTTATAAACGATTTCATCGAGCGGCACCTCCGTCTTCTCCCCCCGCCGCTCGCCCGCCAGGATAATCACTCCGGCCGGTTGGCCGGGGTTGGTGGCTCCGGCCGCGATCCGCTCCAGGTTCTCGCTCATTTTTTGCAGTTCGGCCTGGAACGGCGCCCGGCTTTCCGGGGGGAGAACCCCGGTCAAAATCGGGTCCGTCAGCCGCCGGATGGCATCCCCGGCCAGGCCGGACACCGCCGCGATCACCTCGGCTCGAGGCCGAAATTTCCGGAAGTATTTCTCCAGATCCCGGCGGAGGCCGCTGAAAGCGCCCGAGAAGGCGATTCGGAATTCCGGATGCCGGGAGATCCCGCTTCCGATCATCCCCGCGATCTCTCCTTCCCGGAGCGAAATTTCCCTCTCCAGTTCCAGGGCCAGGGAGAACTCGACCTGTTCCAGTCTGTCGTCGAAGCGGACATATTTCTTGCGCTCCGGGATCAGGGAGATCTGGGCCGAAAGCACTTCCAGGGAAGACTTAAGGGAGGTGCTCACCATCCAGATGAAGGGAAAGATCATGGCAATCCCCCCTGCCGTCAGGATCAGGTAGATCAGCCACCGAGGGGAGATCAATTTATTTAGATGTGCTCGCATAATAATTATGCCGGATCATTCGGATTTCGTTATTTATCCTCAGCCCTCATATGCCGCCTTCTTCCCGAGAAACTTTTTCTGCAACATGGTCAGGATCAAGATGATGAAGAAGAGGACATAGGCGATCGCGCAGGCGTATCCGAACAGGTTGTTGTTGAACGCGGTTTGATAGAGATAAAAGACGCTAGTGGTGGTGCTCTTGAGCGGCCCCCCGTCGGGGGTCAGGATGAAGACCGGTATGAACATCTGGAACGAGAAGATGGTTGAGATGGTGAGCAGGAAGAGCGTGGTCGGGAGCAAAAGCGGCCAGGTAATGTAACGGAACTTGGACAAGGCGTTGGCCCCGTCGATCTCGGCGGCTTCGTAGTAGGCGGGGTCGATATCCAGCAGCCGGGTCAGGAAGATCAGGATATTGAAGCCCATCGTCTTCCAGATCACGAAGAGGATGATCGCCGCCCGGGCCCAGCCGGGCTGCTGGAGCCATCTGATATCAGCCAGGTTAAGATGGAGCAGGGCAAAAATCGGGTTGAGGACGGTATTGAGCAGACCCCGGGGCTGCAGAATCCAGCGCCAGACGATGGCGATGGCGGTCATCGAGGCAACGTAGGGGATGAAGAAAGCGGTTCGATAGAGGCCGAGGCCTCTGATCTTCTTGCTGAGGAGGATGGCGAAAATCAGGGACAGGCCGAGGCCGAAGACAATCGAGCCGAGCGAAAAGATCGCGGTGTTCATGAGCGAGAGCAGGAATTCCCCGTCCTGGAAGATGATCCGGTAATTCTTGAGCCCGACAAAATGACAGGGCGAGACCATGTCCCAGCGGAAGAGACTGAGATAAAGCGCGTAGAGCATCGGCAGGAGCAGGAAGATGAAGATCACCGAAAAAGCCGGGAAAATATACAGATACGGACCGAGGCTGGAGATCCATTTCTTCATTTGTGACTGGATTCCCGGTCACCGGGCCGGCCGCCGATCCGGGCGGCGCGAGAGTGGTGATATTCCGCCATACCGGGGTCTCCCTTCCGGCTGTAATGGAGAGCGAGATTGTTGTGATCCTTGGCCGAATTCGGGTTGAGCCGCACGGCGATTCGGGCCTGCCGGCACGCTTCCTGTTCCTCCCCCCGTGAGTGATAACTGTCCGCCAGCAGAGAATGGGCCTCCCAGGAGAGCGGATCTATGGCCAGGGCCCGGCGGGCCGCCGCCCCCGCCGCCTCCGGCGCTTCCTTTGCCTGGAAGAGGAGACTCAACCGGAGGAGCGGCTCCGGGTTCATCGGCTCTCGCCTCTCCGCTTCCCGGTAATACTTTTCCACCGCCTCAACTTCACCGGCCCGGAGGGCGATATCGCCCAAAACGAGATACGCCCCACCCAGCCCGGGATAGAGACGCAGGGCTCTGTCAGTCATGTCGCGGGCGGCCGGCATGTTCTCTTTTTTTAGCTCCTCCTGGGCACTGGCCAGCAACAGGTTCGTTTCCGATCTCATCTCAAACGGCGGCAGGGCCCGGACGACGATAAAAACCCCGCACAGGAGGAGGATGATGGGTACGGCTTTTTTTAACTGTTTGTCCCGCAAGGTCCGGAACAGGGACTGAATGCCCCCGGCCGCGAAGACGGCACCGACCGGAACCATCAGCATCCGGGTCCGGGCCTGGTAATAAAAGAGAGCGGTAGCCAGGGCGCCGGCCCCCAGATAAAGATAAAGCAATAATAACACCCGGGCCCTCTTCCGTCGAGCGGAAAAAAACAGGCCGGCCGCCGCAAAGGGAACGATCAGACTGAAAGAGATCAGAGGCATCCCGTAAAGCTGAGAAGGCCGGTGTTCCCCTGCCCGTCCCCCTCCGATGTCGCAATATTCCCGCGGGCCGATCAGGAGCCCGATCTTCCGGGAGAGCAGCCGGACGGTCTGGCCGGGAGACGAGAGCAGGTATTTCAATCCCTGCGTGAACCAGAACCGGGAAGATGCCCCCGGGGTCAGTTTTTCCCCGGTTCGTTCTTCCGCGACCCGGTGAGCGTCATGGATAATCCCCGTGGCCGACGGGGTGAGAAAAAGCGGGGTCCGGAATCCTCCGTTTGCTTCCGGGTTGTTCCCGATGAAAAAATTGATCCCCGCGTGGGCCGTGAGCGCGACCGGTCCGCCGGCCCGGCGGCTGTTTCTGGCCGCCGCCGGGGCCAGGACCAGCAGTAGCCCCAGCAGCACCAGTGTTTCTTTCCAGATCAGAGGGGGCCGCGAAACCCGGCGCCCGGGGACCCAGAAGATGAGCACCAGGAGGATGAGCAGGAGGTTCCCGGCGGCGAAGAGCGCCGCCAGGCCGAGGAAAAAACCTCCCGCCAACCAGGTCGGGCGGCGTTCCGCCCCCGGGAGATAGAGCAGCCAGGTCAGGGCCAAAAGACTGGTCAGAACCCCGGCGGTGACGGGGACCAGCCGGGTCTCATAAAAGAGAGCCGGTCCGTAAAAGACTAGGATCAGGGCAGCCAGCATCCCGGCTTTCCTGCCGGCGGCTCGTGCCCCCAGGAGGAAGGTCAGGCCGCAGCTCAGGGCCCCCATCAGGGTTTGCAGGAACCAAACCAGATCCAGATCACGGCCCACGAACCGGTAGAGGAGACACAATAAGGCGGAGTACCCCGGGAGGGAGTAGATGGTGCCGGGGAAAAATGACCGCCGGCCGGTCAGGCTCGCGGCCAGGCGGTCATAGTTGTACTCATCCATCCCGTAGGCGAAATCATACCGGGAAGGATCGAAGCGCCGTTCCAGCTGGTAGGCGCCCCCGATCCCGAGAGCCAGGAGCACAACCGCCAGGAACGGCAGGATCATTTTCCCGCGGGAGCTGAAAATTGCCTGATCTGTCCCGCCGGGAGGGTTGATGATCTGCTCCCCCTGCTTATAAATTAGCGCCTTCGGCGCAACTTGGTTACGGTTACGGTGACGATGCCCGTTTCGTCTGCCGGTTACGGTTACGTGAGCCCAGCGAGGCGGCCGTTACCGTTTTTGAAATTCCGAAGCAGGTACTTAGGCGTTTTGAGGCCCTTCTCCCCCGCTGCCCAGCTTTTCCCTGATGGCGATCAGGTTCTCCGCGATCCGGAAGATGACGATGATCAGCTCAAGATAAATCCTCGAGAAGAGCATCAAAACCAGGTAGACCACCGGAGAGAGGATCAGGATGACGATTCCCAGAATGGCGCTGTTGTTGAAGCCGTTCACGATCATGACAATGGTGATGATCGCGTTGACGACTATGGCCAGGCCGAGCAGGAATTTGATTACCTTGGTGGTAACGAATTCCGTGAACGAAAAGTCAAAGATTGTTCCCAGAAACCCTTTTTCAATCATTGCCACACCTCCTTTTTCTGTCCGGCCTTCCGGCCGCACTGGTTAACCCGATTGGAGAAAGTGAATATCAGATTATCAGGATATCAGTGGGCAGAATATCAGAATATCAGGTTATCAGGCCAGGACGGCCTCGCCGACCGATCCTCTGATATTCTGATCCCCTTCTCACTGATCTCCTGATTATCTGATCCGCTGATACGGCTTTTATCCTCCCGACGGCTGATCAAACTTTAAATGGGTATTCAATTTTTCAATTCCGAAACAGTAAATTAAGTTAGGGGTCGATATTCTGTAAGATCATGCTATCAAAATCTATCCGGCGGTAATAGCAATTTCTTGGTTTGTCCTGCCGGTTTTTTGTGTGACAGATGCCCCCCCGGCGCGGTCTCACTCGATAGACCAGTGAATTCTGCTCGCAGTTCACGTACGCCTCCACCAGGTCGAAGGTCTCCCCCGATGTTTTTCCCTTTTCCCACAGTTTGTTGCGCGAGGTGGACCAGAGGACGACGGTGCGGGCCGAGACGGCTTTTTGGAAAGCCTCCTCGTTGGTGTAGGCGATCAGGATCACTTCGCCGGTATCGATATCCTGGAGCGCCACCGGGATCACGTCCGGGCAGTTCTCCGCCACCCGGGCGATCTTATTGAAATCAAGTTTCAGTTCATTTCCTTCTTCTAAATCGTTCATTGATACACTTCTTAATGTTTTACAAGGGACTGTGACAGTTCCGTTTGCCCTTCTTCCAGTGTTTTGCCATGCCGACCTGTACCCTCATCGGGCAGCCTGGATCGCCTCCTTCAGGTCCAGGGTCCCGTCGTAGATGGCCTTCCCGGTAATGACGCCGGCCAGCCCTTTCCCCTCCAGCTTTTTAAGCTGCTTCACGTCCTCCAGACGGGAGACGCCCCCCGCGGCGATGGCCGTCAACGATGTCTCGTCGAGAAAGCCTTCAATCGCGGAAAGGTTCGGCCCCCGGAGCGTCCCGTCAACGGCGGTGTCGGTATAAATGACCAGCCGGAAGCCGATCTTTTTCAGATCCTTCCCCAGATCGGCGGCTTCCAGGTCGGTTTCTTCGGACCAGCCTTTGACCAGGACCCGGCCATCCCGGGCGTCGATGGAGGGGACGACCCGGCCCCTGAACTCCCCGAAGATCTCCCGGAGGAAGTCAAGGGAATCGGCCGCCCGGCTCCCGATGACAACCCGGGCGACGCCGCCGTTGAGCAGCATCTCGATCGTCTCCAGGGAGCGGATCCCTCCCCCCAGTTCAACCGGCACCTCGACGGAACGGATGATCTCTTTGACTGCCCCCCAGTTTTTCAACTCCCCCGCGAACGCCCCATCCAGATCGACCACGTGGAGGAACTCGGCCCCCTCCCCTTCCCATCTTCGGGCCATCGCCGCCGGGTCCTCGGAATAGACGGTCTCCCGGTCGGCTCTCCCCTGGAAAAGGCGGACACAGCGGCCGTTCTTGATATCAACTGCGGGTATTATGAGCATCGTATGAACTTCGTCCGAACATTCACCTAACTGCGACAGGGAGTACTGGAGTATTGGAATGCTGGAGTGTTGGAGGAATGACAGCGGCCATCATTCCATTACTCCATTATTCCATCACTCCGGGGCTTTATAGCCTCCCTTTCGTTGACGGGACCCCTTTCACCCGGGGATCGAGCTCGGCCGCCGCCCGGAGCGCCCGTCCGAAGGCTTTGAAGACGGCCTCGACGATGTGATGCACGTCGTCCCCGTAGGCCACGTTGATGTGCAGGGCCAGCCGTCCCTGATCCGCGAACGCCTTGAAAAACTCCTTGAATAAGCCCACGTTAAAATCCCCGATCTTGATCCGGCGGATTTTAAGGTTATAGGCCAGGAAGCTCCGCCCCCCCAGGTCAACGGCGACCGCGGCGAGCGCCTCGTCCATCGGCACGGTCGCCTCCCCGTAACGGCGGATCCCCTGCTTCTTCCCCAGTGCCTGTGAAAACGCCTGCCCGAGACAGATCCCCACGTCTTCAACGGTGTGATGGTAATCAACCCCGAGGTCCCCTTTCGCTTTCACCGTCAGGTTGAAAAGGCCGTGCCGGCTGAAGAGCTCGAGCATGTGGTCGACGAAGGGTATCCCGGTATTGATCGAGCCCGTACCCTCCCCGTCAACGGTAAGCCGGATGGAGATGTCGGTTTCTTTTGTTTTTCGGGTAATCCGGGCTGTTCTTGTCTTCATAACGCTCCTTCTTTTTTCTTGGGGAAGCAGGGAATCAGGAATTTTTATCTCTGCTGTTTTTATGGGAGAAGCCTTATTTCTGTATTATTATTGATTCGCAGTCCTCCGCGGCCCGTCTCCGACGGGTAAACTTTATGATGTCGGAGAATCAGTTCATCGGTTACGGGCGCCGTTTCATTCCTCTCGAGATCCCCGCGGCTTTATGCCGCGGGTGAATAAGTTCAGCAGCTACAAAGTAGCCCATCCATCATACGACCCCTGCCGGTTTATCCGGCAGGTGAATGAGTTCACCGGCTGCCCGGAACTTTCTCCCCTGCCGGATAAACCGGCAGGGGCCGTGAACATATGTGTTCTCCCGGAGTAGCTGATGAACTTCCGCTCCGGCGGGACAAGCCCGCCGGGGGCGTTAGAACCCCAGTTGCTCCCTGATCGCTTCGACCAGAATATCCATCTCGTCCGGGGTCCCGATGCTGATCCGCAGATACTCTTTCAAGCGGGGGGTGTCGAAAAACCTGATCAAAATTTTCCGGGCCACGAGAGCCTCATAAATCATTTTCGCGTTGCCCCCCGGCGGCCGGCAGAGAATGAAGTTGGCCCCGGACGGGAAGACCGTGAACCCGAGCCGGGAGAGTGAAGCCATGAGTTTCTCTCTCTCCGCCGTGATCAAGGCGACGGTCTTCTGGAAATACTCCCGGTCCTCCAGCGCCGCCGCGGCGGCGACGCTGAGGGCATTCAGATTGTAGGAGTCCTTGACCTTCATCATCCCGGAGATGATCTCCGCCGCCCCGAAGGCATATCCGACCCGGAGGCCGGCCAGGGCGTACGATTTCGAGCAGGTCCGGGTGACCAGCAGGTTGGGGTACCGGGTGACGAGGGAGAGACAGTTATCCTCGGCGAAATCAACGTAGGCCTCGTCCACCAGCACGATCCCCCCGCTCTCTTCGAGGATCCGGTTGATGACCTTCGCCGGATAGAAGGTCCCGGTGGGCGAGTTGGGCGATGCGATCAGCTTGATCGAGGCCGGAGCGCCGTAGAACGCTTCCGGGAGGCTGAAATCGTCATTCAGGGAATACTCGCGGACCTCCGCCCCCTGGATGCGGGCCAGGACCCCGAAGAGGCTGTAGGACGGCGTCGGGAAGGCGACCCGGTCTCCTTCCCCGGCAAAAGACCGGAAGGCGATGGAGAGGAGTTCGTCGGAACCGTTCCCGACGATGATATTTTCCGGCTGAAAGCCGTAGACGCAGGCGATCGTCTCCCGCAGCCGGTCCGAGCGCGGGTCGGGATAGCGGCGCACGACGTCCGAGGCGATCTCCCGGATCTCCTGAATCGCCCGCGCAGAGGGGGGATAGGGGTTTTCGTTGGTGTTCAGCTTGATGAACCCCGCTTCCTTCGGCTGGAAACCGGGAACATACGGCTCCAATGCCGCGATATTGTCTCTGAACCAGGTCATTTAACGAAGCTTATATGATTATAGCGAACAAGTCAAAATAAAACATGGATTTTAGGTCACTTCGGCCTAAAAAACAAACTCCATTTATTTCAATCCGAAATCATAATTAAGTGTTGCGGGAAGTGGAAGTAATCTGCAATAATCAACGTTGAATGAAAAGCCTGAAAAGCCAAACAGACAAAAATTATATCCCAGCCGCCTGGCTGGAGGAGTTTGAAGCGGCGGCGAGGCGGCCTTTGCAAACACGCATGCGTTACGCTTTCATTCACACTTACAAGCCGGTGCTCGATGACGCGCGTTTCCGCGCGTTTGATACCATGAAAGACTATCGAGAGTGGTGTGACAAGCATCTGCCGAAGTGGTTAGGGTATGGGCTCATTTGATTATAAGCAAGCTCAGGAAGTCCGCGATGCTTTTCAAGAGACCGGCGTAAAGTATCTCTTCATCGGCAAATCCGGCGCCATTCTTCTGGGATTTCCTGACACAACTCAGGATGCCGATCTGTTTATTAAAAAAACTCCCTCCAATTGCCGGGCGGTGACTGTAGCCTTGCGGAAACTGGGTTTCTCGCTGTCCAAGAAAGAGATCGGGGAGATTGAGAAGGGCAAGGACTTTGTGCAGCTGAGAAACGGCCCTTTTGACCTTGATCTGGTCTTCGCCCCGGATGGCATAGAGCGTTTCGAGGACGCCTGGAAACGTCATGTCGACGTGGAACGATTCCCGGTCTGCCATATTGACGATATCATTGCCAGCAAGGCCGCCGCCGGCCGGGTCAAAGACCGGGAGTCACTTCCCCGTCTCCGTTTATTCCGTGATTACTGGGTGAATAAGCAAAAAGGGCGGACGTAACGTCATATCAGGCATATCGCTCGACTTTCAGCCTTCTTTGGATTCGCGCGGTTTTTTCCCAGCCGGACCCGGGCAGAGAGGGCGTGGGCGTCAAGGCCTTCCAGCCCCGCTATCAGCTCGATCGCCGGGAGGTCATTTTTTAATGCCCCCCGGTTATACCGGATCAGGCTGCTCTTCTTCAAGAAGTCGTTGGCCGAGAGTAGAGACGCGAACCGCGCGCTCCCCCCGGTCGGAAGGACATGACTGGGGCCGGAGATGTAGTCCCCGGCCGCGACCGGGCTGAGATCCCCGATGAAGATCGCCCCGGCGTTTCGCACCTTTTTCAGCGTTTTCACGGGATCAGCGGTCATGATCTCCAGGTGTTCGGGGGCGATCCGGTTGATCAACTCGATCCCCTCGCTCAGGCTCTTAACCCTGACCAGGGAAACCCCGGCCTGGAGCGCGCGCCGGAGAATAGCCGCCCTTCCCCGCCGCGCTGCCAGGGCATCCGCCTCGCGCGCGACCGCCTCGATCAACCGCTTCGAGGGCGTCACCAGGATTGAGATCCCGCCCGCCCCGTGCTCCGCCTGCGCCAGGAGATCGGCTGCTATATACCGGGCGCTTGCTTTCCCGTCGGCCAGAATCGCCACCTCACTCGGCCCGGCCAGGCTGTCGATGCCGACATAGCCGAAAACCATTTTCTTGGCCAGGGTGACGTAGATATTCCCCGGTCCCACTATCTTGTCCACCCGGGGGATCGACCGGGTCCCGAAAGCCATCGCCGCGATCGCCTGGGCCCCGCCGATTGCGTAGATCTCGGTCACCCCCAGAAAATCGGCGGCGGCCGCAATATACGGGCTGATCGTCCCGTCGCCCCGGGGCGGCGTGGCCAGGATAATCCGGGGGACACCGGCCAGCCGGGCCGGGATCACGGTCATGAAAACGGAAGAAACGAGCGGGGCCTTCCCCCCGGGGATGTAGATGCCCGCTCTTCCGACGGGGGTGACCTGCTCCCCCCAGATCAGACCGTCCCCCCTTCCCTTCCGCCATGACGTCGCCCGCGTCAGTGAACTGAAATCCCGGATGTTTTTCTCCACCCGGCGGAAGACATTTTTCAGCTCCGGGGTAACGACTTTCCGGGCGCTCCGGATCGCGGCCGGGGCGACGCGGAAAGAGGCCGGCTTCACCCCGTCGAATCTGAGGGTGAATTCCCTTACCGCGGCGTCTCCCCTTTCCCGGACCGCCTGCACGATCTTTCTCACCGATTCCAGCTTGTCCGGGGGAAAGGCATCCTTTTCCAGCCTCTTCTTCAGCGCCGGCCAGATGCTTTCGTTGTATTCAATGATTTTCACGCCGTGTGAAATAAAACCAGACTATTCAACAACAATTGAATTCACCTGCTCGCCGGCTGTTCGCCGCCGTCGAAATAAAGCCGGGCATCTTCTCTGAATTATGGTCTGAATGGTTTTATCGTGAGGTCTTTAATCGGCCGATAATGTTTTACATTACCTGTGCAGAGGATAAATCCATCCTCAACCGCCGTGGCTGCTATCAGGACGTCAGCAAGACAGATCGTTGTTTTAAGGCCGTACTCTTCCATGTAAATTGAAGCCCGGTGTCCTGTATTTTCGGACAACGGGACAATCTCAAGATTAAATTCAATTAATAAGCTCTTTATGTTTTTTACTTCCTGTCTATTCCGAGCTCCTTGCAGAAGTTCCATATAAGTGATATTCCGGGGATCTAATCGAATATCATTCGCTTAGCTTTTGGATCAGGGCCAGCTTCAGCATGTGGGTGATGACGACATGGATATCTTCCACCTCTTCATAGGAGTCGCTCTTGACCACGATCGATAGCTGCGCGAGATCGGCCAGTTCTCCTCCCCCCTTCCCCACCAACCCGACCGTCACCGCCCCGTGGCGGTTGGCGTACTCGATCGCCCGGAGGACGTTGGGAGAGTTCCCGCTGGCGGAGATTCCGATTACTAGGTCCCCTTCCTCCAGGTAGTTAGCCAGGGGCTCCACAAAAACTCTATCATATCCCTCGTCATTTGACCAAGCGGTCATCAGAGGGATGCAGTCGTTTAAAGAGAGCGCTTTTATCCTGGGACCTCCCCCGGTAAAGACCCCTTTAGCCAGATCGCAGACAAAATGAGCTGCGGTGGAGGCGGATCCCCCGTTTCCGAAGATGATAATCTGTTTTCCTGCCGCGATTGCCTTCAGCATCAGACTAACCGCGCAGGAGAGCTTGTCCAGTGGCAGGCTTTCCAAACACGCCTTGATGCTTGATAGATAGTCTTTCATGATTTTTTCCATAGTCTTGCTGCTCCTCCCCTTGCGTAATCGGTTATTGCAAGCCGGCACAGTACCACGAGTTGCAGCACAAAGCAACCGGGTTAATCCTCGTCTCGCCTTTCAAAAACTTTTACCAGTACCTTAATGTCCGAAAAATTTCGTTGGGCGACTAGTTTAATCAGCCCCTTCCTTTCCAAATCGTTCAAGAAAAGAGACCAGTCTTTATTGCGGCTTTCAGCCATTCTTTTCCCCTCTTCCGTATAATAGACAGATAATGGGTCTATGATTAACGTTGCGAAGAATCTACATCTTGGCTCCCAGGATGTAAACACGGGCACATCGTAAGCATAACTGAACCAATGAAGCATGTGGGGGGAGAATCTTTGATGGTAAGTCAGGCAGCATAAGGGCCCCCTTTTATCAATTACCCTGTAGATGTATTCCCAGACGTCTTGCCAATTATGTTTAGGAGCGGCGTAGTCTGCTTCCGGGTTTAGGTAAAAGGCGGGCTGCTGGAGGAAAGTTGGCAACTTAAAAAGATTATAGAAGAAAGAATAATCGATTTTATTTTCCATCCAACCGACCCGACCGCCGCCTGAATGAAGACGGTTGGGAACCTGCCGGTAGTACAGGGGGAATTTATAAATATCTCCGATAAAAACTGTTAGGACTAGAGCCGAATAGATCAGGCGGGAAGACTTTTTCTTGAACCACGCTCCCGCCTCAACCAGAAAAAACGCGCCCAGGATGAAAAGAAAAGGCATCGATAGTATGCAATACCTGTCTTGCGTATTAATCGAGATCGATATTAACGATATATTTACAACCGGATATACAAAAAGAAAACGCAAATGAGATTTCAGCAGTTTGTAAACTGAATAGATAAACCCGGGGATTATAACAAGAAAAGCCAGGATACCGGCTGGATAATAACTGGCAAAGCTTCTTAGGTAAAAGAGCCTTCTATCTGTCGGAGTAAAATTCAGGGATGGTACGTGACCGCCTGATTCCTTCAAGGTGTGAATAAAGGCTTTAATTTTGAGCACCGGAATGGAACCGAACAGCCAGATAACAATCACCACGACAAAAGCAACGAGGATCAAAGCAGGTGATTTCAAAGCGTTCTTTCCGAGCTTCAGCCAGCGCAAGAAGCTGTCGACAAGTAACGATAAAAGCATGAACAGGCCATATTGATACTTGGAAAGAAAAAGGACTGCGGTAAAAAAGCCAACCAGCAGATAGCAAACACTGCTTCTCGATTCCCAAGCCCGGAAATATAAATAGGCTACAAGTAAAGTTAGAAACAAGCCGAGTAGTTCTATCATCGCCACGGTTGAGTAGTATAAAATTAGTGGTGAGCTGGCATAAAAAAAAGCAGCGATAATTCCGGTTAAGATGGACTTTTTTCCGTTTAGTTCAGTGGCGATTAAATAGACGAGAGGAACAGATAGAAAAAATAACACAAGGCTGGAGAGACGGGCCCCAATAAAAGTAAATCCGAACAGCAGTAGCCCTGACGCAACCACCCAGGAGTGGAAAAAGGGCCAACCGACTATCTGTCGGTTGGTCACACTCCAGAAGGTGCCCCAATTACCGGTTTTGACGGCATGAGCAACAATTATTCCATACGAGGCGCGGTGAGACTCATCCCAGCCAAAGGTACCCTGGGGTTTTAACAGATAATGATACGCGAAAATGGAAAAACCGGCCGAAATAATAACCGTAGATATCAGGCCGGTGTACCAAACCGCTTTTTTAATCTTTTTTAACATTAGCCGACGTTCCCTAAGCTGTCTGCGGAAATATCTTTATTCCTCACCTTGAGTTAGAGTCTCTGAAGTGTAACCCCCCCTTTGCTTTTCGGAGCTGTACATCCTGGCCGTAAATATAGGGCCGGTCCACGATGTTCATACGGCACTTAAGTTCATCGACTGAGCCCGCTATGCGGGCCGGCATACCATAGACTAAAGTGTAAGGAGGGACATCTTTCGTTACCACACTGCCGGCACCAACCAGGCTGTATTCCCCGATTATCACCTGAGGCAGAATCGTCACATTAACCCCGATGCGGGCCCCCTCTTTAATTTTAGGGCCTCTCATGCACAGAGTGCAGACAGGATGTCGATCATTGGCAACCGTCACCCCGGGGCCGAAGAAGACATTATCTCCTATCTCCGTAAACTGAGCGATATAGACATTACAGTGGATTTTGACGTTGCTTCCGACAATACATCCGTAATCGATAACGGTATTGTTCCAGATTGAGACATTATCGCCAATTCGGGTTTCTTCCCTGATAATGACGTTATGACCTGTTTCAAGTCTTTTTCCAACCGTCACGTTGGAGTAGATCACCGTTCCGGACCGGATTCGCGCTCTTTCCCCTATAATTAAAGGGGTAACAGCGATTTTTCTTCCGGACAAGTAACCAAGCAACACTCCCCGATCAATTTTGCCGCCGGGCCCGAGTTCGACGGGAGCGAGTCCTTCTTTCTGCATATTTGACCTCAATAGGCTTCCCCCTTAATGCAATCGATTTGTTTATACCTTCAATAATCGTTGAATTGTTTACCCCTTCCCGGGCTGAAACCCGGGGTTGGCTGCGTTTGATCGCCGATCGGATGAAGTCTTTACACAATTCCAGCAATGGTTCACTCATAACCACCCGGGGGATTGAGATTGGACCCACCTTGGGAATTAACTGGAATTCTCCGAAGTCGCGGTAAAAAGCTTCTTTCTCCAGCCATTTTTCGTGAATCTCGATCGGATTTAAGGCTATGTCGTCCCAGATCGCCATTTTTTTCTCCCCCACCACAATCATCTGACGTATTTTGGCCGGCTCAATCCAGCTCACGTGCAGATGACATAATATTTCGCCGGGATAGCGCAGAGAAATAAAAGCAAAATCCTCCCGCCGGTTCTTGAAAATGGCGAAACCGGTAGCGCTCACCTCCAGGGGCCAGGTTCCCAGGACGTGATAGAGAATGGAAATATCATGTGGTGCGAGATCCCATACTACATTCACATCCGTCCGGACCGGCCCGAGGTTGGTGTGCTTTATGTGAATGTAATAGACCTTCCCCAGTCGCTTTGCAGTGAGTAGTTTTCTGATCTCCTCGACTCCATCGTTAAATCGGAAGACATGACCGACCGACAGTATTTTCTTCTGTTTGCGGGCCAGTTTGTCCAACTCCCAGGCCAAATCAGCCCTGTCGCAGAGGGGTTTTTCACAGAGAACATCTTTTCCGGCGAGCAGTGACTCTTTTACAAATCTGTGGTGGGTTGAGGCGGGCGTAGCGATTACCACCGCATTGATTTCCGGATCTTTTAGTACGGCCCGAAAATTATTCTCGGGGCGGATGTGCGGAAACATATCTGCCAAAACTTCCCGGCGCCGGGGATCAATATCGCATACGGACTTCACCCGTGCGTTCTTAACCCGGGAAAAATTCCGCACGTAGTTCGGGCCCCAGTGACCGAATCCTATAACCCCCAGCGAAATTTCTTTTTTCCCCGCCATTCCGGTTACTCCTTTATCGGGTATAAAAACCTTTGATGGTTTTGATCGTGTAAGACAACCGTTCTTCACCTATCCCGGGAAACAAGGGCAAAGAAAGGCATTCCGAGGCAACCCGCTCCGCCACGGGAAAATCCCCTCTCCGATAAGGCAGCGATCGGTAGGCCTTTTGGAGGTGAATGGGGCTGGGATAATGAAGCCCGCAGGCAACTCCCCTTTCCTGAAGATACTTCCGGAGTTCCTCCCTCTGCGGTGTGAGAATCACAAACAGGTGATAGACATGGCGGCAATGCGGGGCTTCAGCCGGCAAAACCAGAGGGAGGTTCTCCAGTTGCCGCTTGTAGGCTCGGGCGATTTCCCGCCTTTCTTCGTTCCATTGTTCCAGGTGTTTCAATTTTACCCGCAGAACGGCTGCCTGCAGCGTATCCAACCTCCGGTTGAAGGCTAAAAATCTATGGTCATATTTCTCTTTCTGACCATAGTTTCTGAGCATCCTGATTTTTTCGGCTAGATCACCGTTATCCGTTACCACGATTCCCCCGTCCCCGAATGCCCCCAGATTCTTAGCCGGGTAGAAACTGAAGCAGCCGGCCTTCCCCACCGACCCCGCTTTTTCCCCGTGGTAGGTGGCCCCGTGTGCTTGAGCGGCATCCTCGATCACTATCAATCCATGCCGGCTGGCGATTTCTTGAATTACCTCCATGTCCGCCATCTGCCCATACAGGTGGACAGGCATGATAGCCCGGGTATTTTGGGTAATAGCCCGCTCAATCTGTTGGGGCTTGATGGTATAGATTTGCTCGTCAACGTCTACCAGTACCGGCGTTGCGCCCGTAAAGGAAACCGCGGAAGCGGTGGCGATAAAGGTCTGAGCTGGAATAATGACTTCGTCGCCCTCCCCGATGCCGCAGGCTCTCAAGCTTAGTTCAAGCGCAGAAACCCCCGAATCGACTCCGACGGCATATCGGGTCATGCAGAAACGTGCGAAATCATCTTCAAAATTACGTAACTCGTCGCCAAGAATAAATTGACCGCTTTCCAGGACCGATCGGATGGCATCCCCTAACGGTTTTTCCAGTTGCCGGTACTGTCCTGCGAGATCTATAAAGGGTACCTTCATCCCTGATTCCTATCGTTTGATTCGAAACGCCAAAAGGAAAATGGGTTTAATTATCCTCCACCAGTCTAAAAAAGGCACCATCTTGGAATACCCGATGACGGCCTTGTGGTATATTTTGGTGACCTGACATTCCCTCACCCGGTAACCCAGGGAGAGTACTTTAAAATAGAGATATGGTTCCAGTTCGTACGTATTGAGCCAATCCTGATTCAGATTAATGCGACTGTCTCGCAATAGGGACATTTTGAACGCCCGGAAACCGTTGGTCCCGTCAGTAATCCTCCTCTTCACCAGTAGTGAAAAGATCAGTGAATACACTTTAGTCGTTATCCGCCGGAAAAGGGGGATATCGACCGTCTGAGTCTGAAATAGCCTTCTCGACCCCTGAACGAAATCATACCCATTGCAGACAATCGGTTCAAGAATATCGGGTATTTCATTAGGATCATCCTGATCGTCGCCCGCCATAACAATCACGATATCGTACCCGTTTTCCCGGGCATAAGAAAGCCCGGTTCTGATTGCGGCGCCGACTCCCCGATTGTCTGCATGCTTCAGAACCAGAGCACCTTCCGCACGGGCTTCTTGATCCGTTTGATCGGTCGATCCGTCGCTTACTACTGCAATATTTAATGGAAAACGGATATTCGGGCTGTGTTTTATCTTAGAAACGACGGTTCCTATTTTTCCCTCTTCGTTGTAAGCGGGAAGAATAACCAATATTTTCTTGTTTGTAACGGCTTCTTCAAACTTGATCATGGATAACTCTCATTCTTTTAAGAACGCATCTTGTGTTTTTTCGGTTGCCTTTCCATAAAACAAAGCCATATACCAGATCAGCACCGGCATAAAAGACAGTACGGCCCGATTGATGGTCATCCCGCCCCGCAGCCACTCAAAGACGGATGTAAAAATAAACAATGAAAACGTAACCGCTATTGCTCCGGCTAAAGATATCAAAACATATTTCAACTCAGTCCTGACAATCAAGCAGCTTGAAAAAATCAAAGTGCAGAAAAAAACCGTCCACAGGATATTATAATTGCCTGAATCAAACAGGTAGGAGGCTAAAATGCCGAAGGCCTCCGGATGGAACTCAAACTTCCGGTATTCCGCCGGAAGTCCGACCGCCAGATGGTAGGTTTTTTTAATTACGAACCAAGGTAGATTCAAGATAATGATAATGAACAAATAGGGGATCGTTGTTCGAAGTGTCGATTTGAGGTTTAGGCGGGCTATCAACTGGTACAAGATCAGCACCGGGAGGACCCCACCCACAAAGATGGCAATCATATCGTCTTTCGTGGCTAAACCCGCCCCGAACAGGAGGGCGGATATGAAAAGAGCGCGGCGGTCATGTTCCCTGACCCCGCGAATTAGATATACAATTCCTGAAAAAAAGTAGCATCCCACGATCATGTCGACATAGGCAAAGCCCGCGTGGAAGGTCAAGAGAGGAATGCTCAGTATAATATACGTAAAGACAAGGCTGGCCAGGGCGGACATGAGCCTGACCAGATTATAATAGCTGATTAATCCCAGAGCGAGAAATACGAAAAGGGTATTAAGGTTAACCGCGTGTTCCTCCCACTTGCCCAAACAAATAGTTACCCAGGTTTTAAACAATGGTATCCCTAAAGATTTCCAGGGCATATATCCGCCCAGGAAATCGGGATGTTCACTTTCCAGGACCAGTGAACGGTGGTGATAAAAAACTTTCGCCTTGAAGTTGTAATTGGCCACGCTGTCATCAAAGTAGGTAGGTTTGCTCAGGATCAAAAAACTGATGAAAGCGATTTTCCAGATAAGCAGTGCCCCGATAAGAATAACGATTAACTTCCCGACGGCCCCGGTCGCTCGGAATGGTCTTCGCGGCCCGGAAGAAAAACAACTTTTCCAACCCCTTCTTTTGAGGACAATGATTCCTGCCGGAAGCACCACGATCGGCAGAGCTATAATCCCCGCCCACGCAAATTTAATCCCCAGAAATCCCAGGTAAAAAATATAGAGAGATATTAAGCCCGTGCCGAGGATAAAGCTCAACGCCAGTTTTTCCCCCAGGCCTATGCCCTTTCCTTTTTTCTCCACCAACGAGATCGCAACAAAACCGATGATCAGGGGAAACAGGTACGCGAAGAGTAACCTCAAGTATTCCATCACTTTTCTTTCTCAACTTTATAAATGAAAGAACCGGAGTCGTATCGGGCCACCAAGCTGCCTTTTTCCGAAAATACGGTTTTCCCATCTTGGATCATTAACCTTCCACTACTGGAATCGAATATGATTCCGGGCGCCTGATAAACGATAAAGTATTTCGGCCAACTCTTCCCAAAATAAGACCTTCCTACTTCCATTTCCATCCGCGCCGGGTAAAGAAAATACTTCAGACGACAGTCGAATGGCCAGTAGGGATAGGGAAGAAGCTCAAAGATTGCGTCATCCGGGATGTGTTTGCGGCAAAATTCAACGAAGTGGTAAAAATCGCCCAGAGCGGGAAAAGTTTTCTCCTCCGGAGGAGGTTTAACATACGATTGATAAATTTCCTCCACGATTTTAAATTGACTGAAGGTTTCTCGAACATCGTAGATGATCCAGAGAGCAAGAATCGCCAGACCTATTCGAGCGGCGATTTTTATTCGGTTAGCTTTTGAGGCTTTGTAATAAAGAATGGCACCGATCAGGAGGACAAGCACGGCTAATCTATTGAGCCAGCTTATGAACGGCTTATTAAAAAGCCGGGGACTGTTAAGGGAGTTGATTGTGCCGAGATGGAGTGATCTCGGCAGCCAGAATTCCCGCCATTGATCCGCAAGGTAATCGGATAACGAGAAAGGGCGCACCTCGATGGAGTCGATCTCGATCCAGCCCGGGTTGCCGCCGAAGACGATCCCCATGCGGTCGATGGTCCCGATCCAGTCCAGGGAATCGGCGAGGTCGATCCAGTAGGAATGGAAGTGCCGGTCGAAATATTGCGGCAGGGTGATCGCCGGAATCTGCCGGACGGGCGCCCGGGGAACCCAGAAGACCTGGGCGATCCGGGGAGAGAAAGTCCGGAGACGGATCCGGAGACAGGGGTTCTTCTCCGCCGCGATATTCAGCCCCGGGGGGAATACCAGCTGCACCCGCTCTCCGCCCAGGAACTGGAAAGCTCCCCTCTCGATCCGGCTGGCCTCGATCCCCTCCCCGGTCCAGTTCTTGATCTGGCCGGGGTCGCTGAAATCCCAGGACAGGAAATCCGGCGAAGCGGCTCGCCCGCACGGCGCGGCAAGGAAAGCAAAGATAACCGGTGTAAGTAACGTTAATCGTATCAATTTCAGCAACGTCCTTCGTGCTCTTCGTGGTGTTGCCAGGGAGAGTTCATGATTGATTACTCCCTCTTTTTAGTTATTGAGAGGCCACAGGCCGAAGCAATCTCCCAAGTCCTCCATGTCATTGCGAGGCCGCAAGGCCGAAGCAATCTCCCAAGTCCTCCATGTCATTGCGAGGCCGTAAGGCCGAAGCAATCTCCGTCTTTTTCCTGGTGAGATTGCTTCGCTCCACTTCGTTGCGCTCGCAATGACATGCAACTTGGTTTATGCTCTCCGTAGTAATTAACGAGCATTATAATTCCCTGCAAGAATAGTCACGGCAGTGTTAATGCATCACGCGCGGTATGGATAACTTCTCCCGCGAATTCATCCCGGCCGAGCGGCCGTACCAGGGAAAGAGCCACGTCGTACATGCCGGCCGGGGCTTCGGTTGGCACCAGTATAACACACCGCTGCCCGATGAAATCTCCCTTTTCCCATCGCGAAGACGGGAAGATGCGGAATGGTCCGAACAGGTATTGCCCGAAAGAGCACCCTCCCCCGCCCTGCTTCCGAAAGGATACTCCCAGCAGATAATTATCCTTGACCGCACCGTCGCACTGCAGAAAGACCGCGGTCTCGACCACGCGAAAATCCAGCCGGTTCCCCGGGCGGAGAGAGTATCCCCGGAGAACGAGTCCCGGCACGCTCTTTACCGGTTCAGACAGGGGATTTCCGATCTCGGAAAGTGCCGCCTTCCCGATCAGACCGATTTCGGGGGAAGCGCCCTTCCGGAAGAGAGCCAGGGAGTTCACGGTCTCCTCCAGCCGCCAGTTTTCCTCCAGGAAGGCCCTCAGGTGACGGTCGCTCTCCGGCCCGTAGAAGTAGTGAAAGGTGAGTGGATCGTTGAAATCAATCAGCATCCACAGGGCGGACTTTTGAACCAGCGGGACATTTATCCACTTCAAGGAGGGGGAGCGCCAGCCTCCGCAGAACTGAAAAGAATAAAAAAGCTTTGGCCGGCTGGACAGGTGAGAAGCCAGTTGGAAAGTGGAGAGGACGGGGGCTGACGGCGGGACCATCCGGACCAGCTCGCGGCGGATTAAGTCTTCTTCCGTCACCCTCCACTGCCGCAGCAGGTCGGGGAACCGGAAAAGAGGGCCGAACATCTTCGCGCTGAGAGGAGAAACTGCCAGAAGAAATATCATCAGGTATTCAGGCCTGGACTTAAACCACTTCCAGCGGAGAAGATTTCGTATCCCGCCCATCGCCGAGATAAGAACAAAAGGAATAACCAGGGCGGTATATTGACAGCGGATGGAAAAATGCTCGGGACGGGATGAGAGGAGCCCTTCCAGGGCGCCGAAAACCACCATGACGCAGGCAGACGGCGAAAACAGGGAGAGAAATCCGAATGGAACCAGAAGATGGAAGAGATAGAGCAGCTTGGGCCCGGTCAATATGCCTTTCAGGGAGTACCCGGGCCGGGCAATAAGAGTCCTCACGATCACTCCCGGAGACCGGCCCAGCCAGCCGAAATAGACGGGTATGAGATTCGACCGGTCTGCTTCCGGGAAGAAAGCGGCCACCAGGAAGGGAAATATTTTAATGCAGAGGGTAAACCAGGCAGCAGAAAGGAGAAGAGCGCTTAGACCCCATTTCCATCTGTCCCGGGAAGGAGCGCCGCCTTCAGTCATGCCATGGATTAAAGCGTATACCCCCAGACCGAAGACCGGCAGGGCGGCATCTTCCCGGCAAGCCAGAGAGAGGAGAAGGAACAGCACATATATCCCCCATTTGCGCCTGATGTAAAAATAATAGGTAAACAAGAGCAGCGGGGTGATAAAAGTGATGGGATGAAATTCATAGAGGGTTATGAAGTTAAGAGCCGGATAGATCAGGTAACAAAATGAAAAAAGCAGGCCCCAGCCCGGATTGAGGAGGTGCCGGGCCAGAAGATAAACCCCCCAGGCGCCAAATCCGAGTGCCGCCGCCTGGAAAACCAGCAGCGTGACCGGGGAGGGGAAGAGGACGTAGAGCGGGAGGAGCGGGAGAGCGATCAGCCACTTGTGATTGTTGAAGAGCGCCGACTCCCCGACATGGCTGGCGGTGTAGAACCGGCCGTGGACACCGTTCCAGAAAGCCTGGCTGATGGCCGCCAGGTCCATATCCCGGTAAGAAAAAGAGATATACTGATAATATCCGGCTATTGAAAAAATAACCGTATAGACTATGATCAGAAGAATGATCAGAAGAGAAAAGATATTACTGCTTTTTAAGATTCCTGATGACTCCATCAATTTTCTTCGGCGCTGGTCGATCTGTTTGCCGGGTCGGATAAAGTAACCGCTTTGCCTGCCCGGTAAAAGATTTTTCCCGTGAAGCCCCTCCCTTTCTGCCAGAGGAGTCCGATCTCCATGCTGTAAGAGCCGGAGGGGGCGTCCGGGGGGATGAGAATGTTGCAGCCCAGCTTCCACCGATCATTCGCCTGCCAGCGCGAGGTCGGAAAGATCCGGTAGGGAGCGAAAAATTCCTGCTGAAATGAGAAATCGGGTTGCTGCTGACTGATAAAACGAACCACGGGTAGGAAGTCAGCCGGGATTCTCCCTGAGCAGGCAAAGTAAAGATTAACTATAAGGGTCGGTGCTTCATTGACCGGTTGTTTCTTGAGAGAATATCCGGTCAGTTCGAGCTGGGGTGTGACCTTAATTCGGAGGGAACGAACGCGTTGGTCTGGCGCCGCCCGGCTGATAACTCCCAGATCTGGCACTTCCCCCTTTTGGAAAAGGCAAATAGAGTTCACCGTATCTTCCAGCCGCCAGTTACCCGAAGTCAGGAAACGATATACATCTCGGTCCCCACCCGGTGTGTAAAAGTCGTAAAAGGTTAGCCAATCGTTGAAATCAAGCAGGGCGTATTGACATACTTTTTGTGCTTCGGGGATGTTGATTCTGAAATCAGGATGTCGGGAAACTGAATAAACTTGATAAAGATAAAATAATTTTGGTCGCATAGATAGTTTCGGGGCGAATTCAAAAGTGGCGATTACCGGGACCCGGGGAGGAATTTTCTCTACGAATTTCTGCCGGATTTGATCCTCTTCCGTAACCCTCCACTGCTTTATTCCTTCGGGCAAATTAAACAGCGGGCCCAAAGTTTTAGCTGAAACCAGTGAGAATAATACAACAACCATTAAAACTAACTTTTCTTTTCCGGCAAATATTTTCCATTTGAACAGATTACGAAGCCCATAAATAGCCGAGATAAATACAAGAGGGGTGACGATTGATGAATACTGATAGCGGATGGAAAAATGGGTGAATCTTTGCGAGAGCAAACCTTCGGAAAGGGAAATTAAAACCATCAGCAAGCTGGAAGGAGAGAAAATCGAAACAAAGGCTAAAGGTATAAATAAATCCTTCAAATATTTAAGTTTTGGCTCAATCAAGACCCCCCGCAGAACTTTTGCCGGCTGGAAAAAAATTGTCC
>JAZDIV010000051.1:0-30119 GCA_043804695.1 PVC group bacterium | reverse complement strand
TTCCCGGTTGTCCCGGGCCCGCTCTTTTTCCCCCCGCCGCGCCCGCTTCAACCGGGTTCAGACCTGCCCGAGGACCGCATAAGCGATGTTGGTCGCGTAGGAGTTGACCCGCCGGAGCCCGCCCATCAGCCCCATGTGAAGGGTGCTGGTCTCCACCGACTCCGACATCCCCTTCCGCAGCCGTTCGAAGTGCTGCTTGGTCAGCTCCTTCTCCAGGCGAACCAGCGCCGGTTTCCGCTGGGTGACCTCCTCCGCCAGTTTGGTGTCGTTGGCATCGAACGCCCGGGTGGCGTCCCGGACGTCCGCGGCGACGCTGGCCTGGAATTCCTGGAGCTGGGCCCACCCTTCCGGGGAGAAGAAGAGGTTATTCTCGATGAAGGTCCCGGCCAGCGGGTAAATGTCTTGGGCGATGGTGTTGCCCATCTGCCGATACTCGTTTGAGATGTTGAGGAACATGATCGCGGTCTGGGCCTGGTTCTCGGGCAGCTCCCGGGCGCCGATCGCGGCCAGGTAGGGACGGATGGCGTTCTCCAGGATCTCGATCTTGTGATTCTCGGCGATCAAATCATCCACGAAGGCCGGGTCCTTCCGCTTGAAGGCCTCGATGATATTGTCGCTCATGGTGACGGCGATCTCGGCCATCCGGGAGATCTCCTTCTTGGTCTGCTCCAGGGCGACCCCGGGTGTTCGGGTGAGATCGGAGACCAGGTACTGGGGCTTGAAAGCCTCCTCCTTCCCGGCCTTGTCCGGGAGGATTTTCATGACCAGGGCCCCGAAAAACTGGGTGAAGGGAAGGAATATCAGCGCCATCACCACGTTGAAGATGGTGTGAGCGTTGGCGATCTGCCGGTTGATGGTGCCGCCGACTTTCAGGACCACGTCGGAGAGAGGGCCGATCAAAAACATGAAAATGATCACCCCGGCGATCTTGAACATCGTGTGGGCGACCGCCACCCGCTTGGCGTCCCGGGTGGTCCCGATCGCGGCCAGGGCGGCGGTGATCGTGGTCCCGATGTTGGCCCCGTATATGATCGGGATCGCGGCCACCAGGCTGAGAATCGGTTTCCCGTCCGGGCCGGTCTGCATGGCCAGACCGAGGGCGATAGCGATGGTGGCGGCTGAACTCTGGATGATCCCGGTCAGGATCGTCGAGACCAGCAGACCGGTGAAGGGGTTGGCGGTTGATTTCTGCAATATATCGATGAAGGGAGGATACTTGGAGAGGGGCTTCATCGACCCTCCCATCACCTTGAGGCCGTAAAAGAGGAGCCCGAAGCCGATCAGGATCCTCCCCAGGTAATTGATCCCCGGGTTCTTGGTGAAGAAGATGCAGACGAAACCGACGAAGACGAAGGCCAGCGCGAACTGGCCGACATCGAAGGCGATCAGCTGGACGGTCAGGGTGGTCCCGATATCGGCCCCCAGGATGACCCCGATCGTCTGGGCCAACGTCATCAGGCCGGAGTTGACGAAACCGACCAGGAGAACCGTGGAGGCGCTGCTGCTCTGGAGGACAAAGGTGATGACGATCCCGGAGAACAGGGCCACCACCCGGTTGCGGGTGAAAAACCCCAGGATCGAGCGCATCTTCCCCCCGGCCCATTTCTGAAGGGAGTCCCCCATCAGGTTCATCCCGAAGATGAACATCCCCAGGCCTCCGAGAAGCGTGATGATCAGGATCGGAAGCTGGCCGGAGTCGATCGAGAAGAGGGCGGGCCGGCCGGAGAGGCCGTCGATCGATGCCTGCACCTGGTAGGTCCCGCTTTTGCTTCCCAGGCGATAGGGCACCGTGGCGACGCCGTTCCCGTCGGTCCGGACCTCCACCATCGTGATCCCCGATTCCGGGATCTCCTCCCCCGTGATCAGAAAGGAGCTGGGGGTGGTCGCCTCTTTCTTCATCTTGTCGGGCTTGGCCGGGTCGGAGACGATCCAGAAGGTGACGGGCTCGCCGGGCTGGGGCTGGCCGCCGCGGGTCACCAGCGCTTCCAGCTGCACTTCGTGCCCCACCATCTCGAACTGGCCGGTCCCCGATTTAACCGAGATCGACGGGCCGTCGGCGGCGCGGGCGGGGAATAAACAAGCCGTGCCGGTGAAAAGCAGTATGACCACGCCTGCCAAACCGAGCCGGGATATAACCGAATATCTCCGCATCTCCGTCCTCCTTGTGAACTTAGCCCTCGCGCAGTCTACCCCGGTTTACCGGGGCTCGGGCAACTAAATGGAACTACGAATTACGCGAATTACACGAATTTGATTTAACCTATTCCTGCGATGTTGATTCAATACTTGCACATTCTTATTTTTCCGGAGGAAAAATAAGACGAAACAGGAACAGTATAGTACAACAAGCCGTTTCTAAGTTAAAGAAAAAAAGATTATCGCAGTTTTAAAACGGCCGGCATGATGGAATCTCGGGGGGCCGGCGCACTATTTCGGCAGCCGGGGATTTTTCTCCACCATCCCAACACTCCAGCACTCCATTATTCCTTTCCTGCGACTTGCTCAACTGCCGGCAACGGCATCACGGCGGTTTACACCATGCCGTCACCCCATGCCAAGTTGGGATCGGCGTCGACCGTCCAGTCCCCTCCCCCGCCTTTTTTCAGGATGCGGCAGCCCAGGCCGGCAATCATGGCGGCGTTGTCGGAGCAGAGTTCGGCGGAAGCAATCAGCACCCGGTAGCGGGAAGAAGGAAACTCAGCCTGAACCCGGCGGCGGAGGAGTTCGTTCCGGGCCACCCCGCCCCCCAGGACCACGGTCCGGGCACCGGTCTCTTCCACCGCAACCTTGAACTTTGCCGTCAGAACGTCGATCACCGCGGCTTGAAAACCGGCCGCGATATCGGCGGTCGGGACCGGAAGGCCGTCGGCCTTCAGCCGGTCCAGTAAATATCGGACCGCGGTCTTGACCCCGCTGAAACTGAAGTCGAGATCACCGCTTCCAATCATCCCCCGGGGGAACTGAAACTTTCCGGGGTCTCCGCCCCGGGCCGCCGCCTCGATGGCCGGTCCTCCCGGGAATCCGATCCCGAGGAGGCCGGCTACCTTGTCGAAAGCCTCTCCGGCCGCATCGTCCCGGGTCGCCCCCAGGATCCGGGCCTCGTCCCAGGAACGGGCCTCTACCAGGAGAGTGTGGCCGCCGGAGACGATCAGGCCGGCCAGGGGAAATTCAAAGACGCCGCCTTCAAGAAGAGGAGCATAAAGATGGGCCTTCAGGTGATTGACCCCGATCGGGGGGACCCCCCAGCTGCAGGCCAGGGCCTTGCCGAACGATGTCCCCACCAGCAGCGCCCCGATCAGCCCCGGGCCCCGGGTAAAGGCGACGCCGTCCACCGCCTCCCGGCCGACCCCCGCTTCCCGCATCGCCTCTCCCAGCATCGGGGCCAGCACCCTCAGATGCTCCCGGCTCGCCACCTCGGGGACCACCCCTCCGAACGTCCGGTGGAGGTCGATCTGGGTGGCGACCAGGTTGGAAAGAATTTCCCGGCCGTCCTCCACCAGGGCGACCGAGGTCTCATCGCAGGATGTTTCGATACCGAGTACAATCATCTCTTATTTTTCCTCCGGAAAAATAAGATTATTGAGATACTGAAGGGATACAATATTTCCATAACCAATCTAATTTTTACATGGTAGCATACATCAGAAACGAAGTGATCTAATTTACTGCTTCGGAACTTTCAAAAAGGGCAACGGTAACGAAGCCCGTATCGGTGAGGGCAACGGTAACGGCCGCCTCGTTGGGTGAACGTAACCGTAGCCGATAGACGAAACGGGCCTCGTCGCCGTAACCGTAACCAAGTTGCGCCGAAGGCGCTAATTTGATAGAGGAGAACATACCATGAAAAAGCTGACACTGTTGGCGTGGATGCCGGTGATGGCGCTCTTGGTGCCGGGAGTGCCGGCCGCCGGAGCGGAGGAGACGGTTCTGCCGGTGACGAAAGTCACGGCGTTCATCTCGGGCGTCGCCTACTATGAACACAACGGCACCGTGCGGGGGAACGAGGATGTCTTGCTTGAGTTCAAGACCGGACAGATCAACGACATCCTGAAGTCGCTGGTGCTGATTGACCGGGACGGCGGGAAGATCGACGGGGTTAATTACGCCTCACAGGAACCGCTGGCGCGGGCGCTCAAGAATTTCGGCGTCGATATCTCCGGAGACCCGACCCTGGGGCAGCTTCTCCGCCAGCTCAGGGGCGCCGATGTCGTTGTCGAGGCGCCGGATACGATCGCGGGCAAGATCCTGGGGATCGAGACCAGAAAGGAGCAGGTGCTCCCCGCCAACGTTATCATCGAGCGGGAGATCCTGAATATCCTCACCCCCGGGGGGGTGAAATCGATCGCCCTGGACACGATCTCCAGCCTCCGCCTCGGCGACGAGAAGCTCGGCTCCGAACTGAACAAGGCTCTCGCCCTTCTGGCCGAGAACCGGGACACCAGCCGCAAGCCGGTCCAGCTCAGCTTCCGTGGGGAGGGGGAGCGGAGAGTGCGCGTCGGGTACATCAACGAAGCGCCGGTCTGGAAAACAAGCTACCGCCTGGTTCTCGGGGATGCCGACGCCGGGACGGCGCTGATGCAGGGCTGGGCGATCGTCGAAAACACAAGCGATTTCGACTGGGAGAACGTCGAGCTGACGTTCGTCTCCGGCCGGCCGATCTCGTTTATCCAGGATCTCTACACCCCGCTTTACCTGCCGAGACCCGTGGTCGAGCCCGAGCTGTACTCCTCCCTCCGTCCCCCGGTCCATGCCGAGGGGATGACCTTGCCCCTGGAAGAACTGAACCTTCCCGCCGCCCCGGGGAGAGGGCGGGGAGACATGCGGATGATGCAAAAAGCGATGGCGCCGAGTCCGGGTTCAATGGTGTACGATCGAGCGGAATTCGAGGAGGCGGCCGACCTGCGGGACCAGCTGGCGGCGGTCCAACCCGCCGCCGAAGGGGCGGCGGTCGGCGAGCTCTTCTCCTATCGGATCGGAAGCCCGGTGACGCTCCCCCGGAGCAAGTCCGCCATGCTCCCGATCATCAACCAGGACGTCGAAGCCCGCCGGGTCAGCATCTACAACCGGGGGGTCCTGGCCGGAAATCCCCTGAACGGGGTCTGGCTTACCAACGACACGGACTTAAGCCTGCTGGCCGGGCCGGTGACGGTCTTCGACGCCGGAACCTACGCCGGCGACGCCCAGATCGGCAGCCTCTCGCCGGGGGACAAACGGCTGCTTAGTTACGCGATCGACCTGAAGGTGACGGTCGACTCGTCACAAAAATCATCGGACCGGATCGTGACCGTGAAGATCGTCCGCGGCGTCATGGAGGTCGGGCGCCGGTACCGCTATCAGCAGGAATACATCCTCAAGAACAAGGCCGAAACGGAACGCGCCGTGATCATCGAGCATCCGCGCCGGAGGGACGGGAAGCTGATCCAGCCGGATAAACCGCTGGAGCAGACCGGCGACCTCTACCGGTTCGAGGTCGAGGTGCCGCCCGCGGAGACCGGCACGTTCGAGGTGATCGAAGAAAAGGACGCCGCCCAGACCATCGCCATTCTGCCCTGCGCCGCGGGTGATCTTCTCTGGTACGCCCGGAACGGCGAGGTCCCCCAGAAAGCGCGCGACGCTTTGGCGAAAGTGGTCGAGATGAAGAACGCCCTCTCCCAGGCCGAGCGTGACCTCGACGACCTCGAGGCGGAGGTGAAGAGCCTGCGCGGTGAGCAGGAACACGTGCGGAAGAACATGGGTTCGGTAACCCGGGGAAGCCAGGCCTACAGCCGGTTCGAGAAAAAGCTCCTCGACCTGGAAACGGAGATCGAGGCGCTCCAGGAAAAGATCGCGACCCAAAACGGCCTGGTCGAGAGGTTGAGGAAGGAACTGGCCGACCACATCAACAACCTGAATATAAATTAGCTCGCTGCGCTCGCAAATTTATATGAATAACAATGTACCAAAATTATTTTATTAGAGATTGCTTCGTCGCTTATTACCCCGAAGGTCTTCGGGGCAAACGCTCCTCGCAATGACCCGTATAATGGATTCACCCATACAAAATGAAAGAGAACCTCTATTCTGACCAACCATTGGGGGAGATCTCATGAGCAGGAAAATCGTCTTTATTTTCGGGAGTCCCCGGGAGAACGGCAATACCCGGGTCTTGATGGAGCGGGCGATGAAAGCGGCGAGAGAGGCCGGCGCGACGGTGGAGGAGATCAACGCCGTCAAACTGAAACACACCGTGCCGGGGTGCTCCGGGTGCCTCTGGTGCAAAAAGGCCGGGGAGTTCCGGTGCGTGATCGGAGACGAGGTGGCGCGGCAGGTCGGGAGACTGCCGGAATACGATACCATCGTCTTCGCCACACCGGTATATTGGCTGAGCTACAGCGCCCAGATCAAGATATTCATCGACCGGATGTATTGCCTGGTTCAATTTCTCGAGGACGGGATCAAAAGCCCCCTCTCCGGGAAAACCCTGGCCCTGATCTCCTCCGGCGGCGGCACCCTGGAGGGCAACCTGGAGGTGCTGGAGGAACAGTTCCTCTCCACCACCAAGATTATCGGCGCCCATTACACGGGCCTGCTCCTGCCGCTGGCGCCGGTGGATCCGGGAGCGATCGCGGACGACGGCGAAGCCATGCGCAAGGCCGCGGAGTTCGGACGGAGCCTGGCGCTGGAATGATGCCCGTGGTCATATCGAGCCGGCCCCGTCGGCGCAACTTTCTAACCACAAAGGTCACGACGTCCACGAAGGGATTTTCGGGGATCTGGAGCACGCATTGACTTTTTTTCATTAACCTTGGTGATCTTCGTGGCGATTTGATATAATCATCCTCGCAAAGGATGCAAAGGATCGGGAGGTTTTTTCTGACACCGAGGAGCACATTATGGATATCAGAACAGGACAACAGCAACGGCTGGCGGTGCTGATCGATGCCGACAACGCCTCACCGGCCCTGATCGAACCCCTGCTGGCGGAGACGGCGAAATTCGGGGTGACCACGGTCAAGCGCATCTACGGGGACTGGACCTCGACCAATTTGAGCGGCTGGAAAAAAGTTCTGGCCAGTTTCGCCATCCATCCCATCCAGCAGTTCCGCCACACCATCGGCAAGAACGCGACCGACAGCGCGATGATCATCGATGCGATGGACCTGCTCTACACGAAACGGTTCGACGGGTTCTGTATCGTCTCCAGCGACAGCGATTTCACCCGGCTGGCGTCCCGGATCCGGGAAGAGGGGGCGCTCGTGTACGGTATTGGAGAGAGAAAAACACCCGATTCGTTCGTGAGCGCGTGCGACAAATTCATCTACACCGACATTCTCAAAAAGGAGCAGGGACGGGAGGAAAGCGCCGTCAGGAAATCTCCCGGCGCCCGGAAGAGGAAAAGCGAAACCACGCTGAAGAAAGATGCCAAGCTGGTCTCTCTCGTCTCCGACGCCGTCGACGCGGTCGCGGATGACGACGGGTGGGCCCGGCTCGGAAGCATCGGCTCCAAGATATCGAACCAGTCCCCCTCCTTCGACCCCCGGAACTACGGGTACGCGAAATTAAGCTCCCTCATCCGGGCGCTGGACGCGTTTGAAGTGGTCAGCCGGCAGGCGGGTCCCGATCCCCGGCAGAAAGCCATCTATGTCAGACGGAAATAACCCGGAGGTGTTTCATAAGCTTATCATCAGGGAGGGCAGAATGAAAAAAAGCAGTTTCACCTTCTCCATCCTTCTGTCAGCCGTCGTTCTTCTTCTCTCTCCTCTCCTCCCGGCCGGTGGGGATCTGAAACCGATCCAGCTCTTGAAGCCCCGGATGGAGGGAGGCAAGCCATTGCTGGAAGCACTGAAAGAGAGACGGTCATCGCGTGAATTCAGCAATCAAAAACTCCCCGGGCAGCTGCTGGCCGACCTGCTCTGGGCGGCCTTCGGGGTGAACCGGCCGGAGGCGGGGAAGCGCACCGCGCCCTCCGCCGTCAACTGGCAGGAGATCGATATTTACGTCGCCCTGGAAGAGGGGCTTTTCCTGTACGACGCTTTGGCCAACATGCTGAAACCGGTTCTGGGGGAAGATATCCGGGCCCTGACCGGGAACCAGGATTTCACGCAGGACGCGCCGGTGAACCTGATCTACGTGGCCGACCTCTCCCGCATGGGGAAAGCGGACAGGGAAAGGCAAGACTTCTATTCCGCGGCGGATACCGGGTTCATCAGCCAGAATGTCTATCTGTTCTGCGCTTCCGAAGGACTGGTCACGGTGGTCCTGGGCCACGTGGACAAGCCCGCCCTGGAAAAGAAGATGGGGCTGCGTCCCGATCAGAAAGTCATCCTGACCCAGCCGGTGGGATATCCGGAAAAGTAGCAGTGAGCCTTCCTCTCCCCCCGCCGGGAGGATATGCCGCACACGTAGCTATACCTTGCTCAAAAAGGTATTTTAAGCGGCTTATTCTCGAAGATGGATTGAATTTTACCACGGAGATCACGGAGACCACGGAGAAAAAACAGATAAATGAATAGATTTCGCGCATTTTTTTAAAATTCTCCGTGTTCTCTGTGTCCTCCGTGGTTTTAATTAGTTTTGTTTCAAAGGGATACGCTTTTCGATCAGGGTATAGTTACCCGGTCCCGACGGCAGCCCGGATCAAACATAATCGAGTTCATTTCCCCCTCGTGCCGTGAAGAGAACAGTATCCACAGTAGACTACATACGGCTGGCTGACCGGATGCTCCCGGTGGCCGATGATAAGCCGGAAGCGGCGTTTCTCAGTTTCCACGCAGGCCACCGGCGCCGGATCAGGAGCATCCTCCGGGCGCTGAAAGAGGACGACCCCTCCCTGAAAGGGTTCACCCTCCGGGCCGGACTGATGCCCCCGGCCGGCGCCGTTGTCGAGGAAGAAATCCGGGGGTTCTGCCGCATCCCCTACCGTACCGTTGACGGATCCATCCCCTCCTGCCCCGGGATCCTGATGCACTGGAAGGGCTGCCCGCCGCATTCGCCGGCCGTGACGGAAATGGTTCGGCTCCTCTCAGGCGCCGGGAGTTTCCTGATCATCCAGTTTGAGGGGAGCGAGGATTCCGGCCGGCAGGGAGACATCCACCCCTTCCTCGTCCGGGCGGCCCAAGCCCTGGGCGGAGAGGGATACTCCGTCATCGAAACGTATGCCTGCGGCCCCTGCCGGGTCTGCGCCCGGGGGTGCGGGACGGGACCGGAATGCCGGCAGCCGGCAAAGAGGCTGTTCGCGCTCGAGGCCTGCGGCTTCTGGATCAACGCGCTCTGCCGGGGAGCCGCGGCGTTCCCCGTCTGCGGGGGCGGGCCCCGGCCGGTTCGATGGATCAGGGACTGGGGCCTTCCCGCCCAGGACACGCGATCCGTCCGGTATACAACGGGGATACTGCTGAGCTATACCTTACTCGAAAAGGTATTTTGAAGATTTCATCTAAAACAACGAAGTAATTCACCACGAAGATCACGCTTGCGCGCCGTAGCGCTTCAGCGCGCAGGCACGAAGGACACGAAGAATAGTTGAGGAACAAACGAAATTTAGCTCATTTTTTTTAAATCTTCGTGACCTTCGTGTCCTTCGTGGTTTTAATTGATTTGGTTTCAAGGTGACATAATTTTCGAGCAGGGTAGAGCTACCACCAGAACAACCGGGAGAACAATCATGAAATCAGATGGCGAACAAACCGGCCAACAGATCCTGAGAGCGGGGATCCGGATTGAAAAGCAGGTGCGGCGGGCATATCTTTGTTTTTCCCGTTTATTCTCCCGCCTCACTCGATCAGGTCGGAAACCGGGACCAGCTGGATGTTGTCATCAGCCAGGGACGGGATCTCCCGGCTCACTATCTCCAGGGTGAGCTGCCGGTCGTGGCCGATGGCGATCGCGCAGCCCCTGTGCAGCGCTTTTCTCTTCAAAACGCCGAACTGGCGGATGATGAACTCGTCGTTCATCTCATGGTCCAGGAAAATATCCCGGAAAGCATGCCGCACGCCGGCGGCCTCCGCTGTCTCCCGGGTCACGGTATCTCTTACCGTCAGGCTGTCGACGAAGAAAAGGCCCTTCTTCCTGACCTCATCCATCAGGAGACGCATCGCCTCCGTGTCGGCGGTGAACGCCGATCCCATGTGGTTATTCATGCCGACGGCATGCGGCACGCTCCGGATGTCCTCCTCGAAGACCCGGCTCATCTCATCGGGCGCCATCCCGCCGTCGATACTGCCCGGCCCCAGGGGGATATCCGGATCGATCGCCTCCAGGGGACAATGGAGCATCACCTCGAAACCGTGCTCGGCCGCCAGGCGGTCAACCGCCGCCGAGTGCGCCAATCCGGGGAGAATGGCGACGGTCAGCGGATAATCGAGGGTGAAGAGCAGGTCCCGATTTTTCAGCGAGTTGCCGCAGTCGTCGATGATGACGGCAACCCGGGCGGCAATTTTCTGGACAAGCTCCACCCGGTACATCACCTGGCCGTCCACCGCCACCGACACCTCCCACCCTTCCCCGCCGGGGGAAGGATACCGGCTGATCTCAAACCGGGAAATCCCCGCTTCTTCCAGCGAGGCGTGGAGCCGGGGCCGGAGGCGGGAAAAATACGCGAGCGAAGAGAGCGGCAGGGAACGGGTGACGATGACAGATCCCGGCGGGGCGGGCGAAACCTCCTCCCGGGGCGGCCACTCTTCCCAGGGAGGGATCAGTCCGCCCAGGACCCCGGCCAGAACCATGTCCACCTGATTGAGCACCGGCGGATCGGCCGGTAAAACCGGAGCCGGCGGCCCGGTAAAAATATCCGCTTCAGGGGCGGCGCACCCGGCCAGCAAGCCCGGGATCAGGAGGATCAGCAGACTATATCTGTTATTCATCCGCACTTCTTGTGCGCACAATAAAACCACGAAGAGCACCCCCGTACGGTTGTCCTACGGGTGTGTTCTTCGTGGTTATATAGTAATTTTAACTCTCCACCCCGGTCTCCTCGTCGAACTGCTGCTGGATCAGGATCCCCTTCAGTATATCAACCGCGGTCCGCAGCTGCGGATCCAGAGACTCCTCCTCTTCCTCCTCATCTGCATCTTCGCCGCTGTCATCATCAAGCTCTTCGGGGAGATCGCCTTCCAGCTCCGGATCCTCCTTTTGCTTTTCGATCTCTTCCAGCGCCTGATACTTTTTCTTGAAGAAGTCCTTCTTCTCGTCCAGCGTCATCTCCACGGCGACGTCGGGTTCGATCCCGTTGTCCTGGATCACCCGATGGGCGGCGGTATAGTACCGTCCGGTGGTCAGCCGGATGCCTGTTTCATCCGGGAGCGGGAGCACGCTCTGCACCGATCCCTTGCCGAAAGACTTGGCGCCGACCAGGACGGCCCGGGAATTATCCCGCAGGGCGCCGGCGACGATCTCCGAGCCGCTGGCGCTGCCCTCATTGATCAGTATCGCCATCGGGATGTTCGTCACGGGATCCCCGCCGGTGGCCCGGGCCTGCATCTCCACCTGCTCGTCGCGCCCCCGGGTCTCGACGATCAGCTGCCCTTCTTTCAGAAACCGGTCGGCGACGCCGATGGCCGACGTCAACAGACCGCCCGGGTTCCAGCGCAGATCAAGGATCAGCGCCTTAATCTCCGCGGCCTCCAGTTCCTCCAGGGCCTGATCGAACTCCTCCATCGTGTTCTCCTGGAACTGGACCAGCCGGATGTAGCCGATCCGGTCATCGAGCATCCGGGTTTCTTTAACGCTGTCGATCTTGATGATATCGCGCACGATGGTGAAGTCGAGGAACTCTTTTTCCCCGGATCGCATGACGGTGATGGTGACCGGGGAACCGGGCTTGCCGCGGAGCTTCTTCACCGCCTCCATCAGCGTGATGTTCTTGGTCGTCTCCCCTTCAATCTTGACGATCTTATCTCCCGGGTGAAGCCCGGCCCGGCCGGCGGGGGTGCCTTCGATCGGGGTGATGACCGTGAGGACGCCGTCCCGGAGGGTGATCTCTATCCCCACCCCGCCGAACTCCCCCTTGGTCTCGACCTGCATCTCCTTGTAGATATCGGGCTCCATGAACTGGCTGTAGTCGTCCAGCGAACTGATCATTCCCTGGAGCGCTCCATAGATGAGCTTCTGCCGGTCGACCTTGTCCACGTACTTCTGGTTCACGATCTCCATCACCCGGGTAAAGAGATCAAGATTCTCGTAGACGCTCCGGGGGGGAGCCTCCTCCAGTTTCTCGGGGGGAGTGGTATCGCCTTCTTCGGCGCCGAAGAAACAGGCCGGGAAACAACACACCGCCAGAACGACCGGCAGCCAGAGATGTTTTCTGAATATCGGCATCATATTCCTCCCTCTATAAATTTTTTGGAATTAACGTTTTGGCGTGAAGTGTTGGACTTAAACTAATTCTCAAATCGTTCTCACTATATTTTTATTTCAGCGAGATGTGATTATTTAAATTAACGCCGCCGGCGCTAATTTAATGCGGAACCAGTCGATGGTCTGTCTCAATCCCTCCTCCAGTTCCACCCGGGGCTCCCAGCCCAGGACTCTTTTCGCCTTGGCAATGTTCGGCTGGCGGATCTTGGGGTCGTCAACCGGGAGGGGGCGATACTCGATCCGGCTGGAGCTGCCGGTCAGGCGGATGATCAGTTCGGCGAACCGGCCGACCGTCATCTCGCGCGGGTTGCCGATGTTAACCGGACCGGTTTCCGAAGACGAAGCCAGCCGGAAGATGCCGTCGATCAGATCGGAGACGAAGCAGAAGCTCCTGGTCTGCGAGCCGTCTCCAAAGACGGTCAGCGGCTCTCCGGCCAGCGCCTGGCAGATAAACGCCGGGACGACCCGCCCGTCGCGGGCTCTCATCCGGGGCCCGAAGGTGTTAAAGATCCGCACGATCCTGGTATCAACTCCGTGAAACCGGTGATAGGCCATGGTCAGCGCCTCGGCAAACCGCTTGGCCTCATCATACACCCCCCGGGGTCCGATCGGGTTGACGTTCCCCCAGTAATCTTCCTTCTGGGGATGGACCAGCGGGTCCCCGTAAACTTCCGAGGTGGAGGCCAGAAGAAAAGTCGCCTTCTTGGCCTTGGCCAGGCCGAGCGTCTTGTGAGTCCCCAGGGAGCCGACCTTGAGAGTCTGGATGGGCAGTTCCAGGTAATCGATCGGGCTGGCGGGGGAGGCAAAATGGAAGATGTAATCGAGCGGCCCGGGGAGGTAGATGTACTCGGTGACATCCTGCTTGATGAACGTGAAATTCTCAATCCCCGCCAGGTGCTCAATATTCTGGACCGAGCCGGTGATCAGGTTATCCATGCCGACCACCTGAAAATCTCGATCGAGCAGAAATTCGCAGAGATGGGAACCGAGGAAACCCGCCCCTCCTGTAACCAGCGCTCTCTTCATAATAAAATTTTTCCTCCGGTATTGTACCGTATTGTACCGGAATTGGGAAAAGATATCTAAGAAATATTATCCGGTTCGGCACAGGTCATCAGCCATATCGGTGACGGCATTCGAGCTATCCTCAAACATTAAAAAAGGGACCGGAGTCCGCAAGGACCACGGTCCCTTTTTAATCCGCATCATCTGCGGTTTATAACCGGCCGCCCATGATCAGGGCCATGATCGCCTTGTGGGCGTGGAGGCGGTTTTCGGCCTCATCGATCACCACCGAGCGGGGACCGTCGATGACCTCATCGGTGACTTCCTGGCCGCGGTCGGCGGGAAGACAGTGCATGTAGATGCCCTTATGGTCGACCAGGTCCATCTGCTTCCGGGTCGTCATCCACCCCTGGGCCAGCTCGTTGACGCGAGTCGCCTCCTTGTGATCCTGATCCTTGATCTTCTTGCCCGTCTTGGGATCAAAGTAGTTGAAGCAGGTGTACGCTCCCCAGGCCTTCGGGTAAACGACGTGAGCGTCTTTGAACCCCTCGTCGAAATCATTGACGATCCGGAACGAGCCTTCCTGCTCCTGCGCGTTCTTCTGGCACTGCTTGATGACCTCGGGATCGAGATCGTACCCCTCCGGGTGGGCCAGGGTGACGTTCATCCCCATCAGCGTGCCGGCCAGAATGACGCTCTGCGGGACCGCGCGCGGCTTCTCGATCGAGCCGGAATACGCGAAGGACATCGTCAGGTTGAGCCCCTTGAAGGATCCGAACTTTTCCTTGATGGTGATCATATCGGCCAGGGCCTGGCAGGGATGGTACTTGTCGCACTCCATGTTGATGATCGGGATGGAGGCGTACTCGGCGAACTCCTTCATGGTGGCGTTGGCGAAACCGTAGTTCCACCCGGCCGGCGGGCCGTACATCCGGATCGAGATGGCGTCGCCGACCCGGTCGAGCATCTCGGCGACATCCTTGATCCGCTCGGTCTTGTAGGGGATGTCAAATCCCTTCCGGGCCGGGGTGTATGTCTTGCCCGGCTCCAGTTCGAGATAATTCCCGCCCAGCTGCATAATGCCGGCGGCAAAAGTGGAGCGCGTCCGGAGCGACTGGTTGAAGAACATGCTGAAGAGCGTCCGGCCCTTGAGCAGGTGCGACGTGTCCTCCCGGAGCGCGAAGCGGCGCTTCAGCTCCAGGGCGATATCGATCATGGTCTCCCATTCCTCCCTGGTGTAGTCCAGTTCGGCATCAATCCAGTCCCGTCCCAGGAAATTATTGGTCTTCATCCGTACTCTGTTCCTCCTTTTTAAATTAGCGCCTGCGGCGCTCATTTAGTTAATTTTTCTTTTTTCGGCATGCGGGTAAGCGGGATTTCCCGCTTACCCGCATGCCGAAAAAAGGGGTGGAGAATAGAGAAAAGCCCCCCCCGTGTCAATAGAAAAGGAAACTCCTGAAAGAGGAAAGCCCCCCCGATACCATCGGGGGGGCTCCTCTGTTTTCATCCTGCAGAGGATGAGCGGGCCGGTGTCTAAAATATTCGACAACGCGTGGATACTACCGTTTTGTCGTGAACAGCGGGGTACCGCATCATCCCGCAATTATCAATAATCCGTGGCGGGTATGACTGAATACTCTCGCTTAAAAACAGCGGCAAAGCCGCTGTTTTTAAAAGCTGTAGATCAGCTTCAGCCAGCTCATGATCCCCTCGGGCCGGTTCTCGGACAGTGTCTCAAACTGGACCTTGGCCACCAGGTGGAGCTGTTTGCTGACGCTGTACATGGCGGAGGGGCCGACCGCCAGGACCTGCTCTTCCGAGTCCGGGACCTTGCTGCCATCCAGTTTGTCGTCCTGAAGGCCAATCAGGTAATAACCGCAGACACCGAGCCGAAAGTTGTCCACAATCATATAACCGGCGTTATAGTCGAGGTGGAACTGCTGGCCGGTTAAATAATCATCTTCTATCCCGGTGGCTGGATTGATCCAGTCGGTGTTCTTGGTGTGGATGTCATACATCAGCTTGACGTCCACGCTCAGCCCCTCGGGAAGGATCAGGGAAACGGCCACCGCCGGCTCGAAAGTCCAGTGATTGTTCCCGATATTGACCGGGTAGTCCTTGTTGTACTGGCCGGAGGGGGCGATGATGTCGAGGCCGGCCACGCAGTGAAATATCTCCGAGTGCCAGCCGAGCAGGAACGGCGAGACATAGATGTCGCCCAGACTGGCCCGGGACTGGTCGAACACCCCCTTGATCTCCATGTCCTTGTAAACCAGGGGGACCACCACGTGCCAGCCCAGGTTCGCTCCCAGGATTTCGATGTCGGAGACATATATCCCCCGGAGAACCTCGGCCGCGACGTTGGCCTTGAAGTCCACCGGGGCCTTGTCTCCGTTATAATCTTTCAGCTCATCGGAGTAGTAGTAGGCCAGGTAATTGATGAAATGGAACCCGGGGGGCGGAAGCGCCCCGACAAAATAGTCCTCGGTCCCCAGGATCGCCGATGACTGCCCCCCGAGAATACACGCGGGGATAACCAGCCCGGCAACCAGGACCACGCTCACCAACACTTTTTTCATATCCTGCCTCCTTATATGATTAGCTCACTTCGTTCGCAACCGGCCTGGGTTACCCTGACCGTTACCGTTCTTTATAATTCCGATCCTGCTCCGGCCTGACAGGTCTAAAGCCCGGCGCTCCAAGGGCGGCGACCGGTTCAGGTTCTCCAGGATCTCCGAGGACGGGGTTCCCGGATAGCCGGTCCCCAGAATCACGCCCGCTTCCCAGGCTCCCCGGGCGACCGCTTCGTTTCCGGATAATAATATCGTCCTTTTCATTTCAACAATAATCTCCGGCGCCAATCATGTGGGCGATCACAAGGATCGCCCCTACATTCGGATTTTATTACCCTACCGTAGGGGCGAATCTTGTATTCGCCACCGTTATCCCCCCCTCTTCTTCGCCCGCTCGATCAGCTCGATCAGTGTCGCCATCTTGGGCCGGGCAGGTGCCGTGATCGCCGCAATCTCGTCTTCCGTGTAATTATCATGGAGAAACTCCCCGATGGGAAGCCGGTCACACCAGCAGTCAAGTATCTTCGGGCAGGGGAGTTCTCCCTTTTCCGACCGGCAGTACCGGAAGGTCAGGTAATGCCCCAGCCGACGGCAGTAGATCTCCTCGCTGTCATATTGCTCATCCATCCTTTAGCGTCATTCGTCTAAGAGCACCAGTAGTTTGAAGTCGGAGGGGTAAGCAGTGAGCAGTAAGCAGTCGCCATCGCGCCCGCTGACCACCAACCGCTTACCGCTTACCGCTTACTATTTTCTCCCTACCATTTGCCGGTCTTGGCCGTGGACGGTTTCGGCAACCCTTTCAACGCCTCCAGCGACTTGTGGATATCCTCCTCGGGCAGGGCGTAGTCGAAAAGTTCCTCGTCGAAGTATTTCTGGTAGCCCAGAAGGTCCATCAGCCCGTGTCCGCTCAAATTGAAGAGGATGACTTTCTCCTTCCCCTCCTCTTTCGCCTTCTTCGCCTCCTGGATCACCGCCGCCACCGCGTGGCTGGTCTCGGGGGCGATGATGATGCCCTCCGTCCGGGCGAAGAGGATCGCCGACTCATAACACTCCAGCTGATGGATGGCCCGGGGGGCGAGCAGACCCTCGACGATTGCCTGGCTGACCAGCGGGGCCATGCCGTGATACCTGAGCCCTCCGGCATGAATCGGCGGCGGGATAAAATCGTGACCGAGAGAGTACATCGGCAGGAGGGGCGTCATCTTCGCGGTGTCGCCGTGATCGTAAACAAAGGGGGCGGCGGTCATCGTAGGACAGGAATAGGGCTCCACCGGGATGATCTCGATATCGGCCCCGTTGATCTTGTCAGCGACGAAGGGGAACGAGAGACCGGCAAAGTTGCTGCCGCCGCCCGCGCAGCCGATAACGATATCGACCTTCTTCTCACCGATTTTTTTGAGCTGTTTCTTCGCTTCCAGGCCGATGATGGTCTGATGGAGGAGAACATGGTTCAACACGCTTCCCAGGGAGTAACGGGTCTTGCCGGTCTGGTCGGTCACCGCCGCCTCGATCGCCTCGCTGATGGCGATGCCGAGGCTCCCCGGGGTGTGGGGGTGCCTGGCCAGGATGTTCCGCCCGGCCTGGGTCTCGGTACTGGGACTGGCGACGCACTCCGCCCCCCAGGTCTGCATCATCACCTTCCGGTAGGGTTTCTGGTCGAAGCTGATCCGCACCATGAAGACCTTGCACTTCAGGCCCAAAATGGCGCAGGCGAAGGCGAGCGCGCTCCCCCACTGGCCGGCGCCGGTCTCGGTGGTGAGCGCCTCGATCCCGAACTCCTTGTTGTACCAGGCCTGGGCTACCGCGGTGTTCGGCTTGTGGCTCCCCGCCGGCGACAGGCTTTCGTTCTTGTAATAAATCCGGGCCGGGGTCCCGAGGGCTTCCTCCAGATACTTTGCCCGCTGCAGCGGCGACGGGCGCCAGCGGTAGAGAATCTCGAGGATGCCTTCCGGGATGTCGATCCACCGCTCCCGGCTGACCTCCTGCTCGATCAGGTTCATCGGGAAGACCGGGGCCAGCATGTCGGGGGTGACGGGGTTGCCGTCCGGCCCCAGGGGCGGCTGGAGCGGCGTGGGGAGATCGGCGGCCAGGTTGTACCACTGCCGCGGGATCTCGTCTTCATTCAACAGGACTCGTAAGGTCATGACAGACCTCCTATAATAGAGCTTTTTTACAAAGCCCGGAGATTAGATGGACGGGCTGATTATCCACTTGAATATCAGGTTATCAGTTTATCAGTGGGAAGAATACCAGGATATCCGGTTACCAGGAGAGTCCGGCTCCCCTGCCTGATCCCCTGATATTCTGATCCTCTTCCCTCTGGTCCTCTGATTTCCTGATCCGCACATATTTAGTTTTGACATAACCCAGTGAAGATTCGCGAGATTAGCGGTTTTCTCCAATCACTCTCCGCAGGGCCGAGTCCGGCTTCTTTAACTCCCGGGCGCCCCGGGTGATCTTGCAGAGACTCAGGCCCAGACGGCGGGATATCTCCCGCTGACTGACTCCCTCCTCCAGCAGCTTAACCAGCTCCCAGCGGGATGAAATGTCCTTGACTTCTTTCGGGGTTAAAATCTCCCGTAAGAACCCCTCGAGAAGCTCCGGATCTTCTATTTTCGACAGCTTCCGTGAAATTTCTTTAATCGAATCCATGGCCACGATTCTATGAAGAGAAACACTTGTAGCGGAAAGGCTGTTTATTGTCAACCCGGATTAAAGAAATTTGGGAATAAACTCCCCTCCATTAACGACTAATATATAAACAACCGTAGGGGCACCCCCCGTGGGTGCCCGCAAGGCCGACCACCCGTAGGGGCAACCCCACGTGGTTTACCGCCGGGGTCCAGAATTCGCCCCATGACGAACAATATAATGAATGTGAAATTTTCCCATGGCATTTCCCACAATCGCCGATCCATCCGTTTGCGCGGATACGATTATTCCCGGAAGGGGGCGTATTATGTCACGACCTGTGTAAAGAACGGAGCACATTTGTTTGGGAAAATTATTGATGGAAGAATGGTACTGAATGACGCGGGGGGTATGATCCGGACAGTCTGGGATGAATTACCGATATTTTATCTGGGTATCGGCATCGATGTGTTTCAAATCATGCCCGACCATGTCCACGGTATCGTCATCGTAGGGGCAACCCCCCGTGGTTGCCCGCCAGGCCGACCACCCGTAGGGGCACCCCCCTGTGGGTGCCCGTTCCCCGGGCAGGCAGAGGGGCCTGGAGAGCAGGCACGGGAGCCTGCCCCTACGGACCATCCGGGATTATCATTGCCGGATATCGTTCACCGGTTCAAGACCATGACAACGAAACGATATATCGATGGCGTCAAACAACACAATTGGCCACCGTTTAGCGGAAAATTATGGCAACGGAATTATTACGAACATATTATTCGGGACGAACATGAATTGAACGAAATCCGTGAATATATCGCCGGCAATCCGGCCCGATGGCACATGAAGCGGGAAAAGAGACAAAAATCCCATCGGTTGAATAGTTATATTTCTGGAAAAATGCCGGAGGCAACGATATAATGCTCTGTTCAGCCATCCTTTCACCATGCCGTTGGGCCCCGGGGGGAACATGCTGAAGGTCAAGAAATCATTGCTGAAAAAAGCCGTCAACGCGCTGGAGAAATTCGACAACCGGACCGGCTTTTTCCCCGATGAGAGCTTTTTCCGCCTATCCGTCCGTGACGACAAATTTCTGCTTCATAAAAGCGATTTCATGAATGACCTGGTAATCCGGCTGAAGGCGGATCTTCCCGGCAAGGCCGACGGGTGGCGGGAAGGCGTCTGCGTCCGGCCGAATGTCTTTGAAACGGTCATCCGCTCTTTGTCGGAGAAACCCGACTTTCCGGTGGAGCTGTCGCTTGAAGATTTCTTCCTGCGTATCGCGGAAAGACATTACCTGCCCGGCACTTCCGGCGCCGAATACCCCGATGCCCCGGCCGAACGGATTGAGACATGGTCCTCGATCAGCCGGAACCTTGTCAACGACCTCGCATTCGTGGCGCCCGCCATGTTCGATCACGAAGAACCGAACTTATTAAATGGAGTCTCTATTGGAGAAGACGTAACCGCCACCGATGGGAGAGGGATCCATTGCCTCAGGGGACACGGTTTTTCGGAAACGAATATAATCATACCCGGGGACTACGTTAACCTGCTTTTGAAATTGGATCCGGCCGGTGGCATGATCGGTGTCGGGGAGAGCGGCCGAATCTATGCGCAAAAAGGTCTCTGGCTTCTGATCGGAACCCCTCTCAACATTAAAGATAGTACGTATCCGGACTATCATCAGCTTCTGGATAATGAATACGCGTATGTCTTTGAAATAAATCGCTCGGACTTTCTCTCCGCTCTGGAGGAAGCAAGCGTGTATGTGTCGGAGTATGAACCCCACAGCACTACCCTGAGAATGTCGTTCGAGCCTGAAAAGAACCGGTTGAAACTAAAATTGACGAACGATGCGACAGGGCGTTTTAGTCACAAGCTCCCGGTAAAAACACTCCAGGCTACGGAAGATTCCCTTCTCATCGGAATCAACGTCAATTACCTGCGTGACGCCGTCTCCGGTTTCCAAGACCCATCGTTATTCCTGCATCTCAATGATAATAAACAACACGTACAGGTTACCGGGCGCAACCCGGATAAAGTGGCGATCATCATGCCGGTCCGTCTGGAGGAGGAAGCATAGAAACCCATGAGCAATATGGGAAAATTGGCCGGTATCTGGCGAGATCAATGCCGCGCGGCGGAGGATATCATGGAGAGGTTCGGGGTGGAGAAAGCGCTCGGCTATCTGATTGGGGAAAAGCTGATGAACTTCGTCCAGGCGGCGGAGCAACATTCCGAGTTCGAGGAGGAACTCCCCGAATTCATCACCGAGATAAAATCCATCTTCCAACCCTGGGAGATCTCCGAATATCTGGAGAACGTCAAAAGGGTCGGCGCCCTCGGTCACGTCTGCACCGATGAAGAATACGAGGATTTCAAAAATGCCGGCGCCGTCCTGCAAGATATTGACTTCGGCATCAATGACATCCTCACTCTTGGAAAGATACAGGAGCTTCTTCTGAGATGAAGTTGCTAAGGCAATGTTAATTCCTATTCATAATGATTAAAACAACCAGGGATCATCTTCGATTCTTTTCCGAGGTTACTATAAAATGACCCCAGCTGCCGGGAAAAAATATTTCGCTCACAGTCTCGACAACCGGCCGGAAAGCGAGTGGCAGCCTCTGGAAGATCATTTACTACAAGTAGCCGAGCTTTCCGGTAAATTCGCGGGCGAGTTCGGTTGTTCCGGATGGGGCTATCTGGCCGGCCTCTGGCATGATTTGGGAAAATATACTGTTGCGTTTCAAAAAATGATAAATTCTTCCATGGGTATTGCTGGTGAGCATAGTTCAAATGTGGGAAGAGTCGATCACTCAACCGCCGGTGCTATACATGTAATTGAAACATTAGGACCGGCCGGAAGGATTCTTGCCTATTTAATTGCGGGACATCATGCCGGCTTACCGGATTGGCAAAGTGACGAAACGGGTAATGCCGCTCTGACCCGGCGTCTTGAGAATGAAGAACTCTTGAATGATGTAAAAAAGTCTGCTCCTCCCTTGAATATTCTTTCCGGTGAAATGCCGGTTGATCGTCCCCGTCCGGGAGCCGACCCTGCCTTATGGATACGGATGCTGTTCTCCTGCTTGGTCGATGCCGATTTTATTGACACCGAACGGTTCTATAACCTTCAAAAAAGCCAGAAAAGAGGAGGCTATCCACTCATCGAAGAACTTATCCCTATTTTCGAACAATATATGGGAAACAAATTATCCGCATTGAAAAATCCTTACGGTTCTATTAACCGAATACGTTTGGATATTCTTAATCAGTGTAAAAAGAAAGTCGATAATGATCCGGGTATTTTTACATTATCCGTCCCCACCGGCGGGGGTAAGACCCTCTCTTCAATGGCTTTTGCACTTTCCCATGCCACAATTCATAAAAAACGACGGATCATCTATGTAATCCCATACACCAGTATCATTGAGCAGATCGCCGACCAATTCAGGGAGATTTTCGGCGGCTCCGTAATTGAGCATCACAGTAATATAGTAGAAGATAATGAAAAAAATGAAACAAGCCAAACCCGTCTTGCATGCGAGAATTGGGATGCACCAATCATCGTCACAACCACCGTTCAATTTTTTGAATCTCTCTTTTCCTGCAAAACAAGCCGATGCCGGAAACTTCATAATATTGTAAACAGTATTGTTATTCTTGATGAAGTGCAGCTTCTACCTCCTGAATATTTAAATCCTATTCTTTTCGTTATTAAGAAATTAAATGAGGACTATGGAGCAACTTTTCTGCTGAGCACGGCAACTCAGCCGGCTTTTTCACCTCAAAAGGGACCTGATTTTTCTTTCCCGGGTCTTCCGGACACGATTGAAATCATTGAAAATCCCGATGCGCTCCATCGGAAACTAAAAAGAATCTCTCTTGAAGTGCCTGGAGATTTGAACGTGCCAACTTCATGGTCAGATCTTGCAGGCGAACTACAACAATATCCGACTCTCCTCTGCATCGTTAACCGCCGAGATGACTGCTTTAATCTACATTCCCTGATGCCGGAAGGAACATTCCATCTTTCCGGACTTATGTGTGGAGCTCACCGATCGAAAGTTATCGAAGAAATAAGGGATAAACTCACTGCCGGTATTCCTACCAAGGTTATTAGTACCCAGATAGTCGAAGCCGGAGTTGATTTTGATTTTCCGGTTGTCTATCGAGCTCTAGCCGGACTTGATTCCATCGCTCAAGCCGCCGGGCGATGCAACCGGGAAGATGAGCTTATTGCCGGAAAAGTTGTGGTATTCGTTCCTCCCAGTACATTCCCAGTGGGTTACCTTCGGCAAGCCGGCGAACTTGGAAGACGGCTGCTTTCTGAAGATTCTACCGACCATTTAGCTCCGGAACGTTTTTATGCCTTTTTTAAGGAACTTTACTGGTTGCAGGGTGATAATCTTGATCGACACAATATCCTTCGACTTCTGGCCTCGGATGCCGAACTTCGTTTCAGTTTTCGTTCAGCATCCCGGGAATTTAAAATTATTAAAGATGCTCAGGTTCCGGTTCTGGTCAGGTATGGGAAAGGAGCAGACCTGATCGATTTGTTATACAAAATCGGGCCCAATAGAGAACTCATGCGATCACTACAGCGATTCGTGGTAAATATTCCCAGATATGCTATGAGCAACCTGGTAGATTCGGGAAGCATAGAAGAGTTGAAAAACTGCCCGGGGACCTATGCTCAGATAAGCCCTATTTTGTATCATCCGGTAACAGGAGTTCAATATGATGTAACTGCCCCCTGTAATCCGGAATTATTGATTACTTAGCCTATTCAAAGGAGGAAAAATGAATAAAACGAACATTAAAAGCGATCCGTTTCGTTTGCTGGTATGGGGAAGGAATGCCTGTTTTACTCGTCCAGAGATGAAAGTTGAGAGGGTCTCGTACGATGTTATGACCCCTTCCGCCGCGAGGGGCATTCTGGAGGCAATTCTCTGGAAACCGGCAATCCGATGGCGGGTTATTGAGATAGACCTGTTAAACCCCATACGCTGGGAATCAGTGAGGAGAAACGAAGTAGGTGAGGTAATTCGAACCGGCACGGTTAAAACTGCGATGAAGCGGGGACGTGGAAATCTTGGAATATACATTGAAAAAGAGCGTCAGCAACGAGCCGGCCTTTTTTTGCGGGATGTAAAATATATCATCCACGCGTTTTTTGAAATGACCGAAGACGTGGGCGATTCCGATAATGCCGTCAAATTCCAGGAGATATTTTTACGTAGAGTTAAAAAAGGCCAATGTTTCCATCGGCCTTATCTTGGATGTCGTGAATTCCCGGCTCATTTCAAGCTGATTGGGCTACATGATCCATTACCGGAATTACTGGATGAACCTCGGGATTTGGGCTGGATGCTCCTGGATATGGATTATTCCAAAAAAGAGCCTGAAGCACGCTTCTTTCGAGCCAAACTGGAGAAAGGGAGAATAAAGGTTCCCCTACTCGAATTACAGGAGGTGCGGGCATGATCCTCCAGGCGTTAAGTGCATATTACCGGCGGCTCAAGGAAGATAATAATTCAAACATAGCTCCCCGTGGTTTCGAAAAAAAGAGAATCCCGTTTATTATCATTCTTGATAACAAAGGAAACTTTCAAGGAATCGTCGATACCAGAATAGGTGAAGGAAATAAAAAGATTGCCCGGAAATATCGTGTTCCTCATGGGGTAAAAAAGTCCGTAAATATCGCCGCAAATTTATTGTGGGATAATCAGGCTTATGTTTTCGGTATTCCTCGCCCCGATCCTAAAAAAGACGCGGAAAGACTTAAGAAGCGTGCAGTTCTTCAGCATCAGGCGTTTATAGAACGGATCCGCCAAACCCCCTCAATAATAGAGAATGAGGCAGTCTCCGCTGTATTTAATTTTTTAAATGAAGGGAATTTCAGGAAGGTATTCGAACATCCTTTATGGGAGGAAATCGAGGAAAGTGGAGGGATTATCAGTTTTCAAATTGAAGGTACGAACAAACTGGTTTGTCAGATAAAAGCCGTTACTGCTGCTGTTAAAAATATGCTGGATATTGAAGATGGTCCAAAACGGCAATGCTTGATCGATGGTGAACTGAATACTCCTATTCGTCTTCACACCACGATTAAAGGGATATGGGGAGCGCAATCAGTCGGAGCCAATATTGTTTCATTTAATTTATATGCTTTTAATTCTTATGAAAAAAAGCAGGGTTACAATGCGCCGATCGGGGGAGAATCAGAGTTTGCCTATACGACAGCTTTAAATGAACTTCTTGCGCGGGATTCGCGCCAAAGGATCCAGGTTGGAGATGCCAGCACGATCTTCTGGGCGGAAAGGAAGCACGAAATAGAACCCATCTTTGCCGAGATATTCGGAGTGCAACCAAAAGGAGAATCCGATCAGGATAATGCTGCCCTGCGCGCGCTCTTCACAGCGCCAAAATCAGGAGCGCCGCCGGTTGAGGAGGATCCGACTTCTTTTTATGTACTGGGACTTGCGCCTAATGCTGCTCGTATTGCAGTTCGTTTCTGGTATGCGGGGACGGTCAAGGAAGTTGTCGCATCCATCCGGCAGCACTTTCTTGATTGTGCTATTGTCCATGGTCCGAAGTCCCCTGAATATCTTTCCTTATTTCGTCTATTGGTATCAACTGCTGTCGGAGGAAAATCGGAGAATATCCAGTCAAATTTGGCCGGTGAAGTGATGCTCTCAATATTGAACGGCACGCCCTATCCCATGTCTCTTCTCTCTTCCGCTGTGCGTCGAGCTCGAGCGGAGAGGGAGGTTTCTTATCCCCGGGCGGCTCTTATAAAAGCGGTGCTTGTTCGAAAATCTCGTTATTATCACAAACAACAAAAGGAGGTTGATATGGCGCTTGATATAGACAATACCAACATTGGATACCTGCTGGGGCGATTGTTCGCCGTACTGGAACGGGTCCAGGAGTCGGCAAATCCCGGGATCAATACGACTATCCGGGATTCTTTCTATGGAGCGGCGTCAAGTACGCCTGTGGTAGTCTTCCCGAGATTACTCAAGCTAAAATGTCACCATATAGCCAAACTCGAAAGCGAGGGACTGAAGATCTATTTTGAGAGAATCATTGGTGAGATTATGGCGAAGGCCGACAACATTCCGGCTCATCTCGACTTGTCGGATCAGGGGAGATTCGCCATCGGCTACTATCACCAGCGGCAGGATTTTTATACTAAAAAAGAAAAATCATCGAAAGAGAAGGAGGTAAACAATGAATGAAGCTCTGAAAAACCGGTATGATTTTGTTCTGTTGTTTGATGTAAAAGACGGCAACCCCAATGGTGACCCCGACGCGGGAAACCTTCCCCGAGTGGATCCGGAAACCGGGGATGGGTTGGTCACGGATGTATGTATCAAACGTAAGGTGAGAAATTATGTCGGCGTTTTGAAGGACGATGAGCCACCTTATGAAATATACATTAAAGAAAAAGCAGTTCTCAATCGTGAGCACGAACGAGCTTATAAAGCCTACGAGCTCAAGCCACAGCCTAAAAAGCTCCCTAAAGTTAAAGAAGAAGCGGCCAAAATCACCGCCTGGATGTGTGGAAACTTCTTTGATATCAGGGCATTCGGAGCGGTAATGACAACAGAAGTTAATGCCGGCCAGGTTCGTGGTCCGATTCAATTAACCTTTGCCAGAAGTGTGGATCAAATAGTTCCGCTGGAGCATTGTATCACGAGGATGGCCGTGACAAATGAGAGGGATCTGGAAAAGGAACGAACCATGGGGCGCAAATTCACCGTTCCTTATGGTCTTTATCTTTGCCATGGATTTGTCTCGGCGCCTCTGGCTGAGCAGACCGGATTCAGCGAAGAGGATCTAAGTTTGTTGTGGGAATCCCTGACCAATATGTTCGAACAAGACCGGTCTGCCGCGAGGGGGGAGATGACAACCCGTAAATTGATCGTTTTCAAACACGATAGTAAACTGGGAAATGCTCCCGCGCACAAGTTATTTGAGCTGGTGACCATAAAGCGCAATGACGAATCGAAGCCGCCGCGGGCGTTTTCGGACTATGAGCTAAAGATTGATCGAGATAAGGTCCCCCAGGGCGTCGAGCTGATCGAGATGATTTGACATAGTCTCGCAGATGGAGAAAAAACTCTGCATCCACACCATTTACGGGCATTGGCCAACACTGGCAGGCGACCTCCGGGGCGTCGTTCCGACTGCCTCCGGTCGCATGGAGGATAGATGACGCCGTGGAGCGTCCTCTGGACGCGGAACAAGTCATGATACCGGGGTAAGACACGATGGATCATGTCAATGAAAGACACCTGGCCGCGCGCGCTACAGCCTTAGGCAAGAGCGCGAATGCTGACGCGTTCGATGAGCTGGCGGCATTGACCCGTTCGAAATCGGCGCTGGTTCGGCGGCTGGCGGCATCCGCGCTGGGGAAATTAGCGGGTATCGTACACCCCGGTCCCGCAGTGCATACTCTGCGGCCCCTGCTTGCGGATGCACATCCGCAAGTCCGCCAGTATGCAGCCAAGGCGTTAGGGGCATTTGGAGTCCACGCCAGAGAAGCTCTGGATGATCTACGCGACCTTTTCAGGAATCCGGCAGAGAAAGACTACGTGAAGCGAGGTGTGCGCTCTGCGGGCAAGACCATCCGCGAAGCGCTCCGCATTGCAGCTGAACAAGCCAAACACCGCTGCCGGCGGTGCGGCGCCCAGGTGGATGCGGACGAATATGCCCGGAGTCAACGCGCCTTCCAGCGCGTGTTCTGCGATAAGTGCTTTGATGAGGTCTACCTTGAGCGCCGCAACTTCGACACCCGGGTGGAACTAAATAAGACCATCCGCTCCCATAACGGCACCCTCGTTCAGTCCGAGGGTGAGCGCATGATCGCGGAGTTCCTCAGCCGCCATGGCATCGCCTACCGCTACGACGAGCGCATGCGCATTATCGAGGGGTATGCCATCAGGCCGGATTTCTATCTCCCCGAGTTCGATGTTTATATTGAGTACTGGGGGATGGATACGATCGACTATAAGATCGGGATGTTTAAAAAGCTCAAGCTCTACCAGCAGGAGGGCAAACGACTGATCTCTCTTTATCGGGAAGACAAGCCAAGCTTGGGAGAGGTGCTTTGCGCCAAATTGAGTCGCTATGTGCGGCTCGAACGCGCCGAAGAAGCACAGTAGGGACCAAGCGGATGAAACGGACTGACTCCTCTGATTTTTACAGTAGTGGATATTACGAGAGTCGCTATGTACGCAGAAGATGAGTTGATTCCAATATCAGCGCTGCAGCATTATTTCTTCTGTCCTCGGCAATGCGCATTGATCCATCTGGAGCGGTTGTGGGAGGAGAATCGTTTCACCGCCGAAGGGCGGATTCTCCATGAAAGGGTTGAACAGGGCGGCCAGGAGACGAGGGGAGATGTTCGGGTTGAGTATAGCGTTCTTTTAAAATCTCTCCGTTTAGGGATTGCCGGAATTGCCGATGTGGTCGAGTTCCACCGGGAAAGGGAAATGTGGAAGCCTTTCCCGGTTGAGCATAAGCGGGGCAAACCCAAGGACGATCGCTGTGATGAAGTCCAGTTATGCGCTCAAGCTATCTGCCTTGAGGAGATGCTCGAAGTTCGGATTGAACATGGCGCTTTATATTACGGAAAAACCCGACATCGTAAGGATGTTGAATTCGATGAATGTTTACGGCAGGAAACGGAGAATAAGGCTCGACAGGTCCATGAACTATTTGAGAAGGGTATTACTCCGGCAGCCGAATATGGGAAAAAATGCGAAAGCTGTTCTCTTTACGATCTATGCGTTCCCAAAATTAGGTCTCGATATCGTTCAACAACAAACTATTTAAAAAGAATGATCGAAGCGGAAGTATCGGATTACGATCAATGAAGAGATGCCTGAATACACTTTTCGTCACTACCCAGGGCGCGTATCTCTCGAAAGAAGGTGAATCGGTTATCGTCAGTGTAAATAGAGAGACCAAGCTCCGAGTGCCGATTATCAGCCTGGGTAGCATCGTCTGTTTCGGGAATGTGTTATGCAGCCCTTTCCTGCTGGGCTTCTGCTGTAAAAATAATGTGACGATCAGCTTTATGAGTGAGCACGGTCGTTTTTTAGCTCGTGTCGACGGCCCGGTCTCCGGAAATGTCCTTTTGCGTCGTGAACAATATCGGAGAGCGGATAATCCGAAAGCTTGCGCGGAGATAGCACGATCCATCGTCATCGGGAAAATCGCAAATTGTCGAAAGGTACTCCAGCGAGCCGTCCGTGATCATGGAGAAAGTGGTGGTGCTGAAAAAATCAAACAGATGGCGGCGCGTGTCGGCCAACACCTGAGAAAGCTGCGTCAGGAGTTATCGTTGGATGAAATCCGGGGAATGGAAGGCGACGCTTCCAGGTCATATTTCAGCGTCTTCAACTCTATGATTACGTCACAGAATGATGACTTTATTTTTCAGTTCCGGAATCGGCGTCCGCCGAAAGACAACGTGAATTGCCTCCTCTCCTTTATCTATACAATTCTGCTCCATGACGTTCGGTCGGCTCTGGAGACAGTGGGATTGGACCCGCAGGTCGGGTTTCTTCATAGTGACCGTCCCGGGAGACCAAGCCTTGCCCTTGATATGATGGAGGAGTTTCGCGCTCCTTTCGCTGATCGTCTGGCCCTTTCGTTGATCAATCTAAAACAGGTCCAGAAGGACGGATTTATTAAGAGTGAGGCGGGAGGCATCCACATGACAGATGAAACGCGCAAGACGCTTCTCGTTGCTTACCAGAAGCGCAAACAGGATATGATTGAGCATCCTTTCCTGGGGGAACAGATGCAAATCGGTCTGTTGTTCCACGTCCAAGCGCTTCTTCTTGCACGGTTCTTACGAGGGGATATAGACGGCTATCCGCCATTTATCTGGAAATAAAAATTATTCTTGCTTGAACAAAGCCATGATGGTGCTCGTCAGTTATGATGTTGAAACAACGGATCCCGGGGGCGCCCGGCGGCTTCGCCGGGTAGGTAAAGCCTGTCTTGATTATGGGCAGCGGGTTCAATACTCTGTCTTTGAATGTGAGGTAACACCAGCTCAATGGACCGACCTGCGCCAACGTCTGATAGATGAGACCATTCCGGAGAAAGACAGCCTGAGGTTTTATTTTTTAGGGAGCAACTGGCGAAGACGAGTAGAACATATCGGAGCCAAGGATTCCATAGATCTATCAAAAGATGCTTTAATTATATGAGAATTATTTCTGCGCGAACAATATGATGACATCGCTCACCAGTAAAGTTCGCGGGATTAGTTAATCTGTTCTTTGACAATTAAATAGCGGCAATTGCAAAATATTGTCCGTGGCATATTTCATTTTTTAAAACGATTCGCGTACAGGTTCGCGGATTCGTCTTTTTAGATCTTGGCATATAATTAGATATGTCAAGAGGGTCGCCCCCCGCGCGGGGGCGTGGATTGAAACGGTCAGGCCGGCCCAGGATCCCACGGCCGCTTGCGTCGCCCCCCGCGCGGGGGCGTGGATTGAAACACCACTGCCTTTAAATGGACCAGAACATCTCGCAGGGTCGCCCCCC